>CAYNPQ010000018.1:19836-43619 GCA_964399065.1 uncultured Treponemataceae bacterium | reverse complement strand
CTCCTCGAACTCCTGAAAACCGAGGGGCTCATCCTCGTGGAGGGGCCGCCGCGCTGCGGGCTCTCGACCTTCGCCGCCCAGATCGCCAAGGCCGCGCCGGGCGCCATCCTGGTCCACGCGGGCACGGAGCTCGGGCGGAACGTCCTCGCGGCGCCCGCCCTGGCCCTCGGCGCCCTCCCCTCGAGCGTCGCGGCGGGCGCCAGGCCGAGCCACGGCCCCCGGCTCCTCGTCGCGGACGAGGCCGGGCCCGAGGAGGCCCGCGCGGCCGCCGCGGCCCTCGCCTCGGGCGCGGCCGGGGAGAGGACGCGCATGGTCCTCGTCGGCCGCGGCTTCCCCGACGGGCTCCCCGCCGCCCGCCTCGCCCTCGGGCCCCTCTCCCTCGGCGAGGTCGGGGCGGGCTCGAGGACGAGGCACTGGCTCCGCGGCGGCTTCCCCGAGGCCTTCGCCGCCCCGAGCGACCAGGCGGCCGCGGAATGGCTCGGCCGCTACGCCGCCTCCGTCTCCGAGGAGCGCTTCGCCGCCGCGGGCCTGCCCTGGGCCCCGGGGAGGAGCGCACGCCTCCTCGCGATGGTCGCGGAGGCCCAGGGCGGCGGCCTCAACGAGAGCGCGGCCGCCCGCTCCCTCGGCCTGTCGCGGCCCACGGTCGCGCGGGCCCTCGCCTCCCTCGTCCGCGCCGGGCTCGCCCGCGAGCTGCCCGCGATCGGCCGGCCCCGGGCGGGCCGCGTCGCGCGCGCCCCGGCCCTCTACCTGCGCGACTCGGGCCTCTACAACGCCCTCATGGGCCTCGCCGGCTTCGACCGCCTCCTCGGGAGCGCGAGGCTCGCGGCCTCCTGGGAAGGTTACGCGATCGAGCAGGCCCTCGCCCTCCTCCCCCCGGGGATCGAGGCGGCGCGGGCGACGAGCCGCGACGGCAACGCCCTCGAGCTCGTCCTCTCGCGCGGGGGCGGGGCGATCGCGGCGGCGAGCATACGCTGGGCGCGGCGGGGCGGCCCGGGCCGCGCCGCGGCGGCCGCCGCCGACGAGCTCGAGATACCCCTGCGCTGGCTCGTCCTGCCGGAGAGCGAGGAGGCCGACGCGGGCGCGGGCTTCAGGGCCCTGGGCTTGTCGAGATTCCTGGAGCTGGTCGCCGAGCTGTGATGGCGGACTAGACCGCCTCGATCCGGATCCCCTTGGCCCTTCCCTTGGCGAGGATCGCGGGGGCGATGCCCGCGTCGGTCACGATCGCGTGGCTCGGCGTGATGGCCGAGTAGGTGATGAAGGACTTGTCCTTGAACTTGCCCGAGTCGGCGAGGATGTACTTGGTGTCGGAGCGGGCGCTCACGAGCTCGTCGAGGTTGCCGGTCTCCACGTCGAAGACCATGAGGCCCGCGTCGACGTCGATCGCGTCGATGCCGAGGAAGCACTTGTTGAAGCGGGCGCCCGACACCATCCGCTCGCTCAAGGGCCCCGCCACGTCCCGTCGCCGGGGGCGGTACTCGCCGCCGATGAGCACCACCTTCGTGAGCGGCGCGAGGAGCTCGGCGTTGATCACCGAGTTCGTCGTGATGAGGACCCTGCCCAGCTCGCCCCGCCCGAGCCGCGCGGCGAGGTGGCGCGAGAGCTGCGCGACCGTCGTGCCGCCCGAGATGAAGATGATGTCGCCCTCCTCGACGAGGCCGCTCGCGTACTCGCCGATGCGGTCCTTCTGCGGGGCGCTCTCGGCCACGAGGCGGTCGTACTCGTACTGGCCCGTGGCCCCGGCCTCGGGAAGGCAGTAGATGCCCCCGACGCCGCGGATGACCTTGCCCTGGCGCTCGAGGCTCGCGCAGAGGCGGCGCGCGGTCGACTCGGAAATCGAGAAGCGCCCGACGATCTCCTCCATGTCGAGCTTGCGCCGCGTCTTCAGGACCTCGAGGATCTCGTTCTCCCTCGAAGCGACCTTCCCCATCGAACCCCTCCCCTCGAAGCCGGCCGAGTATACTATTTCAGGGACCCGGCGTTAACACCCTCGACCAGGTAGCGCTGGAAGAACAGGTACATGGCCACGGCCGGCAAGGTGGCGATGGCGAGGCCCGCCATCTGGTAGGGCGGGTCGCTCTGGTACCTGCTCACGAGCGCGCTCAGCGCCACGACGACGGTCTGCGTCTCCTTCTTCGTGAGGAGCACCAGGGGCGTCAGGAAGTCGTTCCAGGTGCGCAGGAACACGAAGGTGGCGTTGACCGCGATGGCGGGCTTGCCCATCGGGACTATCACGTGCCGCACGATGCCCATGAAGCCGTAGCCGTCGACGATCGCGGCCTCGCAGACCTCGTCGGGGATGCTCTTGAAGTAGGCGGTGAGGAGCATGATCGTGGAGGGCATGCTCGCCGTCGCGAAGCAGATGATCACCGCGAAAGGCGTGTTGATCAGGCCCAGGCGCGAGTAGAGGAAGTACAGGGGGATGAGGGTGACCTGGTTCGGCATGAACATGCTGAAGACGATCGCGAGGTAGAGCGCGCCCGAGCCCCGGAAGCGGCGCTTGGCGAAGACGTAGGAGGCGACGATGCCGAGCGCGGCCGTGGCGACGACCGACGAGGCCGAGATGAAGAGCGAGTTCAGCATGTTCACCTGGATCCTGAACTGGCTGATCATCGTGGAGAAGTTCGACAGGTTGAGCGATCCCGGCAGGCTGAAGGTGCTCTTGTAGTACTCGGGCGTCGTCTTCAGGGCGTTGATCGCCATGTAGAAGAAGGGGAAGACGAAACTCGCGCCGAGGGCCAGGAACACGAGGAAGATGATCACCGAGGAGGGGCGGAGGCGGCGGGCCATCCTCACTCGCTCCACTCGTTGGCGCGGGCCGAGATCCTCCGCTGGACCAGGGTCAGGACGGACACGATGCCGAGGAGGACGACGGCGAGGGCGCAGGCCTCGCCGAGGGAGGAGTCCTCGCGGAAGGCCTTCTGGTAGACGAGGAAGTCGAGGGTGGTCGTGTCGTAGCCGGGGCCCCCGTTCGTGATCGAGTAGATGAAGGGGAAGAGGCCCGTGAAGGTCCAGGCGACCGAGTAGATGAAGGAGTACTCGATCACGCGCCCGATCATCGGCAGCATGACGTAGAAGGTGCGTTGCGCGAAATTGGCCCCGTCGATCCGCGCGGCGTCGAAGACCGAGGGGTCGATGGAGGACAGGCCGCCGAGCATGAGGACGCCCTGCCAGCCGATGTTGATCCACACGAGGGCCGTCACCACGACGCCGATCGCGGTGCCGCGGTCGCCGAGCCACTCGACGGCGAGGCCCTTCATGCCGAAGGCCCTGAGCGCCTGGTTCACGGGGCCGTCGAAGGAGAAGAAGACCGCGAAGAGGTAGCCGACGATCACGGCGGACACGATCTGCGGCAGGTAGTAGAGCGAGCGGAAGAAGCGCCAGCCGAAGGTCTTCTCGTAGAGGAGCATGGACACGACGAGGCCGACGAGGACCTGGATCGGCACGTTGACGAACATCACGAGGCAGTTGGCGAGGGTCTGCCAGAAGTAGCCGGTCCTGAGGAGGCGGGCGTAGTTCCGGAGGCCCACGAAATCGTGGCGGAAGAGGCCGTCCCAGTTGGTGAGGCTGTCGTACAGCACCCGGCCGAGGGGGTAGGCCCGGAAGGACAGGAGGAGGAGGAGGACCGGGGCGATCCCGAGGAGCGAGACGGCGAGTTCCCTGCGCCTGCGCTGCTTCGTCATCCTCCCCCTCCGCCGATCGCTACTTCTTGTCCTGGACGAGCTTGTCCATCTGCCTCGCGAAGTCGACGGGGCTCAGCTTGCCGGTCAGCACGTTCGGGAAGAAGCGCTTCATCTCGTCGTACTGGTAGGCGGGGATGGAGTTGTCGACCCAGAAGGCGAAGTTCCTGGAGAGCTCGTAGATCTTCCGCCTGAAGGGGTCGTTGGTCCAGCCGAGGTCGTCGAGGCTCACGTCCTTGCGGGCCGGGAAGGTGGTCACCGACTTGGTGAGCTGGATGAAGGAGGGCTTCGAGGCGAGGAAGGACACGAACTTCACCGCGGCCTCGGGGTTCTTCGTGTAGTTGCCGATCGCGACGCAGTTGCCGGCGCCGCCGATGATCGAGGCCTTGACCTTGGGCTTGGCGCTCATGCCCGGGAAGGGCAGGTAGCCGAAGTTGTCGGGGCCGATGGCCTGCTCGAAGGCCTTCGCGTTGTTGACGCCGCCCACGGTCACGGCGTACTTGCCGGAGGAGAACTTGGCCTCGTAGTCGACGGAGGTCGCCGCGTCGGCGTTGGTGAGCCCCTCGGCGAAGAGGGACTGCATGTAGCCGAGGAGGTTGAGGAAGCCCTTGTCGTCCTCGTACTTGGTCCTGCCGTCGGCGTTGGTGACGAGGCGCTCGTAGCCGGACTCCTCGACCCACCAGTAGATGGTCGCGTAGTGGAGGATGCGGCCCTTGGAGCCGTCGAAGCCGAAGGGCACGACGCCCGTGGCCTTGATCTTCCGGAGGGCCTCGCGGAACTCCTCGGTGGTCTTGGGCGGGTTCCTGTCCCAGTCCATGCCGGCGGCCTTGACCAGGGACTTGTTGTAGACGAGGCCCGCGTAGTTGTTGCCGCAGGGATAGCCGAGGATGTCGCCGCCCGGCTGGAAGTTGTAGGTGACCGCGTCCCAGCCCGAGATCTTCTCCTTGTCGTCGGCCGGTATGTACTTGTTCAGGGGGAGGAGGACGTCCTTGAGCGGGAAGATGTAGCTGCCCGTCCAGAGCTCGATCACGTCCGGCCCGTTCTTCGCGATCGCGGCCGCCTTGAACTTGGCGATGGTCTCCGAGCTGAGCTCGATCGGCGTCACGTCGACCGTGATGCCCGGGTTCCGCTCCTCGAACTGCTTCACGATCTTCGTGATCGCCCATTCGCCCTGCGGCTTCTTGGCCTCGTCGGAATTGTAGTAGGCGCCGCCGCACCAGAAGGTGAGCTTGACCGGCTTGGCCCCCTGGGCGATCAGCGAGACCGACGCGAGGACCAGCAGGATCGCCGTCGAGAGCAACGACTTTTTCGTCCTCATCGAGAACCTCCTTCGGATCTATGCGATCGCCGGGACCTCGGCCTCGGCGGAGCGCGCCTGCCTCTGGGAACAGCATGAGCCTACAGCCGGAATACGTCACTGTCAAGCACTTTTTGACCATCTCAATCATTTTAGCCGGGGGTGTATGCACTTTTTTGACATTTACCGTTGACGCAGTGACTGTTTCGTGCAATAACATGAACCATCAGGAGCACAGGATGCGTCGAAGCGAGATACTGAGATACGCCGGGAACATGGCGCAGGTCGCGGGCATCGAGGAAAAGAGCTACGGGAGGGGCAAGGCGAGGGGCCTCGCCTCCTTCGAGCTCCGCACGGGTTCCGGCCTGGAGTGCGTCCTCATCCCCGACAAGTGCCTCGACATCCACCAGCTCAGGTACCGCGGCGTGAACATCGGCTTCCTCGCCAAGAACGGCCTCGTCGGGCCTTCCTTCCTCCACCCGGTCGAGGGCGAGTTCGACGTCTACTGGAGCGCCGGCATGCTCTGCACCTGCGGCCTCCTCAACATCGGGACCGACTGCCGGGACGCCGAGGGGCGCTACCACCCCCTCCACGGGCGCGTCGGCATGACGCCCGCCGAGCAGGCCTCCGCGCGCGCGTACTGGGAGGGCGACCGCTACCTCCTCGAGGCCAGGGCCGAGACCAGGGAGAGCTCGATGGGCCGCGAGAACCTCAGGCTCGAGAGGACCGTACGGAGCGAACTCGGCTCGAGCGCGCTCGAGATCGAGGACCTCGTCGTGAACGACGAGCCCGAGGCGGTCGAGTACATGCTCCTCTACCACTTCAACTTCGGCTATCCCTTCCTCGACGCGGGGCTGAGGCTCATCCTCCCCGAGGCCGCGAGGCCGCCCGAGGCGAGGACCGAGTCCGCGCGGCCCGGACTGGCCTCGTGGGACGCGATGGGCGAGCCCGGGGACGGGCGGCCCGAGGAGGTCTTCTTCCACTACCCGCGTCCCGACGCCTCCGGCCTCGTCGAGGCCCGGCTCGAGAATCCGCGGCTCGGCTTCGGCGCCGCCCTCCGCTACGAGGCGGCGGCCCTGCCGGTGCTGACCGAGTGGAAGTCCCTGCGCTCGGGGGAGTACGCCCTCGGCGTCGAGCCGGGCACGGGCACCCTTCGCGGCAGGGCGGCCGAGCGCGGCTCGGGCGGCCTCCGCAGGCTCGGGCCCTTCGCGAGCGAGCGCCGGAGGCTCTCGCTGTCGTTCTACGACCTGTGATCGCGCCGCGCTGCCGGCGCGCGAAAGGAGCGGCGATGGACAAGCAGGGACTGCCCCGCCTGGGCCTCCTCGGCCTCATGACGGAGGGTTACGAGCCGGTCTTCCCCGGGATCACCGCGCGGCAGGAGGCCTACGCGCGGGAGATCGTCGCCGCCTGCGCCGGCGCGGTCGAGCTGCGCTTCCCCGGCGCCGCCAGGAACCGGCGCGAGATCGAGGCGACGGTCGCGGCCTTCAACGCCGAGGGCCTCGACGGCATCCTCATCGTCCTTTTGGCCTACTCGCAGGGCGCCTGGCTCCTCCGCGCCCTCCAGGACAACCGCCTGCCGATAGCGCTGGCGATCGTGCAGCCCGACCAGGAGGTCGGGCGCGAGTGGAGGGAGCTCGACCTCACCGTCAACCAGGGCATCCACGGCGCGCAGGACAACTCGAACATGATCGCGCGCATGGGCTTCCCCTGCCAGTTCTTCGCGGGCAACCGGCTCGAGCCGCGCTTCCGCGCCTTCGTCGAGGACTTCGGCCGGGCCGCCCTCGTCCGCGCGAGGCTGCGCCGCCTCCGCGTCGCGATCTTCGGCCGCATGGGCGGCATGGGCGACATCCTCACCGACGACATGGCCTTCTTCGCGAGGATCGGCCCCGAGTTCGCGCACCAGGACCTCGGCTCCGTCGCCTCCGCGATGGACGCGTTGGGCGACGCCGAGATCGAGGCCTCGATGGCGCGGGACCGCGCGACCTTCGAGATGGACCCGAAGCTGACGCGGGAGAGCCACGCCGAGGCGACGCGCATCTACCTCGGCTTCAAGCGGCACCTCGACGCGAACGGCTTCGAGGCCTTCACCGCCCACTTCGACAACTTCGGGGCGGACGGACGCTTCAGGCAGCTGCCCCTCATGGGCGCCTCCCACCTCATGGCCGAGGGCTACGGCTACGCGGCCGAGGGCGACGCGGTCTGCGCCTCGATGGTCTACGCGGCCCACCACATCGGCGAGGGCGGCGGCAACTTCACCGAGATGTACACGATGGACTTCGCGACGGGCGCCATCATCTTCTGCCACGCGGGCGAGGGGAACTGGGCCACCTGCCGGAAGGGCGCAAAGCCGCGGCTCATCGACCGCTACCTCGGCGAGGGCGGCCTCGCGAACCCGCCGACCCCGATCTTCGCGCCCGTCCCCGGCGAGGCCACCCTCGTCTCGATGACGAGCGCGCCCGGCGGCGGCTTCCGCCTGGTCGCCGCGCTCGGCGAGATCCAGCCGAGGGCCGACATGGTCAACTGCGAGATGCCCTACATCTTCTGGAAGCCCCGCTCCGGCATCGAGCGCTGCGTCGAGGCCTGGGTCGGCGCGGGCGGCACCCACCACGAGGTCATCTGCCTCGGGGACGTCTCGCGGCGCTGGAGGATGCTCTGCTCCATGCTCGGCGTCGAGTACGTCGAGGCCTAGGCGATGCTGGAAGGCTTCGCGATCCGGCCGCCCTTCTTCGAGCTCGGGCCGAAGGCCTACCTCTACGGACAGGCCGCCCTCGACCTGGCCCTCGAGGCGGAGCGGCTGAGCGGGCTCTACGACGTCGACATCATCTACACGCCGCAGGCCGTCGACCTGCGGATGATCGCGCAGGCGACGCGGCGCCTCCTGGTCTTCGCCCAGCACATGGACGCCCTCGTCGTCGGCAAAGGCGTCGGCTCGGTGCTGCCCGAGGCGGTCAAGGCGGCGGGCGCGCGGGGCGTCCTCCTCAACCACGCGGAGCGGCGCCTCGAGCTTTCGGAGCTGGCCCGCGCGATCCGCCGCGCGGGCGAGGTCGGCCTCGCGACCCTGGTCTGCGCCGACGACCCGGCCCAGGCCAGGGCGATCGCCCAGCTCGGGCCGGACATCATCCTCGCGGAGCCGCCCGAGCTCATCGGGGCCCCGGGCGGCGGGATCGAGGCGAGGGACTACGTGCGGGAGACAAACGAGTCGATCCGGCGCGTCGACCCCGCGATCCGCGTCCTCCACGGCGCGGGCATAGCGGGGCCGGAGGACGTGCGGGCCATGATCGCGCTCGGGGCGGAGGCCACCGGATGCACGAGCGCCGTGGTCAGGGCCCCGGACCCGGCGAAGGCCCTCGGCGAGATGATACGGGCCCTGCGCGAGGCCTGGGACGAGAGGCGGGGGAGGTGAGCATGGCGAGTTACCACGGCGAATTCGGGATCCGCTCCGACCGGCGGCCGACCTTCCACGACGTCACCGACGAGGTGGCGGCGATCGCGCGCGCGTCGGGATTCGAGGAGGGGATCGTCCTCGTGTATTCCCAGCACACCACCTGCAGCGTGCTGATCCAGGAGCAGTCGGACGACGTCGACTACTGGGGCGAGCAGTTCATCATGCAGGACCTCGTCGGCGTCCTCGAGAAGATCGCGCCGACCTGCAGGACCCAGGGGCAGTACCTCCATCCGGGGCCGCGCCACATCGAGAGGGCGACGGAGGAGCGCGCCGAGGAGGCCTCCTGGAGCCTCAACACCGACGCCCACCTCCGATCGGTCCTCCTCGGCAGGTCGGTCTCGGTGCCCCTCCTCGGAGGGAAGATGCAGCTGGGTGAATTCGGTCGGATCTACTTCGCCGACTTCGACCAGGTCCGCGCGCGAGAGCGCCGCGTCCGGGTCCAGATCGTCGGCTGAACGGAAAGGAGCGTCGCATGACGGGCAAGGAAATTCGCCTCGGCAGGCTCTTCTCGGCGGGGGCGCCGGTGATCGTCGCCGCGGACCACGGCAGCTACATGGGGCCCTTCCCCGGCATCGAGGACCTCCCCCGGGAGATCGAGGCCTTCCGCAAGGCCGACGCCTTCCTGGTCATGCCGGGCATGGCTAAGCGGTGTCGCGCCTTCTTCGCGCGGAGGGACGCCCCCCTCTGCCTCGTCAGGGTCAACTGGGCGGCCCACTACTGCAAGCCCCACATGAAGGACTACGCGCGCGTCCCGAAGGAGCGCTACTACGACAAGGGATACAACGAGAAGTTGTGCGACGTCAAATACGCGGTCTCGCTGGGCGCCGACCTCGTCATCGCCTCCCTCCTCCTCGGCACCGACGAGGAGGCGAACACCCGCACCGTCACGCAGTTCGGCGAGTTCGCCGCGGAGGCCGACGCCCTCGGCGTGCCCCTCGTCGGAGAGTTCATCCCCTTCGGCGCCATCGACCGCTACAAGGGCGACGTCGGCGACCTCGCCCTCGGCACGAGGGCCTGCGCCGAATTCGGCGCCGACCTCATCAAGACGGTCTTCGTCGAGGGCTTCGACCGGATCGCGCGGAGCTCGGTCATCCCGACCCTGGCCCTCGGAGGCGGCGCCTTCGAGCGCCCCGCCCAGGCTTTCGCCCAGGCCCGCGCCGCGCTCGACGCGGGCGCCGCGGGGGTGGTCTACGGCCGCAACGTCATCTGCGCCAAGAATCCCGTCGCCTACCTCGACGCCCTCCTCGACGTGGTGAAGCGGGGCGCGAGCCCCGAGGAGGCCGAGAAGGCCTACCTGAGGCGCGCGTGAACGGGCGGGCGCTCCGATGATCCTGGCCTTCGACATCGGGACCACCGCGGTCAAGGCGACCCTCTTCGGCGAGGGCCTCGCCGCGATCGCGGGCGAGTCGGTCGAGTACCGCCTCCTCGCCCCCGGCGGCTCCCGCGTCGAGCTCGAGCCCGAGACCTACTGGAACGGCATGCGCGACTGCGTCGGCCGCCTCCTCGCGCGGCGGCCCGAGGCGGCCCGCGAGCTCCGCGGCATCGGCGTCACGACCCAGGGCGAGACCCTCATCCCCGTCGACGCCGCGGGCCGCCCCCTCCGGAACGCCATCGTCTGGCTCGACGGCCGCGCGGCCGCCGAGGCGGCGAGGATCCGCGAGCGCTGGGACAAGGCCGAGTTCTACGCGCGCACCGGCATTCCCGACTGCAACGGCCTCTGCCCCGTCTCGAAGCTCCTCTGGATCAAGGAGCGCGAGCCCGACGTCTATCGCCGGACGCGCGCGTTCCTCCTCCTCGAGGACTACATACTCTTCCGCCTCACGGGCCGCCTGGCTTCGGAGAAGTCCCTCCTTTCCACCACCGGCTACTTCGACATCGCCGCCGACCGCCCCTGGGAGGGCATGCTCGACTCGATCGGCGTCGACCCCGCCCTGCTGCCCGAGGCCCTCGAGTGCGGGAGCCCGGTCGGGGAGCTCCTCCCCGGGGCCGCGGCCGAGCTCGGGCTGCGGCCCGGCGTCGCCGTGGCGACCGGCGCCATGGACCAGGCGGCCGGCGCGATAGGAGCGGGCAACGCGAGCCCGGGCCTCGTCTCCGAGACCACCGGCACTGCCCTCGCCGTGGCCCTGACCTGCGAGCGGCCCGACTTCCGCCACCCCGCCCGGCCGACCCTCTACCGCCACGCGATCGCGGGCAAGTACCTGTACATCCCCATCTGCATGACCGCCGGCATGGCGCTCAAGTGGTTCAAGGACGAGTTCTGCCCCGACCTCGCGGCGGCGGCCGCCTCGCGGGGCGTCTCGCCCTACGACCTCATAGGCGAGCTCGTCGAGTCGACGGCCCCCGGCGCGAACGGCCTCGTCCTCCTCCCGAACCTCGCCGGGACCACCCAGCCCGACGACAACCCCGCGGCCCGCGGCGTCTTCCTCGGCGTGGGCCTCGACACCGGGCGGGCCCACTTCGCCCGGGCCATCTTCGAGGGCGTCGCCTTCATGCTGCGCGAGAACCTCGAGCTCGTCGAGGCGGCGGGCGGGACGAGGGCGGCCGAGATCCGCTCCCTCGGCGGCGGGGCGAGGAGCGCGGCCTGGTCGCGCATCAAGGCCGACGTCACGGGCAGGCGCATCGTCGCGATGGCCGAGCCCGAGTGCGCCTCCCTCGGCGCGGCGATCCTCGTCGCGACCGCCCTCGGCCGCTACCCCTCGATCGAGGCCGCGGCCGCGGCCTCGAACCGCGCCGCCGCCTCCTTCGAGCCCGATCCCGCCCGGGCGGCGCCCTACGAAGCCGCCTACGCGCGGTACAAGAGGCTCTACGAGCGCACGAGGGACCTCTTCCAGGAATGACGCGGAGGACGAGCATGGAGCACAGGAACGAAGCCGAGGCGAGGCGCCTCCCGGACGCCGCGCGATTCCTCGACCGGGTCCGCGCGTTGCGCGACACCGCATCCCCCGGCGGCGGCCCGCTCTTCGAGCGGGGCCGCGAGATCCTCGTCTGCCGCTCGCCGGGCCGGCTCGACCTCATGGGCGGCAACGACGACTACACGGGCGGCCTCGTCTTCGAGGCCACGATCCGCGAGGCCGTCCTCGTCGCCGTCCAGGCCAGGGACGACGACCTCGTGATCCTCTCGAACCCCGCGGTCGCCGGGCTCGGCTGGCAGGACCGGATCGAGCTCCGCCTCGGCGAGCTCCTCGAGGGCGGCCGCCTCCGGCCCGCCTCCTGGCTCCGCGCCTGGTGCGAGGCCGAGCCCGGCCGGGCCTGGTGCGCCTACGTGCTCGGCGACCTCTACCGCCTCCTCGCGCGGCACCCGGACAAGGTGCGCGCCGGCCTCGCCCTCCGCCTCGAGTCGGACATCCCCCTGGGCAAGGGCGTCTCCTCCTCCGCCGCCATCGAGGTGGCGCCGATGAAGGCGATGGCCGCGCGCTACGGGATCGAGATGCGCGGCGTCGAGCTCGCCTTCGCGACGCAATGGGTCGAGATCGCCCTGACCGGCGCGGCCTGCGGCGTCATGGACCAGCTCGCGGTGACGATGGGCGGCGAGGGCTCCTTCATCCCCATGCTCTGCCAGCCCTGCCTGCCGGAGGAGCGGGCGCGCCTGCCCGGGAACCTCCGCGTCTGGGGCGTGGACTCCGGAGTGCGGCACGCGGTCTCCGGCATCGAGTACGAGGCGGCGCGGGCCGCCGCCTTCATGGGCTACCGCTACCTCTGCGAGGCCGAGGGCCTCGAGCCCCGCCTCGACGAGTCGGGCGCCGTGTCCCGCTACGTCGACGGGCGCTGGGACGGCTACCTCGCCCGCGTGGCTCCCGCCGTATTCCGGGAACGCTACGAGCGCCTCCTGCCCGCCTCGATCGACGGCGCCGACTTCTCGGCGCGCTTCCCCCTCCACCTCGACCCGCACACCCGGGTCCTGGCCGGCGTCCCCTACCCCGTCCTCGGCGCGACGCGTTACGCGATCGAGGAGAACTGGCGCGTGCGGCTCTTCCGGGAGCTTGTCGCCTCGGCCGGGCCGGAGGCGGACGAACGGAGCGCCCGGCTCCTCGGCGAGCTCATGTACCAGTGCCACGCGGGCTACACGGACTGCGGCCTCGCCTCGCAGGCCACCGACCTCCTCGTCGGCCTCGTCCGCGCCGAGGAGGGGAAGGGCCTCATGGGCGCGAAGGTCACGGGCGGCGGCGCCGGGGGCACGGTGGCCGTCCTCGGCCTCGCCGGCCCCGAGGCGGAGGAGGCCTTCGGGCGGGTCGTCGAGCGATACCGGAAGGAGAGCGGCCTCGAGCCCTATGTCTTCTCGGGCTCCTCCCCGGGCGCGGACGATTTCGGGGTCGTATGGCTCAGATAGCCTGCCCCAAATCTTCGTGACACCGAGCTAGAACAGTATTCTTGCCCGATTTCGGGTTTTTTTCTTGAAATTCCCCTTCCACGCCGATACTGTAGCGGCCATGGAAATCCGGTCAGACGGGGCCGGCCCCCTGAATCCCGAGGCGCGGCGCCAACTCGCCGCCCGGTACGGACTCGGCGACGAGGAGTTGGCCAAGCTTCTCGAGGACCTCTGGCTCCTCACCGAGGAGACGGTCGAGGACTACGTCCTGCGCCGCCACGCGGAGCTCCGCGCCTCGGGGGTGCCCAACGAGCGGGGCTTCGAGATCCTCCGGCGCGAGGTCGAGGCCGGCCGCTTCGCCTCGCCCCCCCTCAGCCTCCGCCAAGTCCGGCGGATGATCTACGGATAGGAGTTCGCGATGTGCGGAATCATCGGCTACGCGGGGCCGCGCAAGGCCCTGCCCCTCATCGTCCAGGGTCTCAAGCTCCTCGAGTACCGGGGCTACGACTCCGCCGGCGTGGCCCTCTGCGGCGAGGGCGCGATCCGCGTCTTCAAGAAGGAGGGCAAGCTCGCCAACCTCGAGGCGGTCCTCCCCGCGGCCTCCGCCGCGAAGTGCGGCATCGGGCACACGCGTTGGGCGACGCACGGCGGGGTCTCCGACGCCAACGCCCATCCCCACCTCGGCCCGGCGGGCAAGGTGGCCGTCGTCCACAACGGCATCATCGACAACTGGGCCGAGCTCAAGCGCGAGCTCGAGGACTCGGGCGCCGTCTTCGCGAGCGAGACCGACTCGGAGATCCTCGCCCACCTCGTCGAGCGCGAGCTCGCCGCGCGGGGCTCCGCCGACGGCAGGACCGCCGCGGTCGAGGCGGTGGCCGCCGCGCTCGCGCGGGTCTCCGGCACCTACGGCCTCGCCTGCGTCTTCGCCGACCGGCCCGGCCTCCTCGTCGGCGCGCGGAACGGCAGTCCCCTCGCCATCGGGATCGGCGAGGGCGAGTGCTTCCTCGCAAGCGACCCCGCGGCCTTCGCCTCGCACACGAGGCAGGCGGTCTTCCTCCGCGACGGCGAGCTCGCTGTCGTCGAGGCGAAATCCTGGGAGACGCGGAACCTCCGCGGCGAGACGGTCGTCCGGAGCGCCGAGACCATCCCGCCGGCCGAGGGCCTCGCCGAGCGGGGCGCCCACCCGGACTTCTTCCTCAAGGAGGTCTACGAGCAGCCCCAGGCCGTGGACCGGACCCTCGGCTCGGGCGGCCGCCTCGTGCGCGAGTACGGGAACGCCAAGCTCGGCGGGCTCGAGCTCACGCCCCGCGAGCTCCACGCCGTCTCCGAGGTCGTCTTCCTAGGCATGGGCACGGCCCTCCACGCGGCCATGTCGGGCAAGGCCCTCATCGAGGCCTGGGCCCGGGTGCCGGCCCGCGCCGAGGACGCGAGCGAGTTCCGCGCGGCCAACCCCATCGTCGACCCGGACGCGCTCTACGTGGCGGTGAGCCAGTCGGGCGAGACCGCCGACACCCTCGCCGCGGTGCGCGAGGTCCAGGCCAAGGGCGGCCGCTGCATCGGCCTCGTCAACTCCGTGGGCTCGAGCCTCGCGAGGCTCTGCGGCTCGGGCGTGTACCTCCACGCCGGGCAGGAGCTCTCGGTCGCCGCCTCCAAGTCCTACCTCGCGCAGGTGACGGGCTGCGCCCTCATCGCCCTGGCGATCGGCCGCGCGAGGAACCTCTCGCTCGGCGAGGGACGCCGCATCGCGGACGAGCTCCTCGCCCTCCCCGAGAAGATCGAGGCCGCCCTCGCCCTGAGGCCCCGGATCGAGGAGCTGGCGTCGCGCATCGCGTCCGGCGCCCGCGCCGCGGAGGGAGGCTCGGTCCTCTTCCTCGGCCGCGGCTTCATGTACCCCGCCGCCCTCGAGGGGGCCCTCAAGCTCAAGGAGCTCTCCTACGTCCACGCCGAGGGCTTCGCGGGCGGGGCCCTCAAGCACGGGCCCCTCGCCCTCGTCGGACCGGGGACGCCGACCTTCGCCCTCCTCGCGCCGGGCGCGAGCTACGAGCGGACCCTGTCGAACATCGCGGAGGTGCGGGCGCGCAAGGGCCCGGTCGTCGCGGTCTGCCCCGGCGCGCCCGACTCGCTCAGGCCCAGGGCGGACGAGCTCCTCGAGCTGCCCGCCTGCATGGAGGAGCTCGGACCCATCCTCGCCCTCGTCCCCCTCCAGCTCCTCGCGCGCTCGGTCGCGAGCGCCCTCGGCCGCGACGTCGACCGACCCCGCAACCTCGCGAAGAGCGTCACGACCGAGTGACGCGGCTCAGGCGCGCTCGATGACGAGGAGGCTCGAGTCGTCGACGAGGGCCTGCCGCGAGCGCCGCTCGGCGTCGGCCCGGTAGAACTCCTCCGCGAGCTCGTCGAGCCCGAGGCGGCGGCGCTCGGCCGCGAAGGCGGCGAAGGCGGCCTTCGCGGCCCCCAGGTCCTCCTCGTCGAAGACGTCGAGGAGGCCGTCCGAGGCCGCGAGGAGGCGGTCGCCGGGCTCGAGGACGCCCTCGACGCAGCCGGCCTCGAGCTCTTCGAAGACGCCGACGGCCGCGCCCTGCGACTCGAGGAAGATCGCGCCGCCCTTCGCCGAGAGGTGGAGGACCGGCACGTGGCCGGCCCTCGCTATCGAGTACTCGCCGGAGAGGGCGTCGACCGTGCCGTAGGCGATCGTGAAGAAGGGCGCGGCGCGGCGCTCGCCGAAGCCCCGGTAGCGCTCGTTGAGGGCGCGGAGGAGCTCCGCGGGCGCGAGGGCCCGGCCCCCCTCGCGGCCCGAGGCGAGGACGGGGACGAGATCGTGGAGGGAGTAGGCCATGAGGGCGGCCAGGATGCCGTGCCCGATGACGTCGAGGCCGTAGAAGCCGAAGCGCCGCTCGTCCGCCCTGAACACGTCGAAGCAGTCGCCCGTGCCCGCGGGGCAGGGGTTGAGGAAGCCGCCGACCCGGAAGCCGGGGCCCGCGGAGTCCGGCCTCGGGAGGGTCCGCGCGATGGCGTCGTTCGCGTCGGCGGCCGAGCGCTCGAGGAGCTCGCGCTCCCGCGGGTCGAGGCTGTCGAAGGCGACGTAGCTCCCCATGAAGCGGCCGTCGCCGCGGTCGAGCCGGAGGACGCGGGCCCGCGCCGGGGACTCGGCGCCGTCGACGGTCCTCACCGCCCGGGTCCCGCCCCCCTCCCCGGGCGCGACGAAGCGCGAGAGTGGCAGGCCGCGGAGGCGGCTCGCGTCGTTCGCGCGGAGGATGCGCGCGGCCGCCTCGTTCGCGTAGAGCACGCGGCCGTCGGCGTCGACGAGGAGGCCGGGCGACTCGAGGGCTTTCACCAGGGGGATGGCCTGCCTGAGGTCGCGGCGGAGGCTCTCGCCGCCCCTCGAGCGGGAGAGGGCCATCTCGACGTTGGCCGCGAGCTCGCGCTCGTTGTAGGGCTTGAGGAGGAAGGCCGAGGGCTCCGTTATGGCGGCGCGCCGGAGGGTCTCGCGGTCCGAGTAGGCCGTGAGGTAGATGATCGGCACCTCGAACTCCGCCCTGGCCTGGTAGGCCGCCTCGATGCCGTCGACCCCGCCCTCGAGGCGGACGTCCATGAGCACGATGTCGGGCTGGCTCGCGGCCACGGCCTCGACGACCCGCTCCCCCGAGGGGACCACGTCGGCGACCCGGTAGCCGAGCCGCTCCAGGTCCTCCTTCAATTCCATCCCGACGAGGACCTCGTCCTCGACCACGAGCACCGTCTCGTTAGGCATGATCCCCTCTCCTCGGCGCGAGAAAAATGGCCGACCCGCGCGCCCGGCGAGGCCCGCGGAGTCTGGTGAGGATCGGTGCCCACATCGATCCATCGTCGAGGTGCGAGAGCAATGGATGGCAATACGGCTCGGGCGTTCTTACATGCATCGCCGCCCCGGGGGGCGGCGCGGAATGTTCGCGTTTCGGCGTGGACATCCGGGCCGGTCCCGGATTCCGTATACAGTATATCGCGCTTTCAGGCCCAACGCACCAGTCCCGGGACGTAGGGGCTCACGAGGGCCTCGTGGCGGGGCAGGACCCGCACCGCGTAGCCGTTCTGTCCCGTCCGCCTGCAGGGCACCGTCACCTCGTATTCCCAGGCCTTGCCCTTCCGCGCGGTCGCGGACATCTCGTCCAGCTGCGCCTCCGTGATCTCGCCCTGGCTCGAGAGGGCGCCGTGGTAGAGCTGGACGCAGGCCTCGGCCGGCTCGAGCCCGCCGAGGTCGACGACGGCCCGGATCGTCACGGGCTCGCCGAGCTCCATGACGGGCCGGGCGTCCGTGCGGAGCTCGGAGACCGAGACGGCGGGCCAAGCCGCCTTGGCCCTCGCGAGGTAGGCGGCGATGGAGCGCGCGGAGGCGTAGCCCTCCTTCTCGAGGCGGCGCCAGTTCTCGAGGGCGGGCAGGTAGAAGCGCTCCGAGTATTCCGCGAGCATCCGGTGGGTCGAGAACTCCTGGCCGATGCACTTGATCGAGGCCTTCATCTTCTTGATCCACTCGCGGGGCAGCCCGTCGCGGCCGCGCTGGTAGAACATCGGCACGATCTCCCGCTCGAGGAGGTCGTACAGGGCCTCGCTCTCGATCTGGTCCTGGAGGGCCTCGTCGTTGTACTCCTCGCCCGAGCCGATGGCCCAGCCGATCTCGGGGCGGTAGCCCTCGGCCCACCAACCGTCGAGGATGGAGCAGTTGAGCACGCCGTTGACGCCCGCCTTCATGCCGCTCGTGCCCGAGGCCTCGAGGGGCCGGCGGGGCGTGTTGAGCCAGACGTCGGAGCCGGCCGTCAGGTAGCGCGACATCGTCATGTCGTAGTCCTCGAGGAAGACGATGCGCCCCTGCACGTCCTCCCTGCGCGAGAAGTGGACGAGCTCCTTGATGATCTCCTTGCCCGGCAGGTCGTGGGGGTGGGCCTTGCCCGCGAAGAGGATCTGCACGGGCCGCTTCGCGTCGCCCAGGAGGCGGAGGAGGCGGTCGGGGTCGCGGAGGAGGAGGTTGCCGCGCTTGTAGGTGGCGAAGCGGCGGGCGAAGGAGACGGTGAGGGCGTAGGGCGAGAGGGCGTCGTCGGCGCGCCGCATCTCGGAGTCGGACACGCCCATGTGCTTGAGGCTCCGCTTCAGGCGGTCGCGGGCGAGGAGCACGAGGCGCTCGCGGCGCCGCTCGTGGGTGCGCCAGAGCTCCTCGTCGGAGATGCGGTCCATGCGGTCCCACATCTCGAGGTTGGCGGGCTCCTCGTAGAAGCGCGGCCCGAAGTAGCGGTCGAGGAGCTCGAGCATGTTGTGCGAGGCCCAGGTGCGCGGGTGCACGCCGTTCGTCACGTGGGAGATCGGCACCTCGCCCTCGGCGAGGCCCGGCCAGAGCGCGGCCCACATCTTCCGCGAGACCTCGCCGTGGAGCCTCGCGACGCCGTTCGCGTAGGCCGAGAGCTTCAGGGCCAGGATGGTCATGCAGAAGGGCTCGCCGTCGTCGCCGGGCCGCTCGCGCCCGAGGGCGAGGAAGTCGCGCCACTCGATCCCGAAGCCCTGGACGGCCGAGCGGAAGTACTTCTCCATGAGGTCGATGCCGAAGCGCTCGTTGCCCGCGGGCACGGGCGTGTGGGTCGTGAAGACGTTGGTGGGCCAGATCGCCTGCATCGCCTCGTGGAAGGAGAACTTGCGCTCGGCCATGAGCTCGCGGATCCGCTCGAGCCCGAGGAAGGCCGAGTGCCCCTCGTTCATGTGCGTGACCGCGACGGGCACGCCGAGGGCGCGCAACGCGCGGATGCCGCCCACGCCGAGGAGGATCTCCTGGCGGATGCGCGTCTCCTTGTCGCCGCCGTAGAGCGCGGCGGTGATGGTCCGGTCCTCGGGCCCGTTCTCCTCGATGTTCGTGTCGAGGAGGAAGAGCGAGGAGGTGCCGACCTTGACCTCCCAGATCTGCGCCGCGATCGGCTTGCCGGCCATCTCGACCGAGATGAGTACGGGCTTGCCGGAGGAGTCGAAGCAGCGGTGGACCGGCATGTTGTACCAGTCGTTCTCGGGATAGGACTCCTGCTGGAAGCCGTCGTGGCTGAGGTACTGCTTGAAGTAGCCTTGCCGGTACAGGAGGCCCACGCCGACGAGGGGCAGGCCCATGTCGCTCGCCGTCTTCATGTGGTCGCCGGAGAGGATGCCGAGGCCGCCCGAATAGGTCGGCAGGGACACGTCGAGGCCGTACTCCATCGAGAAGTAGGCCACCATGCCGTCGCGCGGGCCCTTGTACCAGGTCTCGCCCTTCTTGTAGAGCTCGAACTTCTCGGCGACCTCCTTGAGGGCGGCGAGGTAGGAGTCGTCCTGCGCGAGCTCGTCGTAGCGCTCCTGCCCGACCATGCCGAGCATCTTCGCGGGATTCTGGTTGGACTGGAGCCAGACGTCGTAGTCGAGCCTGATGAAGAGCATGATCGCGTCGAAATTCCAGGATAGCCAGAGGTTGTGCGCGATCTCCTCGAGGAAGGCGAGGGGGGCGGGGATCTTCGGCTTCACGGTATGGGAGAGGATGTTCATGGCGACCGCCTTCGAGCCCTGGGGCTCACGCCGCTGCATTTTGCGGCACGTCCGAAGCCTAGTCGAGGGCCGGGGCGAAGTCAAGTTTAAACCGGTTTACAAACATCTTTCCCGCCTAACGTCAACCCAGAAGCCAAGGAATGAAAAAAAGGGCGGCTCATCGCCGCCCCCTCGCCGCGCGCGGCGTTCCCCGCGCGCGGCATCCTCGCGAGCGCGCTCGCGCGGGTTCGTCAGTCGTCCTGGTCCTCGGCCTCGGAGAGGGCGCCGTTCCCGTCGTTGTCCTTGCCGTAGTCGGCGGACTGCTCGATCTTGTCCTCGAGCTGCTCGAGGATGGCCTTCACGGCGTCGGTATTGGACTTGTTGTTGCCGTCGATGACGATGGCGTCGGCGCCCTTGTCATCCTTGGCGATGGCGCCGGCGAGGTTCACCTTGTCGAACCACTCGCTCATGCGGAAGGCGATGATGATGTTGTTGACCGCGTTCTCGTCGATGGTGAAGGACTTGATCGCGCCGTTGGCGGGCGCGGCGATCTGGACCTCGACGTCGTCGGTATAGCCGAAGGTGAAGGGGATGGCGGCGGCGCCGGCGGCGCTCGGCGTGTACGCGCCCTTGACCAGGATGGAGTATCCGCCGACGGCGAGGGGGTGGGTCTTGTCGTACATGACGCCGAGCTTGATGTCCTCGTCGTCGATCTTGTCGATCTCGAACTCGATGTCATCGTACTCGCCGGCCGGAAGGTCGGTCAGGCCGAGCTCGGGGCTGACCTTGTTCGTGAGGAGGTCGACGAAGTAGGGGCCCTTGAACTCGGCGTCCTCCACCTCGGTGGCCGAATCCACGTTGCCCTTGAGCTCGAACTCGATCTCGGAGATGGAGAGGTAGGCGCTGTCGACGGCGATGCTGCCGTCGCCGCAGCTGAAGCCGGTGAGGGCCCTGGCCTTCGCGCTGGGAGCCGTGCCCTGGACCTTGAGGGCGAGATTGGCCGCGACTTTCTGGGAGCAACCGACAGAAAGGAGCAGGGCCGAACCGATGGCCAGGATTTTAAGGATGGAACTGATCTTCATATTTCCTCCTGCTGGGGGGGGGTAGTTGGGATGCACACTGCACCCGTGAATCTGTACACGTGCAATCTAACACCAACATACTACAAACCCAATCTTTTACGCAATAATTATTACAGTTTTATTAATTGAAAATTTAGATATATCATCGGGCTTGTGATACGGGAGCCCATCCCAAGGTTGCCAAGAGTAGTGTCACGAAGCTTAGGGGTAGATGCTGAGGACCGATTTCAGAAGATGTCTCGAGGTCAAACAAAGGTTTATGCAGTAATAACCACTTTACATACGACAACGTAAAACAAGGAGCCCCATGATGGGGCTCCTCTGGACAACCAAGGCCTGCCAGGCCGCGGGATGCCTCAGTCTTGCTTCTTCTTGTTCCTGCCGAATAGCCGTCCGAGCAGGTTCCCGGCGGAGGGCTCCTCGGAGGCCGGCTTATCGACCTTGGGAGGGAGCTGCTCCCGCTTCAGGTCCTCGGAGGGCTTCCGCTCCGGCCTCGTTCCCTCGTGCCTCTTCCCGGCGCCCTTGGATCGCTCGGCCCCGGCGGGACGGTCGGCCTTGCCCGACTGCCCCTGCTGCCTGCCGCGCCCCTGCTCGGGCCGCGGCTCGTCGAGGCGTTTGCCGTATTTCTCGCGGTACAGGCGCATGCGCTCTTCCATGGGCAGGTCGTAGGGATTGCCCGCGCCGCGGCCTCCCTGCCCGGGGGCGGGGACGCGCCGGTCGGGACCGCCGGGACGCTGGCCCCGCTGCTGGCCTCGGCCGCCGCGGCTGTCCTTGCCCCCCTGGCCGCGTCGCTGGCCGCCGCCCTGGCCCCCGCCCTGGTTGCCTGGCCGCTGCCCGCCGCCGCGGCGTTCGTTGCGCCTGCGCTGCTCGCCGCGCTGCCGGGCCGCGCCTTCAGGCGAGGGAGAGCCCTCCCGCGGGGCCGCTCCGCCGCGAGGGGCGCCGCCCTCGGCGCCTACCCGGTCCATGTCGAGGGAGCCGCCCGTGGCCTCGGAGATGCTCCGCCTGATGTCGGGGCTCCGGTCGTCGCGGCCGTATGCTTCACGGCGGCGGCCGCCGTCGCGGCGGTCCTCGTCGCGGCGGCCGCCCTCGCGCCGGCCCTCGTCGCGCCGGGGCCGGTCCTCGCCCCGGCCGGGGCCGCGGCCGCGGCCCTGCTCGCGGGGGCCGCGCGGCGCTTCCATGCCGGCGCTGCGGTCCGGGGCGAGGAGGGCTTCCTCGGGCTCGCGGGGCTCGAGCTTCAGGTCGATGTACTGCTCCACCGCGGTGAGGCCGTAGATGTAGCGCTCGCAGGCGAGGTTGACGACCTTGGCGCCCGCGGCCTCGCGGTCCAGGAGCTCGAGCCGCTTGACGAAGAACTCGGGCTCGAGGGGCATGTCGTAGTTGACGACGAGGGGGAAGGACTTGGGGGTCAGTCCCTCGGCGCCCTGGTCGGTGAGGACGAGGATCCGCCCTCCGCCGGAGACGGCCTCCTCGAGCATGGCGAACTTCCGCTCCGGCGCGAGCTCGCCGACGATGCGATCGGCGGTCTTGCCGTTCGCGTCGAGGCGCATGGCGAGCTCGTCGGCCGTGGAGCGGAGATTGCAGAAGACGCAGAGCGCGGCCGGCGCGTCCCGGGCGACGAGGCCAAGGAGGAGGCGGAGCTTGGCGTCGGCCTTGACCTGCCAGGTCTCCATGGCGACGCCGCGGGCCTTGGCCGCCTCCTCCTCGATGTGTATCTCGGAGGGATTGTCGGCGAGGTCCCAGGCCAGGTTCTTGGCCTTGACGCTGAGCTTCGGGGCGGAGAGGACGGCGCGCCGCTCCCAGGAGGGGAGGAGGAGGCCCGAGAGCCTGCGCATCTCCTCGGGGGAGGCTTCGGCGAGGCGGTCGGCGCCGATGGCGACGAGGAAGCCGTAGTCGCGGAGTCGGGCGGCCCCGTCGCGCGAGGCCGCGAGGAGGGAGCCGGTCGTGCCGACGAGGATCGCGGCGGAGCCCTCGCCCTCGAGGGAGGCGCTTTGGTCGGGCGCGCCTGCCGGGGCCTCGACCGCGAGGAGGACGGAGGCCCCGATCGCGGCGCAGAGGCCCTCGGCGGCCTTGGCCGCGGCGCGGGCCGCCGCCTCGTCGGGCGCGAGGACGAGGGCGCGCCGGCTTTCGCCGCCCGGGGCGGAGGCGATCCACTGGAGGGCGGGCAGGAGGCAGACCTCCTCGACCCCCTCGCTCAGGCTGATCTTGGCGCAGACGTTCTCGTTCTTGAGCACGGCGCGCTCGAGCATCTTCTCGAAGAAGTTGGAAGCGATGCTCGTGCCCTCGACGGCCCGGGAGAGCCGCTCGTCGATTCCATAACGATGAAAATCCATGTCGGTACTCGCTTGGGTTCGCGGGATGGGGCGCTCGACGGCGCGTGTGCGGCCGCGCATAAGGCGGCGAACGCGGGTAGCCGCGACCTGCCGGGCGCTAGCCGCTAGCCGCTGCCCGCTCGGTCGCCCTGCGACGGATCCTGGGGCACGGGGCCGCGGACTGTCGCAATAGGTATCGGGACTAGGCTTGCCGTATGGTACATAGCCCCGCGTC
This sequence comes from uncultured Treponemataceae bacterium, assembly GCA_964399065.1. Taxonomy (GTDB): domain Bacteria; phylum Spirochaetota; class Spirochaetia; order Treponematales; family Rectinemataceae; genus JAKLFE01. The sequence continues at coordinate 20,767 of CAYNPQ010000018.1, read as the reverse complement.
GGGCTTCAGGATAGCCGATCCCGCGGGAAAATGGAAGCGGCCCCGCGCCTCAGGAAGGCCGTATCTCGTGGAGGGAACGGGCTATAGGGATGCGCCGCCCGGTGCCGAAGGCGCGGGGCGAGACCTTGATGACCGGGGCGGCCTGCCGCCGCTTGTACTCGGCGCGGGCGACCATGGCGATCACCTTCTCGACCACCGAGGCCTCGAAACCCCGCGCGACGATCTCCGCGGCTCCGCAATTCTTTATGATATAAAGCTCGAGGATGGCGTCGAGGAGCTCGTAGGGCGGCAGGGAGTCCTGGTCGGTCTGGTTGGGCCTGAGCTCGGCGCTCGGCGGCTTCTCCAGGGTCGCGGTCGGGATGACGAGAGCCTCGCCCGCGGCCAAGGCGCGGGCGTTGATGCGGCGGGACAGGGCGAAGACCTCGGTCTTGAGGAGGTCGCCGATGGGGGCGAGGGCCCCGCACATGTCGCCGTAGAGGGTGCAGTAGCCTGCCGCGAGCTCGCTCTTGTTCCCCGTCGTGAGGAGGAGCTGGTTGAACTTGTTCGACCAGGCCATGAGGAGGCAGCCGCGGATCCTGGCCTGGAGGTTCTCCTCGGCGAGGCCGAAGGGCAGGCCCTCGAACTTGGGCTCGAGGAGCTCGAGGTAGGCCGCGAAGGGGCCCTCGATGGGGAGGGTCTCGAGGCGCATGCCGAGGCGCTCGCAAAGCGCGACGGAATCGCTCACCGAGCCTTCGCTGGAGAAGCGGCTCGGCATCGATACGCAGGTGACGTTCTCCGCCCCGATGGCGCGGGCGGCGAGGACGGCCACGAGGGCCGAGTCTATGCCGCCGGAGAGGCCGAGGCAGGCCTTCTTGAAGCCGCACTTGCGCATGTAGTCGCGGATGCCGAGGACGAGGGCCTCCTCGATCTCGTCGAGGCGGGCGGAGGCGGC
>CAYNPQ010000018.1:18307-19736 GCA_964399065.1 uncultured Treponemataceae bacterium | reverse complement strand
ACGTCGACGAGGAGGAGCTCCTCCTCCCAGCCCGCCATGCTGGCGAGCCGGCCCTCCGCGTCGAGGGCGAAGGAGCGGCCGTCGAATACCAGGGAGTCGTGGCCGCCGAGGCTGTTGCAGTAGAGGAGGGGCGCCCTGCCCTCGCGCGCGGCCTTGGCGGCCAGGCGGAGGCGGAGGTCGAGCTTGCCCGCGTGGAAGGGCGAGGCCGAGGGCACGACGAGGAGGTCGGCGCCCGCGTCGAGGAGGTCCTTCACCGGGTCGACGGGATAGCGGAGGCCGGGGACCGGCGGCTCCTCCCACCAGATGTCCTCGCAGATCGCGATGCCGATGCGGCGGCCGCCGAGCTCGAGTATCCGCCGCTCGCGGGCGGGCTCGAAGTAGCGCGCCTCGTCGAAGACGTCGTAGGTGGGGAGGAGGGTCTTGGCCTGGGTGAAGACGAGGGCCCCGCCCGCGATCACGGCGACCGCGCTGACGAGGGGCCTGCCCTGCCCCGAGCGGTTCCGGTCGACGTAGCCCACCGCGACCGCGATCTCGGGCGGGAGCTCGCGCTGGAGGCGGCGCAGGGCGGCGAGGCAGCCCTCGACGAAGGAGTCCTGGTCGAGGAGGTCCATCGGCGGATAGCCGCAGAGGGCGAGCTCGGGGAAGACGACGAGCTCGGCGCGGCCGCCGGCCTTGCCGTCGGTCCTGATCGCGTTGCGCGCGCGCCGCGCGAAGGAGAGGATGCGCTCCCGGTTGCCGTCGAAATCGCCGATGACGGCGTTCATCTGCGCGAGGGCGACGAGCATTCATGACCTCCGAGGGGAGCCCGCGCGCTTGCCGCGGGCATGGGTCCATAGTACACTCGCCGCGTGAACAAGACAATCCTGATCGCCCCCTTCGACGGCCCGCTCGCGGGCGCCTTGGCGCAGGCCGCGCGCGAGGCGGGCTGGGCCGCGGCCCTCGCCGTCGCGCCGAGGCCTCGCGCCGCGGAGGGGGCGCGCCGGGAGGAGGAGGCGCCCGCGGGCGCCGGCTGCGTCGCCCTGCCCTACGACCCGGCCTCCTACGTCTCCGCGGCGGCCCTCGTCGCGTCGGCTTGCAACGCGTTGGGCGACATAGAAGTCGCCGTCCTCCTGGCCGACCGCCGGGCCGGGCCGGCCGACCTCGCCGCCTGCAAGCCCGGCGAGCTCGCGGCCCTGGTCGGCGGCGCCTGCGCGGGCCCCCTCTACCTCGTCCGCGAGCTCGCGCGGCGCTTCGAGGAGCGGCGCTCGGGCGCCTTCCTCCTCCTCGCGCAGGAGCGCCCGCGGGACGCGGAGGCCGGGCCTGCCGCCGCGCTCGCCGAGGGCGCCTTCGAGGGCCTCGGCCGCGGCCTCTTCGCCCGCGCGGAGGGCGCCGCCTGGCGCGCCTTCGGCGTGACCGACGCCTCGGGGCAGCCCGACCGCGCGGCGCGTTA
>CAYNPQ010000018.1:8223-18207 GCA_964399065.1 uncultured Treponemataceae bacterium | reverse complement strand
GGCGCGCCTTCGGCGTGACCGACGCCTCGGGGCAGCCCGACCGCGCGGCGCGTTATGCGCTATCGCTCTTGGACGAGGGCAGGACCGCCAAGGCCGGCCGCTGGCTCCGGTTCACGGGCAAGAGCGGCCTCTTCGGCTCGCTTTGACTACGGAGAGGAGAGAGGATATCTCGCGCAAAGGCGCCAAGACCTGGGAGTGAGTGCCGGAACGACACAGAGTGACTCTCAACTTCCCGGTGTTCGCGGCCTTTGCGCATTTGCGCGATCCTTCTCCCGCTCTAGGTCAAGAAGTCTCGCGCAAAGACCGTCACTTGATCTTCTTGCGCAGCTTGCGCGCCTCGCCGGAGGGGCGCTTCGGCTCGGCCCGCCCGGATTCGGCGCGCGCGGCCTCGGCCTGCGCGAGGAGGGAGGGGCGACGCCTCTCGATGATCGCCCCGAAGGCCAGGAAGAGCGCGCCTCCGGCGATCATGATGAGGCAGAGGACCTGGCCGGTGGAGAGGTTCCAGGGCCCCGCGTAGAGGTAGGTCGGGGCGGACTTGTCGCCTATCACGAAGCCGATGCCCGCGTCGGGCTCCCGCAGGTACTCGATGAAAAAGCGGAAGACCGCGTAGCCGATGACGTAGAGGCCGGTGGCGAAACCGGGGAAGGCCTTCCGCTTGCGGACGAGGAACCAGAGGAGGAGCCAGAGGACGATTCCTTCGAAGAAGGCCTCGTAGAGCTGGGAGGGATGGCGGGGCAGGTTGACGAGGTCGTTCATCGAGCCGAGCCTGATGCCGGCCTTGTCCGCGGCCTCCTGCACCCAGGCCTCGCGGGCGGGGAAGCGGCCCGAGTCGGGCACGTTGGGGAAGATCATGCCGATCGGCCCGGAGGAGACCTTGCCCCAGAGTTCGCCGTTGATGAAGTTGCCGAGCCGGCCCGCGGTGTAGCCGAGGGGCACGGAGAGGGTCAGCACGTCGGTCCACTCGAGCCAGCGGAAGCGCTTCGCCTTGCAGAAGACGAAGGTGGCGACGACCACGCCCACGACCCCGCCGTGGTAGGACATGCCCTGGAAGCCCGAGAAGCGGCCCGACTCGTCGAAGGGCCAGAAGATGAGCCAGGGCTTGGCCCAGTAGTAGCGCGTGGGGTCGTAGACCAGGGTCCCGAAGAGCCTCGCGCCGACGAGGAGGCCGACGATGGCCCAGAAGAAGAAGCCCGCCTCGTCGTCCTCGCTCCAGGGGGCGCGCCTCCGCCGGGACTCGTGGCGGAAGAGGAGCCAGGCCACGCCGAAGGCCACGACGTACATGAGGCCGTACCAGCGGAAGGGAAGGCCGGGGATTATCTCGGGCTTGAGCCAGGCGGGGAATCGCATCGCGGCGAGCATCGGGTCTCCTCTCGTCCTAACCGGTCAGGGGCCGCTCCACGATGCGCCCCGATGAGGGGTCGAACGAGAAGGCCACCATCTTGCGGCGGCTCCTGACCTCGAAGAAGCGGTTGTGGCTCTCGAGGATGACGCCGGGATGCACCGTGCCCCGGACGCGGACCTCGGAGGCCACATGCCCCTCGAATTTCTCGCGGAGGTCGAAGAGCCGCACCGTCCGCTTCTCGAGGAGCTTCATCAGTTTTACTTTATCCTGCCGTATCTGGTCGAGCCCGGCGCCGCCGCCGGCGAGGTCGAGCTCGGCCATGGTCCGGTCGGATTGGAGGATGAGGTTCTTGAGGCGGCCGATCTCCCGCTCCTCGGCGTCGATCTGGTCCGCGACGAGGTAGTCCTGGCCGAAGGAGACTTCGGTCTTGACGCCGTTCTCCGAGCCGAGCGAGGAGACGTCGATGCCCTTGCGCGCCCTGCAGATGCCGCCGATGAGGGCGCCCTTCTCGGAGAGCAGCACGAGGCGGCCGTTGGTCTTCACGTTGCAGAAGATACAGGCGTTCTTGAGCTTCACGTCCTCCACGGCGAGGAGGAGGGCCTGCTCGGCGAAGCCGGCCTCGATGCCGCGCTTGGCCCGCACCGTGCCCTTCCGCGCGCCTTTGATGCCCTCGGCGACGCGCACGACCCCGTCGCTCGAGACGAGGGCGGCCTCGATGCCGCCGCCCACGGCGACGTCGCCGCCGGCGACGAGCGAGAAGCCCGCGAGCACCGAGCCGGCGACCTTCGCGGAGCCCGGGAAGCGCAGATTCCCGGTCTCGGGCCCCACGTCGCCCGCCACCGCGAGATGCTCGCGGACGGAGATCCTGCCGCCCCGGCCCGGCTCGCCCTCGACGACGAGCTCGCCGCCCGCGGCCGCGACGTAGAGGACGGAGCCGTCCTCCTGGGGCTCCTCGCGGATGGTGGCGTCGTGCTCGGGGGGGCGCTCGGAGCCCGGCAGGCCCCCTCCCTTCACGACGCGGCCGAGCACGTCGACGCCGTCCTCGCCGGCGTCGCCCGCCTTGGCGACCTTGAGGAGGGGCATGCCCTCCTCGACGCGGGTCATGGTGTCGCGCTCCTTGAAGTCCGCGCGGTTCCCCTCGCGCAGGGCGAAGAGGGCGCCCGAGGCCTTGTGGACGAGCCATTCGACCTTGACGCTGCCGCCCGGCCGCGCGGGACGGGCCCGCGCCGCGACCCGCTTGAGCACTGGCCTGCCGGCACGGGCGTCGGCCACGGCCTCGGCGATGGTCCAGGGCTCGAGGCCCTGGACGACGCCCTTCGCGGTGAAGGCGGCGAGCACGCCCTCGATGGTCAGGCCCTGGCCGAGCCCCTCCTCGGCGACGAGGCTCACCGAGGCGGTCGAGGCGTCGGCGGCCACCTCGACCTCGATCGAGGCGTCGCGGAGGGGGAGGACGCGGAGGCAGGTGGCGCCCTCGACGACGCCGACGAGGAGGATCCCCGCGGCGGTCGCCGTGATGGCGTCCTTCGAGAAGTCGAGGCCCTCGAAGACCCGCACGACGGGATCGTTGCCGGGTATGCCGGGGAGCGCGTTCCCGAAGATGTCGACGCCCGCCTGCCCCGCCTGCTGGGGCGGCAGCTCGCCGACGCGCTGGCCGAGCTGGACCCGCGCGACGCGGTCGGCCGCCTCGAGGGGGAACTCGTCCAGGGAGGGGGCCGCCTGGGCCAGGCCCGGCGCCGCCGCGAGCCGGGCGCGCAGGGCCTCGGCCTCGGCCTGGCCGAGGAAGGCGGCCTGGAAGGCGAGGGCGCGGTCCTTGCCGCGGCCGGGGGCCCTGCCCTCGATGAGCAGGTAGTCGAGGAGCTCGGGCTTCGGGCCCTTGTGGAATTCGATGACGTCCTTCTTGAGCTGCTCCGCCTTGAAGCCCCGGACCCCCGAGGCCTTCAGGGCCGCGCTCACCGCGGAGAGCTCGAGGGGCCTGCCGCGGCCGCGGCCCTTCCAGATCGAGAGCGTCGCCCTCGTCTTGTCCGGGCTGACCCGGACCTCGACCTTGGCGTCCCGGTCGAGGGAGATGGAGCGCGAATAGACGGCCTCCCTAGCCGCGGCGGCCTCGGCGAGTATGGCGGCGATCTCGGTTTCGCCCATCGCGGCCTCGGGGGGCATGCCGAGCCCGGCCGCCCGGGCGAGGACCTCGGCCGCGCTCGGGGCCGGGAGCCGCGGGTCGCCGGGCGCGTAGTTGAGGAAGAAAGTGGCCCCGTCGGGCGAGAGCTCCACCGACCAGCGGTGCTCGGGCACGGGGACGACGTCGACCCAGCGCTCGCCGACGCGCACGGCCCCGTCCGCCTCGGCGAGGAGCTCGTTCTTGTTGCGCGCGACGTTCGGGCCCGCGAAGAAGGCGGTCTCCCCCGCTTGGGCCTGCAGGGGCTTGCCGAAGATGGTCTTGCCCGCCTTGCCCGGCTTGGCCGAGGAGAGGAGGCAGAGCCGGTCGCCCTTCTTCGCGTAGCCGACGCGAAGGAGGGTGGGGTCGGGATAGACGGGCTCGCGGCTCTCGCGGCGCTCCGAGACGATGACCTTCTCGACCTTCGGCGGCAGGAAGGGCAGGGCGGCCGGCTTCTTGACGGTCTTCTCGACCTTGACCGTCTCGACCTTGACCTTGTAGAGGAGGGGCGGCGGCGCCTCCCTGGCGACCGCGTCGACCACGGCGGCGAGCTCGGGGGGGATCGCGAGCTCGGTCCACTCGGGCGACTCGGGCTGGGCGGGCTCGGGCGCCTGCCCCGCGGCCACGGCCTCGACGAGGGGGCCCTTCGCGCGCCCGAGCTTGCCGACGAGCTCCTCGGCCCTCTTCTGGTTGTAGCCCCCGATGCGGGCGTCCATGAGGAGGCGCAGTACCTTGTCGGCGCTCCACTCGGCCCCGTTCGGATCGGGGCTGAAACGGAGACTCGCGCCGAGCTCGTCCTCATCGATCGTCAGGGCGAGGTCGCCCTTCGCGACTGCCTGCGCCATGGCCGCCCTATCCCTGGAAGCCCTGCCCGATGGCCTTCGCGAGCTTGTACTTCAGGAACTGGTTCTCGCGGCGGAGCTTGTCGATCTCGAACTGCTGGCCGCGGACCGTCTCGACCAGGTCGCCCGTCGTGAGCGCCCCGGAGGAGAGGAGCTCCTCGACGTAGGCCACCTTGGCCCCGAAGTCGGCCTCCGCCTCGAGCTCCGCGGTCCGGAAGCCGCCGTCGAGCTCGGCGAGGGAGAGGGGGAGGTCCTCCTCGTCCTCGCACTGGACGAGCTTGTCGGCGGTCCGGTAGATGCCCTGCGAGAGCACGGACTGGGGCTTGTACCGGATGATCGGGATGCGGCTCCCGAGGGCGACGTCCTGGAGCTCGTCCCGGTAGAGCACGCCGAGGTGCTCGATGTCGATGTTGAGGTACTCCTTGCAGGAGCGGCGGATCTTCTGCGCCTTCTCCGCGTCCTTCGGGTCCTCGAGCATGTTCATGAGGAGGCGGGGGCGGAAGCGTCGCATCCGCTCGGTCGCGATCGCCCAACGCTCCGGGTCGAGGCACTTGACGTCCTCGAGGATGGCCGGGACGTAGGCCTTCTGCAGGGAAGCCCCGTCCTTGCGCAGCTCCTCGAGGCGCTCGAAGGCGCGGGACTTCTGGCCGAAGGCGCCGTAGAGGAGGCGGAACACCGCGTTCTTCAGGAAGAGGTAGGCGTTGAGGGTCGCGGTGAGGGTCGGGGCGGTGACCACGATGCCCCTCGTGCTCATCAGGAAGAAGTCGAGGATGTTCGAGCCCGTGCCCGCGCCGAGGTCGAGGACGAGGTAGTCGGCCTCGATCGAAAGGAGGCGCTTCACGAGCTGGTTCTTCTGCGAGGCCTTGATGTTGGCGAGGCCGGGCACCTCGGCGTCGCCGGGCACGAAGCGGAGGTTCGGGTAGTCGGTCTCCACCACCACGCTCTCGAAGGGCAGGCCCTGGCCAACGAGGAAGGTGCCGATGCCCGCCTTGGGGGCGGGCACGCCGAGGATCAGGTGGAGGTTGGAGGCGCCGAGGTCGAGGTCGGCCAGGACGACGCGGCGATCAGACTGGGCGAGGGCGATGGCGAGGTTCGCGGCGACCATGGACTTGCCGACGCCGCCCTTGCCGCTCGCAATGGGGATGATGCGCACGGCCTAGGCCTCCGCCTTCCCGTCGCCGGCGGCGGGGATCGACGCGTCGACGGGCTCCACCGCTTCCTGCCGCGCGGCGGGCGCGGGCGCCTCGACCGCGGGCGGGCGGCTGAAGGCGAGCAGGGCGAGGGAGCCGAGGTCGATCGCCGCGAGGGCGATGACGTAGCCGAGGGCTGCGCGGGGGTCGCGGAGGCCCGCGGAGGGCTCGGCGAGGGCGAAGCCCACCTGGAAGGCGAGGGGTACGAGGGAGGCGAGGAGGGCGGCCTTGCCGACGGCCAGGAGGGGCCTATAGGAGCCGTAGCGCGCCGCGTCCAGCCACAGGAAAAAAAAACCGGCCGCGAAGAGGAGCTGGGCCGAGGCGGCGTAGCGGATGAGCCGCGGGAAGCCCCCAGCCTCGTCCGTCGCGCCGAAGGCCGCGGCCAGCGACATGAGCGCCGCGAACCTCAGTAGCTCCGCCCCGGAGGCGGCCAGATGGAGAAAATTCCTTTTCATTACGCCGGAAAGCATACTTTCGCCCCATGGGGCAGTCAAGGAGCCGCCTTTTACAGTATAGGGAATATTTAATATAGATATTATTGACACCCGACCCGGTCTACCGTCACAATGCTATGTTGTCACCAATATCCAAAACCTCTACCACTACTCGGCCCCAAGGTGCAAGGAGATGCAAGCGATGGCGAGCACGAAGCGTATATTGATCCTCGGCGGCGGCTACGGCGGCGTCTGGGCGGGCAAGATCCTCGAGAAGCGCTTCCGAAAGCGCGAGGACGTCCAGGTCACCCTCGTCGACAAGAACCCCTTCCACACCCTCATGACGGAGCTCCACGAGGTCGCCGGCTGGCGCACCGAGCCCGAGTCGGTCCAGGTGAGCTTCAGGAAGATCTTCGGCGGCAAGCGCATCGAGGTCGTCACCGACAGGATCGCGAAGGTGGACTTCGAGAAGAAGATCGCGACCTCCGCGAACCGCGAGTACCCCTTCGACTACATCATCGTCGGCGCCGGCGCGGAGCCCGAGTACTTCGGCATCCCCGGCGTCCAGGAGAACTCCTTCTCGCTCTGGTCCTTCGAGGACGCGATGCGGATCCGCCACCACCTCGAGGAGACCTTCGCCAAGGCCGCCGCCGAGCCCGACGCCGAGAGGCGCAGGCGCCTCCTCACCTTCGTCGTGGCGGGCGCCGGCTTCACCGGCATCGAGATGATCGGCGAGCTCCTCGAGTACCGCGACACGATGTGCCGCAAGCTCTTCCTCGACCCGAAGGAGACGAGGGTCGTCTGCATCGAGGCCCTCCCCTCCATCCTCCCCATCCTCGAGGAGCCCCTCCGCGCCAAGGCGGAGGGCTACCTCAAGAAGGCCGGCTGCGAGATCAAGCTGAACAGCGCCATCGTCGGCGCCGAGCCCGGCAAGGTCCTCCTCAAGGACGGCGGCGCGGTCGAGACCGACACCTTCATCTGGACCTGCGGCGTCAAGGGCTCCTCCTTCGCCGGCTCCCTCGCCGTCCCGATGGGCAAGCGCAACCGCATCGAGTGCGACGAGGAGATGAAGTCGACGAAGTACCCCTTCGTCTACGTCGTCGGCGACAACGCCGGCCTCCTCCGCGACGGGAAGCCCCTCGCGCAGATCGTCGAGACGGCGCACTTCACCGCCGAGGCGGCCGCGAAGAACATCATCGCCGACATCGACGGCGGCGAGCGCCACAAGTTCACGCCCAACTACCACGGCGTCATGGTCTGCATCGGCAGCCGCGTCGGCGTGTCGAACGCGGGCAACATGCAGACGAAGGGCTGGTTCGCGCTCTTCATCAAGCACTTCATCAACGTCTATTACCTCCTCAACATCGCCGGACTCAACCAGGTCTGGGAGTACGTAAAGCACGAGTTCCTCGACGTCAAGGAGCGGCGCTCCTTCCTCGGCGGCTTCGTCGGGCACAAGACGAGAGCCTACTGGCCCCTCCTCCTCCGCATGTGGCTCGGCTTCATGTGGTTCGTCGAGGGCATGAACAAGATCTTCGAGGGCTGGCTGAACTTCGACGCCGGCTCGAAGTCCGGCTGGATGTTCTCGCAGGGCGTCGTCCAGGCGGGCGTGAAGGTCGCGGAGGCCACGAGCGGCGCCTCCGAGGCGACGGGCGAATGGGCCGCGGCCGCCGCCCCCGCGGCCGCCGACGCGGTGAGCGCCGTATCGCAGGCCGCGGAGACGGTCCGCGCCGCGGAGAAATCCGTGACCACCTTCCTCAACACCTCCCAGCCGATCATCGACCCGAACTCGCCCTTCGCGACCTGGTTCAAGCGCACCTTCATGGACGGCATCTTCGCCCACATCAACTACCCGGTCATGCAGACCATGGTCGTCGTCATGGAGATCGGCATCGGCCTCGCGCTCTTCGGCGGCTTCTTCACCTGGTGGGCGGCCGCGGCGAGCCTCGCCATGGTCCTCCTCTTCACCTTCAACGGCATGTTCATGTGGAGCCAGGCCTGGTTCTTCTTCGCCGCCATCCTCATGCTCGGCGGCGCCGGGCGCGCCTTCGGCCTCGACTACTGGACCGTGCCCTTCTTCAAGAAGCGCTGGAACGGCACGAAGTTCGCGCGCAAGTGGCACTTCTACGCCGACGACCCGACCAAGTGAGGACGGAGCGCCGGCCCGAAGCATGAACCCGTTCTGGAGCGGCTCGCCCGAGCTCGCCGCCCGCCTCGACCGCGTCCTCGCCCTGATGGACGAGGCGCTCCGAAGCCCCGGCTTCCCCCTGTCGGAGGAAGTCGCGGGCATCGCCCGGGCCAACGGCAAGCTCCTCCGGCCGGCCCTCCTCGTGATCGGCTCGCGCTTCGGGCGCGGCAGGGGGACGCGGCCGGCGGACGAGGCGCGGATCGACTCGCTCGCCGCGGCCGTGGAGCTCCTCCACGTCGCGACCCTCATCCACGACGATGTGCTCGACGAGGCCCCGCTCCGGCGGGGCCTCCCGACCCTCCACACGCGCTTCGGCCCCAAGGAGGCCGTGCTCGCGGGCGACTGGCTCTTCTCGCGCTGCTTCCGCCTGGCGGCGGAGAGCGCGGGGCCGGAGAACGCCAAGGCCCTGGCGCGGCTCATCGGCGCGATCTGCGCCGCCGAGATCGAGCAGGATCTCGCGAAGGGCAGCTTCTCCCCGAGCGCGCGGCGCTACTACCGCACGATCGCGGGCAAGACCGCGGCGCTCTTCTCCCTGGCCCTCCACGCCGGAGCCACGGAGACCGAGGCCCCGCGGCGCGAGGTCCAGCGCCTGCGCCGCGCGGGCTACGCGATCGGCATGGCCTTCCAGGTCATCGACGACATCCTCGACTACGAGTCGAGCGAGGACGCGATGCGCAAGCCCGTGGGCGCCGACCTCCGCGAGGGGCTCTGCACCCTCCCGCTCATATTCGCCCTCCGCGGCGAGGGCGCCGGCGGCGAGCTCCGCGGCCTCCTCGACGAGCTCTCGCGCGCGCCGCGGAACGCCCCCGAGGCGGACGACCTCGTCGCGCGGATCGTGGCCATGGTCGCCGGGCTCGGCGGCCTCGAGCGCTCGCGCGAGGCCGCGCGGCGCTTCACCGCGCGCGCCCGCTCCGAGATCGCCGGCCTCCCGGACCTGCCCGCGAGGGCCGATCTCGACTCCCTCGCGACGCGGCTCCTCGAGAGGGACTACTGAACCCCTAGGCGCCGGGGACCCGGTCCCCGGGCCTGAACGCGCGAAAAAAACACGGGCCGTTCACGCGGCGTTCATGCGACGGAACTATCTTTCGTCCTCCGAACGGAGAAGAGGAGGAGCCGATGCATGGACGGAGCGAGATTGTTCGCGTCGAGGGCATGACCTGTGCTTCCTGCGAGGCGCGCGTGGCGGAGGCGCTGCGCTCGCTGCCCGGCGTCGCCGGAGTCGCGGCGGACGCGGGCCGCGGCGACGCGGAACTGCGATACGGCGAGGGGCCGAGCCGGCCCGCGCGGACCGAGATCGCGGCGGCCCTCGAGGGCGCCGGCTACCGCCTCGCCGAAGGGCGCGACGCCGGGCCGGGACTCGGACTCGCCGCCGGCCTCCTCCTCGCCCTCGCCTACCTCGCCGCGGACCGCGCGGGCCTCTTCGCCTCGATCCCCGAAGCCGCCAGCGGCGCGGGCTACGGCGCCCTGCTCCTCCTCGGCCTCCTGACCTCCCTGCACTGCGTCGCCATGTGCGGCGGCATCGCCCTGGGGCAATCGATCGGCCGGGGCGGCGCGCCCGCGGCGCGGCTCGGGCCCGCGCTCCTCTACAACCTCGGCCGCCTCGTCTCCTACGGACTCGTCGGGGCCTTCGCCGGGGGATTGGGTCAGCTCGCCGGATTCTCGCCGCGGGCCAAGGCCATCCTCATGGGCCTCGCCGCCCTCGCCATGCTCGCCTACGGGCTCCGCGCCCTCGGCCTCCTCAGGCTGCCGCTCCCGCGGCGCCGGGTCCGCGCCGGCCTCGGCGCGGGAAAGGGCCCCCTCATCGCGGGGTTGGCCAACGGCCTCATGCCCTGCGGG
>CAYNPQ010000018.1:0-8123 GCA_964399065.1 uncultured Treponemataceae bacterium | reverse complement strand
CGCGGGAAAGGGCCCCCTCATCGCGGGGTTGGCCAACGGCCTCATGCCCTGCGGGCCCCTCCAATCGATGCAGCTCCTCGCCCTCGGCACGGGGAGCGCGGCCGCCGGCGCCCTCTCCATGCTCGCCTTCGGCCTCGGCACCGTCCCTCTCATGCTCGGGCTCGGGGCCCTCGCCGGCCTCGTTCCTCGCCGCCTCATCCCGATCGCCGCCCGCGCGAGCGGGGTGCTCGTCCTCGCCTTCGGCCTCGCCACCGCGGGTCGCGCGGCGGCCTTGGCGGGCATCGCCATCCCCTCCCCGTTCGAGGCGAGGCCGGTCTCCGCCCTTCCCGCCGGAGCGAGGGGAGAGGAACCCCCCATCCTCGCCGCCTCCCTGGGCTCCGCCCTCCGCGCCGCGGCGACCGCGCCGGCCGGCGCGGAGGGGAGCTACCGCGTGCCGGTCCAGTCCAAGGACAGCGTCGACGGGCCGATCAGAGCCGTCGTCGAGGGCGGCGTCCAGCGGGTCGTCACCGAGATCGGCCCGCGGAGCTACCCGAGCATCGCCGTCAAGGCCGGCATCCCCCTTCGTTGGACGATCCGCGCCAGGCCCGGCACCCTCAACGGCTGCAACAACGCCATCGTCGTGCCGGCATACAGGATCCAGGCCAGGCTCAAGGTCGGCGACACGATCGTCGAGTTCACGCCCGAAAGGGAAGGGATAATCGCCTTCTCCTGCTGGATGGGCATGATCCGCAGCCGCATCGTCGTGGAAAAATAGTATTTTCAATATATAGCAGTAGACCTTCAATCCGAGGAGCGGCGAAGCATGATCAAGGCCAAGAGCCTGACGATAACGGGGATGACCTGCGCGGCCTGCGCCCAGGCATCCGAACGGGCGGTCAAGAAATTGCCCGGGGTCCGCGAGGCTTCGGTCAACTTCGCGACCGAGCGCCTGTCCCTGAGCTACGAGGAGGGGGAACTGGATCTCGCGGCAGTGGTCGGCGCGATCGAGAAGGCCGGCTACGGCGTCCTTCCCGGCGAGGGACTCAAGTCGGCCATGATCCCCATCGGCGGGATGAGTTGCGCCGCCTGCGCGCGGGCCATCGAGAAGGCCGTCGGGAAGCTGCGGGGCGTCGCCTCGGTCACGGTGAATTTCGCGACCGAGACCGCGGCGGTCGAGTACGACCCCCTCGAGACCCGGCTCTCCGAGATCAGGGCCGCCGTGGAGGGGGCCGGCTACCGGGCTCTCGCCGCAGGGACCTCCGAGTCGGTCGACGAGCACCAGGCGGCCAAGGAGCGCGAGATACGGGGCCTGCGGAGGGGCTTCGCGGCCTCGGCGGCCTTCGCCCTCCCCCTCCTCTACCTCGCCATGGGGCCCATGCTGGGCCTCCCCGCTCCGGCGGCATTGGCGCCCATGGACTACCCCCTGCGCTACGCCCTCGTCGAGCTCGCCCTCCTCATACCCGTCCTCTGGGCGGGCAGGCGGTTCTACCGCGTCGGCTACCGGGCCCTGTTCCGACTCTCCCCCAACATGGACTCGCTCATCGCCATGGGCACCACGGCCGCCGTCCTCTACAGCCTGTACTCGACCCTGCGGATCGCCGAGGGGGAGTTCACGGCCGTCGAGCACCTCTACTACGAGACCGCCGGTGTCATCATCACCCTCATACTCCTCGGGAAATCCCTCGAGGCCCTCGCGAAGGGACGCAGCTCCCAGGCGATAAAGAAGCTCATGGGCCTCAGGCCCAAGACGGCCCGGGTCCTCGTGCCCGGCTCGGGATCGGGGCCGGCCTCCGAGGTCGAGCTGCCGGTCGAGGAGGTCGAGCGCGGCGACATCGTCGTCGTGCGGCCCGGCGAGCGCATCCCCGTCGACGGGACGGTGGTCGAGGGCTTCACGGCGGTCGACGAGTCGATGCTGACGGGCGAGAGCCTCCCCGTGGACAAGAAGGCGGGCCACCGGGTGGTCGGCGCCAGCGTGAACAAGAACGGCTCCATCGCCTTCAAGGCCGAGGCAGTCGGCGCGGAAACCGTCCTCGCCCGCATCGTCAAGCTCGTCGAGGAGGCCCAGGGCTCGAAGGCGCCCATCGCGCGCCTGGCGGACCGGGTCTCGGGATGGTTCGTGCCCGCCGTCCTCGCCGCGGCCCTCGCCGCCGCGGGGGCCTGGCTCCTGGCGGGGGAGCCGCCGGCCTTCGCCCTCACGATCTTCGTGGCCGTCCTCACCATCGCCTGCCCCTGCGCCCTCGGCCTCGCGACGCCCACGGCCATCATGGTCGGCACCGGGCGCGGCGCCGAGCTCGGCCTCCTCTTCAAGTCGGGCGCCGCCCTCGAGATCGCGCATCGCGTCGACGAGGTGGTCTTCGACAAGACGGGCACGCTGACCGAGGGCCGCCCCGAGCTCATCGACCTCGTGCCGCTCGGCGGCTTCGACCGGGCGGAGCTCCTCGCCCTGGCGGCCGCGGCCGAGAAGGGCTCGGAGCACCCCCTCGGCGACGCCATCGTCAGGGCCGCGGCTGCCGAGGGCCTCGGGCTCGCCGGGACCGAGCGCTTCTCCGCGCTGCCGGGCATGGGCATCGAGGCCGTCCTCGCGGGCGGCCGGACCGTGCTGGTCGGCAGCGCCCGGCTCCTCGGCGAGCGGGGCGTCGACGCCGGGCCGGCCCGCGCCGAGGCGGCCCGCCTCGCGGAGGGCGGCAAGACGCCGATGCACGTCGCGGTCGACGGCGCGCTCGCCGGGCTTGTCGCGGTGGCCGACGTGGTGAAGCCGTCGAGCGCGGCCGCCGTCCGGCGCCTGCGCGAGCTCGGCATCGGCACGGCGATGATCACGGGCGATTCCCGCGCGACCGCCGAGGCCATCGCCCGGGAGGTCGGCATCGACCGCGTCCTCGCCGAGGTCCTGCCGCGCGACAAGGCCGCCGAGGTGAAGAAGCTCCAGGCCGAGGGGCGGCGGGTCGCGATGGTCGGCGACGGGATCAACGACGCCCCCGCCCTGGCCCAGGCCGACGTCGGGATCGCCGTGGGCTCCGGCACCGACGTCGCGATCGAGAGCGCGGACATCGTCCTCATGCGCAGCGACCTCGCCGACGTCCCGACGGCCATCGAGCTCTCGAGGCGCGTCATCCGCAACATCAAGCAGAACCTGTTCTGGGCCTTCGGCTACAACGTCCTCGGCATCCCGGTCGCGGCGGGCCTCCTCCACGCCTTCGGCGGCCCCCTCCTGAACCCGATCATCGCCGCGGCCGCAATGTCGATGAGCTCGGTGTCGGTCCTGGGCAACGCGCTCAGGCTCAAGAGATTCAAGCAGTCCGCGGAAGCGGAAAGAGAGGAAAGCGCATGAGGAAGCTCCTGGAGATCGAGGGCATGAGCTGCGGGCACTGCGTCATGCACGTGAAGTCCGCGCTCGAGGGCGTCGCCGGCGTGACCAAGGCCGAGGTCGACCTCGTCAAGAAGAGCGCCATGGTCGAGGGCGAGGCCCTCGATGCCGCCGCGCTCAAGGCGGCCGTCGCCGAGGCGGGCTACAAGGTGGCCTCGGTGCTGCCGTGACCGAGACGGGGAAGGTTATGCGATACCGTCTTCACCTCGTCACGGGACTCGCCGCGGCGGCCGCGGCCCTGCTCGCGGGCTGCGGCTCGACGGACGTCGTGGCCAAGTTCGCCGCCAGCAGCTTCTCGGCCATCGCCGCGGCCTCGAAGGACCGCGTCTCCTACGAGGCGAAGGACGGCGCCTGGAGGCTCGCCTCGCCCGCGGGAGACGTCGTGGCCCTGTCCGCGGATTTCTCGCGCAAGCCCGCGGACGCCTCGGCCGACCCCCTCATGAAAGCCCCCGACGTCGAGCTCGAGTTCGACCTCGCCCCCCTCGCGGCCGCGGGCCTCGATCCCAGGCGCCTGCCGATGCAAATGCCGGGAGCAAAGGTCGCCTACGCCGTCGAGGACGGGATCTTCATGGTCCACGCCGAGCTTGGGGGCGAGTCCTTCCCCCCCGAGGCGGCGAAGTCCATCGAAGCCGCCTTCGCGGCGACCCTGAAGACCCACCGCGCCTCCATCGGCTACCACGAGAAGCTCGATCATTACGGCATCAAGCTCGGCGGCGGGAACATGTTCGAGTGGGCGAAAGACCCCGCGAAGAACGACAAGGACATCGTGTTCGTCCTCGATCCCGCGCCCCTCCTCGCGGCGGGCCTCGATCCCCCGCGGCTCGCGGGAGGCTGGGTATTCGCGAAGGTCGAGTCCAAGGACGCGGGCGGGAAGACCGTGATCGAGGACAAGCTCCTGAAGCCCTTCGACCTGCGATGAGCACCGGCTCCGGCGCCCGGCCGGAAACAGGCCGGGCGCGGCGGCGCCGAGCGGTCGGCGCGGTCTCGGGCCGCCTGCGGTATACTTGCGGGGGATCCCGTCCGCGGGCGCCGGCCGCTGCGTCCCCGCGGGCGGCGGGCAAGGAGGCTCCGTGAAGCGCGTGCTCGTCGCCGACGACGAATCGAAGATCGTCGATCTCGTCCGCGCCTACCTCGAGGCCGCGGGATTCGAGTGCGCGGCCGCGCGGGACGGGCTTTCCGCCCTGGCCGCGGCGCGCGCGCGGGCCCCGGATTGCGCCGTCCTCGACATCGGCATGCCGGGGATGGACGGGCTCGACCTCGCCCGCGAGCTCCGCGCCCTCGATCCCGGCGTCGCGATCATCTTCCTCACCGCGAGGAGCGAGGAGGCGGACCGCGTCGTCGGCCTCGAGCTCGGCGCGGACGACTATGTCTCCAAGCCCTTCAGCCCGCGGGAGCTCGTCGCCCGGGTGAAGGCCGTCCTGCGCCGCGCCTCGCGGGTCGAGGGGCCGGTCCGGACCGGTCGGGTCCTCTCCCATCGCGGCCTCGTCCTCGATCCCGAGAGGCGGACCGTGTCAGTCGACGGCGCCCGCGCGGAGCTCACCGCGTTCCAGTTCGACATCCTCCGCGCCTTGATGTCCGAACCGGGCCGCGTCTTCGACCGCGCCTCCCTCCTCGCCGCCGCGGTGGGCTCTGAGCAGGCGGGCTACGAGCGGACCGTCGACGCCCACATCAAGAACCTGCGCAGGGCCCTCGGCGATTCCGGCCCGAATCCCCGGTTCATCGGAACGGTGCGCGGCGTAGGCTACCGGCTCCTCGAGGGCGACGATGCGGATTAGGAGCAGGCTGGTCCTCGTCCTCGGCGGCTTGGTCGCCCTCGCATCCCTCATCGTCTTCGCGACCGTCCGCGTCGCGGCCGGGACCCTCCTCCGCTCCTTCGTGCTCGACGAGGACCGGGAGAAGGCCCGCCTCTATGCCGCGGCCGCGGCCGACTACTACCGCGGGGCCGGGAGCTGGGAGGGCGCCCAGGCCTTCTTCTCGGGCCGCGCCGAGCTCGCGGCCGGCGCGGCCCCGCGGCTGACCTTGGTCGACGCGGGAGGCATCGTCGTGGCCGACACGGGAGGCGATTTCCTCGGCACGGCCCACCCGCAGCGGCACGTGGCGAAGGGCACGCCGGTCCTGGTCGACGGGAGGGCGGTCGGGACGATCATGGCCGGCTCGATGGTCGACTCCTCGCTCGGCTACGCCGGCGACCGCTTCCTCGCCGCGGTGACGCGGGCCGTCCTCCTCGGCCTGGCCGCCGCGGCCGCCGCGGCCCTGCTCCTCGGCTCCCTCCTCTCGTCGAGCCTCTCTCGCCGCCTGTCCCGCTTGGGCGAGGCCGCCTCGCGCGTCGCGGCCGGCGACCTCTCCGCCAGCGTCCCCGTCGAGGGGGACGAGGAGCTGGCCCGGCTCGCCGCGTCCTTCAACGCGATGACCTCGGCTCTCGCCGCCTCCGAGGCGGAGAAGCGACGGATCATCGCCGACTCGGCCCACGAGCTCAGGACCCCCGTCGCGCTCGTGCGCGGCATGGTCGAGGCCATGCTCGACGGCGTCTACCCCGCCGACGAGGCCACCCTGCGATCGGTCCACGAGGAGACGATCCGGCTGTCGAGGCTCATCGACGCGTTGCGCGAACTCGAAGCCATCGATTCCGGCGCCCTCGCCCTCGACGTCGCTCCGGTCGACCTCGCCGCCATCGCCGAGGGCGCCGCGCTGGCCTTCGGGCCCGCCGCGCGCGCGGCGGGAGTCGAGCTCTCCGTAAGGGCCTCGCCGGCCCCCGGGGCGGCAGGCGACGGGCTCAGGCTCGGGGAGGCGCTCGGGGCCCTCGTCGACAACGCGCTCAAGTACGGGGCCTCGGGCGGCCGCGTCCTCGTCGCCGCGGGCCCCTCGCCGGAGGGGGGCGCCTATCTCGCCGTCGAGGACGCCGGCCCCGGCCTGCCCGAGGAGGAGCGCGAGCGCGTGTTCGAGCGTTTCTACCGCCTAGACAAGTCCCGGTCCGCCGCCGGCGGAGGCAGGGGCCTCGGCCTGGCCATCGCGCGCGAGATCGCGCGGGCCCACGGCGGGGACCTCCGCTGCCTCGCCTCCGCGGAGCTCGGCGGCGCCCGCTTCGAGCTCGCCCTGCCCGCCCGTCCTTGACCCGGACCGAGGCCTCCTGTAGAGTGACGACGCGCAAGGGGAGTAGCCACGCGGCGCGAGAGCCGCGGGACGGATCGACACGCTGGCCGGAGACGGCCCGGTCCGCCCTTCCGGCGGCCGCGTTCACGGGACGCGCCGGAAACGCGAGACCTTCGCCCGGACCTGCACGCCAAGACGGCGGGCCCGGGCGAAGGCCTTTTTTTTGGGGGAAAGATGCTTACATACCTACTCGTCGCCGTCGGCCTCTCGATGGACGCCTTCGCCGTGTCCGTCTCGAGCGGCATCTGCATCAAGGAGCTCAGGTTCCGCCACGCGCTCCGCGCGAGCCTGTCCTTCGGCCTCTTCCAGTTCCTCATGCCCGTCGCGGGCTGGCTCCTCGGCGGGACCTTCCGCGCCTACATCGAGGGCCTCGACCACTGGATCGCCCTGGGGCTCCTCGCCCTCATCGGCGCGAAGATGATCAAGGAGTCCTTCGAGATCGAGGATCCCGAGTCCTGCGACGACGAGGCGGCGGCCAAGGGCGGCATCCTCGACCTGAAATCCCTCCTCGCCCTCTCGGTGGCCACCAGCATCGACGCGCTGGCCGTCGGCCTCTCCTACAGCATGCTCCGCGAACCGATACTCCTGCCCTCGATCATCATCGGGCTCGTGACCTTCGGCCTCTGCCTCGTGGGCACGGAATTCGGGAAGCGTCTCGGCGCCCGCTTCGAGCGCTGGGCCGAGGTCGCGGGCGGGGCGGTCCTGATCGGGATCGGGCTCAAGATCGCGATCGAGCACCTCGCCAAGGGAGTGTAGGCGGGGTCAACGCGGCCCGGGCAGCCGCGCCGACTCGAGGAGCTCCGGCGCGATCCGGCGGGCCTCCTCGAACATCGCGGGCCATGCCTGCAGGAGTTCGCCGAAACGGAGTACGTAATCGACCAAGGCGGCCTCGGCGGCCGATGGCTCGAGGCCGGCGAGCTCGACTGGAAGCCAGAAGCGCGGCGACTCGAGCGCGACCGCGAGACGGTCGACGGATTCCTCCACGTCGGCCGCCCATTCCGCGGGCTCGCCGCCGAACTCATCGAGTGCTAGCTCCAAGGCCTGGATCCGGCCGCAGAAAAGGCGGAGCGCGGAGTCGGCCATGACTGCCGCGAAGCCTCGCCGGGGCCCGGCGGCCAAGGCCGACAGGCGCCGTCCCAGGGCGATGTATGCGAGAGGACCGCTTTCCAAGCGGCTCGCCGCCGATCCCGCGAGGGCGCGGAGTAGCTCGTTCATGACCAATCGAGGCCGAGGCACTGGCGACGCGGTGCGAGCCTCGGGAGGATCGTGGAAGACGGCATGCGGCAGGTAGACGATCAAAGAATCCGGATGGAAGCATTCAAGCGTCCCCGCCCAGAGCCCGTCCTCGTCGCGGCCCGCGGGCGAGAATGGCGGAAGAAGTGTCCTCGAGTCGAGGGCTATGTGCATGCCCATCATCCCGGCCGATCCGATCGACGCGCGGCGCGGCGCCCTGAAGACCGTCCGAAGCGACCGCAGGCGACGATAGGCTTCCGGAGAATAGACGTCGCCTCCCTCCCCGCCGACCTCGCCGCGCGCCGCGAGGAGATAGAGATTGGAGCCCATGCCGCCATCGCCCCAGGAGCCGAAACAAAGTGCGGCGACCCGGGATCGCCCCTCGATAGCGGCGGCG
>CAYNPQ010000017.1:40527-44525 GCA_964399065.1 uncultured Treponemataceae bacterium | reverse complement strand
GTCAGGAGCTCCGTGCCCGGGCTCGCGAGCATGATGACGAGGCTCTGCTCCTTCATGCCCGTGATGAAGGGCAGGACGATGCCGCTCACGAGGCCCGCCTTCTGCAGCGGCACCACGATCCGGGCCATGCGCTTGCGCCAGGGCGCGCCGCAGACCCTCGCCGCGTCCTCGGGATCGTTGCCGAGCTGCATCATCGACGCGATGCCCGATCTCGCCGAGTAGGGCAGGTACTTCACGCTCATCGCCACGACCACGAGGGTCATCGTGCCGTAGAGGCTGGGCACGGGCCCGCGCCGCACGGCGAAGAGCGTGATGCAGGCCGCGGCGAAGGCGATGCTCGGCACGAGGTAGGGCACGAAGGAGAGCTGTTTCAGGTAGCGGGCGGCGATGGAGCGCGGCGAGCGCGTGACGATGTAGCCGACGAAGAGGCCCGCGAAGCCGGCGATGAGGGCCGCCGAGAGCGAGGTGCGGAGGCTGTTCCAGGCCGCGCCCCAGACGTCGCGCGAGATGAGCACGCCCTTGAGTCCGGGCATCGCGGGGATCGAGGTCCCGGCCCAGTACGCGAGGGTGAGGCTGTCGCGGCCGAAGTCGCCGGGGTGCCTCGTCACCGTGGAGAGGGCCAGCGTGGCCAGCGGCGCGAGGACCGAGACGCCGACGAGGAGGACCATGAAGGCCGTCGCGGGGACCTTGGCCCGCCCGAGCCGCGCTTGGCGGCTGATGGTGCCCTTCACGCCGATGGTCACGAAGCGCTTGGCCTCGCGGAGGAAGAAGCCGTCCACGGCGATGAGGCTCACGCCGATGAGGACCATGACTAGGGCGATGACCGACGAGACGCCGGGCGAGCCCGACTTGAAGGCGCTGTAGAGGGCCGTCGGCAGGAGACTGTACTTGACCGGGTTGCCGAGGATGTAGGGCGTCCCGAAGGAGCCCAGGACCCTCGTGAAGATGAGGAGGAAGGAGGACAGGAGGGCGGGGAGGAGGAGGGGCAGGACGATGCGCCTCGTGACGACCCCTGGCTTGGCTCCGACCACGCGCGCCGACTCCTCGAGCTGCGAGTCCATGGAGCCCAGGGAGTTGGCGAAGAGGGTGTAGGCGAAGGGGAAGACGTGGAGGGCCTCGCAGACCACGATCGGCAGGGCCCCGTAGGCGAGCCAGTCGGGGGGCGGCATGCCGAGGGACTCGAAGAGCCCCGCGGTGCCGCCCATGCGCCGGTTCTTGAAGAGGGTCATCCACACCGTCGCGAAGGTCCACGAGGGCATGATGTAGGGGAGCATCATCAGCTTCGAGATCCAGCGCTTGCCCGGCAGGTCCGTCCTCTTGACGAGGTAGGCAGCCGCGGCGCCCGTCGGTATCGCGACGAGCGACACCATGAGCGCCACGTAGAGGGTGCGCGCGAGCGGCCTCCAGAAGAGCACCTTCGAGACGGGGAGCGCGAAGACGCGCTGGTAGAAGCGCCCCGTCACGCTCCCCGTGGAGAGGCCCGACACCGCGCTGTCCCGGACGCCGACACGGAAGGTGCCGGCGACCATGGACGCGAGCGGGGCCAGGACCAGGTACGACAGCGCGATCACGAGGACGATCGAGAGCGCCATCGTGGGGTCCCTGAGCGCGCTCCGGGCCCGGTTGCCCGTCCGGAGCGCGCGGCTGCGGACTACGTTCACGCGACCGCCCTCGCTTTAATTGGCCTTGCCGTAGAGGAGCCAGAAGTCGAGGATCTCCTGCCTGAGCTTCATGGCGTTCTTGTTGTCGAGGCGCTGGAGCTTGGGTAGCCAGGTCTGCCAGGAGCCCTCGTTGGCGGGGTTCACGAAGGCGGCGGAGTTGGAGGAGAAGCCGCCCATGTCGTCGACCGTCCAGGGGGCGATGCCCTCGGGCGTGCAGACGTAGCGGATGAAGAGCTTGGCGGCGTTCGGATGGGGCGCGTTCTTGACCGCGAGGGCGTAGGTCGGCAGGGCGTAACCCATGTAGGGCTGGAGCCCCTGGCAGGTGGCGAGCTTGAGGTTCTTCGCCTGGTTGTCCCGCATCTTGGTCATGGTGATCATGCCGATCGGGGCCTCCTTCTGGCCGGCCGCGCCGACCGCGTCGCCGATGTCGCCGTCGGCGTTCATCGTCATGAGGCCGTTCTCGAAGAGCTTGCGGAGGAACTCCCAGCCCGCGTTCTTCTCCTTGGTCTTGAGCTCCTTGCCGTAGAGGTCCTTGTAGGCCTTGGCGAGGGGCTCGGGGTTGGAGACCATGGTCGCGAAGAAGGCGAGGTTGGCGGGGGTGAGGGCCGGGTCGCGGATGATGACCTTGCCCTTCCACCTCGGCTCAGTCAGCTCCCAGAGGTTCTTCACGGGGCAGCCCTTGGGATAGGACTCGGCGTTATAGGCGAAGACCCGCGGCTGCCACTGGTAGACGAGGGGATACTGGTCATCTTTCGCGATGTTGGCGGCGAGATCCTTGGGAAACCAGCTGGTGACGTAGCCGTCGGTGAGGAGCTTCGTCTCGAGGAAGGGGCCGTCCTCGAAGCCGATGGCGTCGACCTGCGCCTTGCCGGAGTCGACCTCGCGGATCACGCGCTCGGCCTGCTCGGGATCGGCCATCTTGGTGCCCTTCACCTTGATGCCGTACTTGGCCTCGAAGTTCTTGGCAGCGACGGTGATGCGGCTCGAGGTCCAGTAGACGACCAGCTCGCCCTCGGCCTTGGCGGCCTTGACGAGGGCGTCCAGGTCGACCTGCTCCTCGACATAGCCCGGCTTGGCCTGGGAGACGAGGGTAAAGGGAGAAAGGGCGAGGAAGGCCAGGACCATGACGATTACCAGCGAAACGGGACGATTCGATGGACGAAGCATGTTGCCTCCTGTTCGGAACTCAATTTTCAGAAATGACTAGTCTTGGAAACTTTTTTTAGTATAGACTAGTTCTTGAGGCTGTCAATCGGAATTTCAAGCTTGCGGGAGGAGTGAAAATACACTTTCATTACAGTGAGGAGAGGTTGATGGTAGACGAAGCGAGCATCCTCGACCGCATTCGCGCCGGCTACGAGGATTTGCCCAAGTCGCACAAGAAGATAGCGGATTTCATCGTCACGCGCTTCCAGGACGTGATCTTCTTCTCCATCTCGGAGTTCGCCTCCGCTCTCGGGACGAGCGAGGCGGGTATCTTCCGATTCGCGCAGTACTTCGGCTTCTCGGGCTATCCCGAGCTCAAGAAGGAACTGATCAGGTACTACAAGGAGCAACTCGACCCTGAGAGCAAGATCAGGAGCGCCCTCGGCGAGTTCAGCGGCTCCCAGTCCCTCTATGCCGACATGATCGAGCAGGAGATCAGCTACCTCAGGCTTTCCGAGAAAGCCGTCGACAAGGCCACCTTCGACTGCGCCGTGGACCGCATCCTCGCCGCGCGCACCGTCTTCGCCTATGGCGCGGGCTCCAACGAATCCCTCGCGCATTATCTTTGCTACAGGATAAATCGTTTTCACATAAGGACCGAGAAGATCATCGCGACGGGCAAGGAACTCTGCGAGCGGCTGCTCCGCATCGGCGTCGGGGACTTCGTCATCATCTATTCCTTCAACAAAACGAGCCACGAAGTCGCGATCCTCCTCGAACAACTCAAGGAAAAGTCCATCCCGAGCCTCCTCGTCACGAACACGAGGGTGCCGCCCGTCATGAAGAACACCGACCTCGTCCTCGCCGCCGAGCGCGGCCCCTTCGGCACCTTCCAGTCCCCCCTCGTGCCCATGGCCATCACCAACGCCCTCATCGTCGGCGTGGCCGAGCGGCTTGGGGACAGGGCGATCGACTCGCTGAAGGAAATCAGCGCCCTGAGGCGTCGTTATTACGGGGACGAGCTCTCCGGCATCGACTTCCCGATCTAGGGGGACAGACCCTGGATCCCTAGGTCCAGTCCCTGGCATGTTGGGGGTCAGACCCCTCCATTCGCGGGGTCAGACCCTGTCTCCCTGGGGGTCAGACCCCCTACCCTTGGGGTCAGACCCCCTACCCTTGGGGTCAGACCCC
>CAYNPQ010000017.1:12254-40427 GCA_964399065.1 uncultured Treponemataceae bacterium | reverse complement strand
GGGGTCAGACCCCCTACCCTTGGGGTCAGACCCCCTACCCTTGGGGTCAGACCCCCTACGCTGAGGGTCAGACCCCCTACCCTCGGGGTCAGACCCCCGACCCTCGGGGTCAGACCCCCTACCCTTGGGGTCAGGCCCCCGACCCTCGGGGTCAGACCCCCGACCCTCAGGGTCAGACCCCCTACCCTTGGGGTCAGGCCCCCGACCCTGAGGGTCTGACCCTCATAAGTCTGTTACTTTATTTTCTAATATCTGTATTTTTTGAAAATATATTTACATTCCTGACTTTCCACAGTATAGTTGCCTCAGGAGAACCAGCTGCGGATGCGACTGAAAGCCATTCTCTTCGACATGGGCGGCACCCTAGACACTTACCGTTACGACCGCGATTCGGCCCTCGCGACCCTTCCGGCCATGCGAAGCCTGCTCTCCGCGGCAGGCTCCATGGCCGCCGGCCTCGGTGACGAGGAACTCCTCCGGCTCGTCGAGGATGGTGGGAAGTCCTATAGCCGCGTCCGCGAGATGGATCTCGTCGAGCTTCCGCCCGACCGGGTGTGGAGGGAGTTCTACCTCCGCGAAGGGGGCTTGGTCGGGCTCGGGCCAGAGATCGGCGAAAGCCTCGCCTACCTCGTCGACACCGGCTTCTTCCCGCGCTCGCTCCGCCCCGGCGCAGCCGAGGCCCTCCGCGCGCTCAAGTCGAGGGGGCTCGCCCTCGGGGTGGTCAGCAACGTGCTATCGCGGGGCCAAGTCCCCGGCGACCTCGGGCGCTACGGGATCCGCGGCCTCTTCGACGCGGTCCTCACCTCCTCGGAGTTCGGGCGCCGCAAGCCCGATCCCGCCATCTTCCACCGGGCGGCTGAGATGGTCGGCGCGGCCCCCGCCGAATGCGCCTACGTCGGCGACCGAGTCTCGCGCGATGTCGCGGGCGCGCGGCGGGCCGGCTTCGCCCTCGCCATCCGCATCAGGCATGACTACGTCGAGGCGGGGGAACCGGAGGAGCCGGCCCCCGACCTCGTCATCGACGCGTTGGGCGAACTCGTTCCCGCGGTCGACCGCTTCCAGACAGGAGGATCCCGATGACCCGTCCCTTGCCCCTCGGGGCCATCTGCTTCGCCGAGTACGAGGAGGGCTTCGACCGCTTCGTGGAGCTCGCGGCCTCGCGGGACCTTTCGTGGATCGAGTTCAAGTACGAGCCCCCGGCCCGCGAGGCCGCCGGCTCGAAGGACCCCGCGCGGATCGCGGCGGCCCTGGCCCGCCACGGCATCACGCCGGCCGTCCACCTCCCCTTCGACGAGCTCAACATCGCCTCGCTCGACGACGAGGAGCTCGAGCGCTCGGTGGAGCTCCAGATCGAGGGGATCCGCTTCGCGGCCGCCATCGGCGCGAGGCGCGCCACCGTGCACTCCGGCTCCCTGCCCTCGGCCGAGTACACGCCCCGGGCCTTCGCCGAGTCGAGGCGGCGCTGCGTCGCATCCCTCGGCCGCGTCCTCGAGGCCGCGGAGGCCTCGGGCGTCGCGCTCTGCCTCGAGAACGGGAACGGCTACACCCGCTCGGCCCTCAAGCACGCCGTCGCGCCCTGCCACATGCGCGCGATCCGCGAGAGGCTCGGCGGACGCATCAACTTCACCCTCGACTTCGGCCACGGCACCTACTTCGCGCGCGACGCCGCCTACCTCATAGACGAGCTCGGGCCGGAACTCGTCCTCCTCAGCCACCTCCACGACAACTCGGGCCAGGCCGACGAGCACCTGCCCCTCGGGCAGGGCGTCCTCGACCTCGAATCCCTGATCCGGCGCTACCTCGCCGGCGGCTGGAAGTTCCCCCTGAGCCTCGAGCACAAGAGCGTGGCCCACCTCATGGCCTCGGTGGACCGCTTCGACGAGACCTTGAGGCGCATGGGGCTCGCCGCGCCCGCGGCGACCGGGACGGCGGCGGCGCGTTAGGCGCCGCCGCCGCCCAACGCGTCACTTGATCACGCCGAGGCGCTTCCCGACCTTCGTGAAGGCGGCGATCGCCTTGTCGACCTGCTCCGTCGAGTGGCCCGCGGAGATCTGCACGCGGATGCGCGCCTTGCCGCGGGGCACCACGGGGAAGCTGAAGCCGATCACGTAGATGCCCTCCGCGAGGAGCTCGTCCGCCATGCTGTGGGCGAGCCGCTCGTCGTAGAGCATGACGGGGCAGATGGGGTGGACGCCCGGCCTGATGTCGAAGCCGACCTTGGTCATTCCCTCGCGGAAGCGCATGGTGTTGGCCTCGAGCTTGTCGCGCAGGGCGGTGGACTCCCTGAGCATGGCGAGGCACTCGAGGGTGCCGCCCACGATCGAGGGCGCCAGGGTGTTGGAGAAGAGGTAGGGCCTCGCCTTCTGCCGCATGTACTCGACGATCTCCCTGCGGCCCGCGATGCAGCCGCCCGAGGCGCCGCCGAGGGCCTTGCCGAAGGTCGTCGTGATGACGTCGACGCGGCCGGCGACGTCGCAGTGCTCCCAGGTGCCGCGGCCCGTCCTGCCTATGAAGCCCGTCGCGTGGGAGTCGTCCACCATGACGAGGGCGCCGTACTTCTCCGCGAGGTCGCAGATCTCGCCGAGCTTGGCGATGTCGCCGTCCATCGAGAAGACGCCGTCCGTCGCGACCATCCGGAGCCGGCACTTGGCTGCCTCCTTGAGGCAGCGCTCGAGGCCCTTGGCGCTCTTGCCCGTGTCGGGGTCGGTCTCCTCGACGTCGCGCATGTCGCCGTGCTTGTAGATCCACCTCTGCGCCTTGCACAGGCGGATGCCGTCGATGATCGAGGCGTGGTTCAGGCTGTCGGTGATGATCGCGCAGTCCTCGTCGAGGAGGGGCTCGAAGACGCCGCCGTTCGCGTCGAAGCAGGAGGAGAAGAGGATCGCGTCCTCGACCCCGAGGAAGTCGGCCGCCGCGCGCTCGAGGCGCTTGTGGGGGTCCTGGGTCCCGCAGATGAAGCGGACGCTCGCCATGCCGTAGCCCCACTCGGCGAGGGCCTTCTCCGCGGCCTTGCGTATGCGCGCGTCGTTCGCGAGCCCGAGGTAGTTGTTCGCGCAGAAGTTGAGGACCTCGGCCCCGTCCTTCACCCTGATGAGGGCGCCCTGCGGCGTCGCGATGACCCGCTCGTCCTTGTAGAGCCCCTCGGCCCTGATCTGCCCGAGCTTGGCCTCGAGCTCGCCCTTGAGCGCTCCGTACATGAGTCCCTCCCCTTCAGCGGTTTGACGTGCGGATCAGATTCTATACCCGGACAGGAAAAGCGGCAAGAAGCGGCGCCATGATCCTCCCTCCGTCGACCGATCATGGCTTCCCCCGCCCCCGTCTTTGTTCTATCATGATCCGTTCGTGAGGCGATCAAGGCCCCGGCCTTCGGCCGAGGCTGAAGCGCACCATAGAATCGAGGAGAGGCAGGCAATGGAAGATTCCAAGCGCGAGGATTACATCGAGCGGTTCTATCTCGACTGCGGCTTCGCCACGCGCAGTCTCCACGCCGGGGAGCACGTGGGACAGCCCCAGGTCCACTCCCACACGAACGCGATCTACCAGACCTCGACCTTCGTCTTCCCGAGCGCCGAGGAGGGGGCCAAGGCCTTCGCGGGCGAGTCGGAAGGCTACATCTACACGAGGTTGGGCAATCCCACGGTCAAGGTGCTCGAGGCCAAGGTCAACGCCCTCGAGGGGGCCAAGGTCAAGCTCGACCATCCCGAGACCAGGGTGAGCACCCTCGCCTTCTCCACGGGCATGGCCGCGGTGAGCGCCGCCTTCATGGCCTGCTGCAAGCAGGGCGACACGGTGATCACGGGCAACGTGCTCTACGGGGCGACGGAGCACTTCTGCTCCAACATCCTCGCCAAGTACGGGGTTCGCACGGTGGAGGTCGACATGTCCGACCTCGCGGCCGTCGAGGCGGCGATGCGCCGGAATCCCAAGGCGGTCGTCGTCTACCTCGAGTCGCCCACCAATCCCACGATGAGCCTGGCGGACATCGCCGCCGTCTCCTCGATCGCGAAGAAGATCAATCCCGCGGTCCGCGTCATCGTCGACAACACCTTCGCCACGCCCTACCTCCAGCGCCCCCTCGAGCTCGGCGCGGACATCGTCCTGCACAGCACGACCAAGTACATCTCCGGCCTCGGCACGATAGTCGGCGGCGTGGTGACCACCATCCGCGACGAGGTCAAGAACGAGCTGTACAAGATCATCAAGGACATCGGCTCCTCGCCGAGCCCCTTCGACGCCTGGCTCGCGAACCTCGGCCTCAAGACCCTCCCCTTGCGCATGGACCGGCACTGCCGGAACGCGATGGCCGTGGCCAAATACCTCGAGGCGCACCCGAAGGTCGAGAAGGTCTATTACCCGGGCCTGCCGAGCCATCCGCAGCACGAGCTGGCCAAGCGGCAGATGAAGGACTTCGGCGGCATGCTCAGCTTCGAGCTGCGGGGCGGGCTCGAGGCCGGCCGCAAGCTCATGAACACCATCAAGGTCTTCACGCTCGCCGTGTCCCTCGGCTGCGTGGACTCCCTCATCGAGCATCCCGCCTCGATGACACACGCCTGCGTGCCCCGCGAGAAGCGCCTCGCGGCCGGGCTCGGCGACGGGCTCGTCCGCATATCGGTCGGCCTCGAGGACATCGAGGACCTGATCCGCGCCCTCGACGAGGGCCTCGCGGGGCTGTGACGAGGGGGAGCCCGCCCCGCCCCTACTCCTTCTTGCCCGCGCGCTCGAGCTCGCCCATGAGGAGGTCCATGTCGGCCTCGAGGCGGGCGAGGGCGTCCTCGAGCTCGGCGAAGCGGCCCGCCCCGCGCTCGCGCGGCGGCGCGGCCTCCTCGATCCTCGCGAAGGGCGCCTCGAGGGCCTCGGCGAGCTCGGGGCCGCGCGAGGCGGGCGAGCCGCAGTAGGGGCAGAAGCGGAAGTCCGAGAGGATGAGGCTGCGGCAGGAGGGGCAGAAGCGGACGTTCATGGCGCGGCTCCTACAGGAGGCTCGCGGCCAGCTCCGCGAGCTCCGAGCGCTCCGTCCTCGTGAGCGTCACGTGGCCGTAGAGGCGCTGGCCCTTGAAGGACTCGACCAGGTAGGACAGCCCGTTCGAGTTCGCGTCGAGGTACATGTTGTCGATCTGGTAGGGGTCGCCGGTCAGGACGACCTTGGTGCCCTGCCCCGCCCTCGACACGAGGGTCTTGATCTCGTGCGGCGTGAGGTTCTGCGCCTCGTCGACGATCATGTACTGGTTCGGGAGGCTGCGGCCGCGGATGAAGGACAGGGCCTCGATCTCGAGCACGCGGTCCTTCACGAGCTGCTCGACGCTCTTGACGTTGGGACGGTGGTAGGTGCCGAGGATCTGCTCGAGGTTGTCGAAGAGGGGCTGCATCCAGTTGGCCATCTTCGCGGACTTCTCGCCCGGGAGGTAGCCGATGTCCTTGCCGACGGGCACCACCGGCCTCGTGACGAGCATGCGCGCGTAGCGCTTGTCCTCCACCGTGCTCTTGAGGCCCGCGGCGATGGCGAGGAGGGTCTTGCCCGTGCCCGCCTTGCCGACGAGGGTGACGAGGCGCACGCGCTCGTCGAGGAGGAGTTCGAGGGCCACCCGTTGCCGCTCGTTCAGGGGCGAGATGCCCGATACCGAGCCCTCCCAAGGCCCCACCGCCATGAGGCGCCCGCCCTCGGGGTCGCCCCTCGCCAGGGCGGTCGCGCCCGAGGAGCGGTCGCGGAGGAAGGCGTACTCGTTCGGGAGGAGGCGGTCCTTCCAGGGGAGCTCGCCCGTGCCCTGCAGCCTGGCCAGGGTCTCGGCCGAGGCGTCGATCTCGCGGACTCCCTGGTACAGGGTCGCGATGTCGACCTTCTGCTTCTCGTAGTCCACGGCCTTGAGGCCGATCGCGGTCGCCTTGACCCGCGCGTTGATGTCCTTGGAGACGAAGAAGACCCGTCTCCCCTCGCGCTGGAGGGCGTAGGCGCACATGATGATCTTGTTGTCGTTCTTGTCGGGCTCGAGGCCTTCGGGGAAGGCCTGGGGACGCCGGAAGGAGACCCGGAGGACCGAGCCGTTCTCGAGCCTGACCCCCTCGTTGAGGCTGCCCTTCCTCGCTATCGAGTCGAGGAAGCGTATGGCCTCGCGGGCGCTCTTGCCCCGCTGGTCGGGGTAGGTCTTGAGCCCGTCGAGCTCCTCGAGGACCTCGAGGGGAATGACGATCTCGTTATCCCGGAACGACATGATGGCTTCGGGATTATGGATAAGGACATTGGTGTCGATGACGAAGGACTTGCTATCCTCGGCCATGAGGCCCTCCACCGACCAAGTATAGTCGATCCGGCTCCGGCGCGCCTCCCCGCGGAGGCCGTTTCTCGGGGGGAACGGTATTGACTCGGGAGGCGCCGCCTCCCCAGGATGGCCGCGAGGGGGCGCACATGAGGCTCGGTTGCCGCGGTCACGATTTCGGGAGGTCGAGCCTCGACGAGCTCGCCGGCAAGGTGGCCGGCGCGGGCTTCGAGTCGGTCCAGCTCGCCCTGGCCAAGGCCCTCTCGGACGCGCCGGCCGCCGGCGCGCTCGACGCCGCCTACGCGCGGAGGGCGGCCGCGGCCTTCGCCGGCCGCGGCGTCTCGATCGCCGTCCTCGGCTGCTACATCAACCCCATCCACCCCGACCCGGCCGAGCGCGCCGCCGGGATCGCGCGCTTCAAGGAACTCCTCGGCCTCGCGCGGGACTTCGGCCCGGGCGTGTCGGCCCCTGTCCCCGCCTTCCCGCCGCCGGAACGCCCCCTCGCCTTCCCCGTCGTCGGGACGGAAACGGGTTCGCGCAACGCGGACTGCTCCTTCCATCCGGGGAACTCCTCCGGCGAGGCCTTCGAGCTCCTCGTGGAGGCGTTGCGCGAACTGGCCGCCGCGGCCGAGGCCGCCGGGGCCCTCGCCTGCGTCGAGGGCGTCGTCCGCCACGTCGCGTCGAGCCCGGCGAGGCTGCGCGCCGCCCTCAACGCGGTCGGCTCGCCGCGCCTCGGCGTCATCCTCGACCCGGTCAATTTCCTCGACGAGACCAATTGGGAGGCTCGCGAGCGCATTTTCGACGAGGCCTTCGAGCTCCTCGGCGACCGGATCCTCGTCCTCCACGCGAAGGACTTCCGCATCCGCGGCGGCGCCCTCGAGGTCCGCCCGCCGGGCAAGGGCCTCCTGGACTACCCGCGCCTCATGCGCCGCCTCCGCGCCGCGCGGCCGGGCGCCGACATCCTCATCGAGGACCTCGCGCCCGCGGACATGGCGGCGGCCGCCCTCCACCTCCGCCGAGCCTGGGAAGGCGCCTGAACCGCGCCGACTCCGATGGCGCCTAACGCGCCGAGAGCCGGAGGGTCTTGATCTCGAAGGGCCGGAAGTCGAGCTCGAGGAGGCCGCACCTCGGCTCGAGGCGGGCGCCGGGCCGCTCGAGCATATCCGCCTCGGAGGCCGCGACGGTCCCGACCCCAATCGAGAGCGCGCAACGCGCCGCCGAGCCGAGGCACTCGTACAGCCGCAGGACGATGTCGCCCGAACCGTCCTCCGCGGGCTTCGCCGCCTCGAGGATGACCGCGGGGTCGTCGATCGAAAAGGCAGAGAAGGAAGGCCCCGCCCCGCCAGGCGAATGCGCGGGAGCGGCCGCAGGAGCCCCTGCCGGAGCCGCGCCGGCCGACTCGACGAGCAGGGGCGGGCTATTGAGTTCGTAGCCGGCCCGCGCGAGTCCGCTCTCCGCGAAGGGGCCGTTCCAGGGGTAGATCGAATACGTGAACTCGTGGAGGCCCCGGTCCGCCTCCATGTCGGGCACGAAGGCGGACTTGAGAAGGGTCAGGGCGAGGGTCCGGCCCGAGACGCTCGAGCCGTACTTGCAGTCGTTCAAGACCGCGAAACCGCGTCGCGGCTCGACCAAGGCTACATACTTGTGGTGGCAGGTCTCGAAGCGATCCGCGTCCCGCCGATGCGAGCGGTGCGTGGGCCTGCGGACGTAGCCGAACTGTATCTCGCTCAGGGCCTCGTCGGCGTGGACGTCGACCTCGAAAGCGACCTTGAGGAGTTTGTGGTCCTCCCTCCAATCGATCCTCGTCTCGAAGTCGAGCCTCCGCGAGCCGCGGCGCAAGGAGACGATCTGTGAAAGTCGCGAGGAACCGATGCGGCGCTCGATCCCGATCCTCGCGACGAGGGGGCCCGGGTCGAGGAGCCTGAGCTCGGCCGCCTCCTCGAGGCCCACGCGGTTCTCCTCGTACATCGAGCCGATGTCCCAGGCGTCGTAGCAGCCGTTGACGTCGCGGTACAGGCGGAACTCGTTGCAGGCGCCCGCCGCGATCTCGCGCCGCGATTCCTTGTCGCGGATCGATACGACGGCTCCGCGGCCGTCGAACTCGACGCGGAGGAACTCGTTCTCGAGGAAGCGGTCGCCGGCGCGGACCTCGCCGCGAGGGCGACGGGCGTCGAGGGGAAGCGAGGCCGGGGCGCCGGGCCGCAGGATAGTCCAGCCGCAGGGCGGGAGCTCGACCTCGACCAGGGTCGCGCCACCGACCTGCTGCGCGGGCAGGGCCCTTCCCTCCCCGTCCGCGCGGGCGGAGGCGCCGCCCGGCAGGGCCACGAGCTCGCGGCGGGGCCAGGAGAGGGAATTGAAGACGAGGGCCGCGCCGGCGCCCGGCGCGCGCGACTTGACGATGGCGCGCAACGCGTCGTCGCGGGCGCGCTCCGCCGCCGACCTCGCGGCGGCTAGCTCCGTCTCCGCCTCCTCATTCACCCTCCGTATGCCCACCCCGGCGATCACGTCGTGGAAGTGGTTCATGAGGAGGGCCTTCCAGGCGGCCTCCATGACCGCCGCGGGGTAGTCGAAGCCCGCGAGGGCCGAGGCCGCGGCGCCCCAGATCTCGGCGTCGCGCAACGCGAACTCGGTCTTGCGGGCCGCGCGCTTTATGCGGGCCTGCGAGCTGTAGGTGCCGCGGTGCTCGCTGAAGTAGAGCTCGCCGACGTAGACGTCCCGCGCGAGGCCGCGGCGCTCGACCTCCTCGAAGAACTCGCGCGGCCCGCCCCACTCGGTCTTCGGCAAGCCCTCGAAGTCCGCGAGGCGGCGGGCGTACTCGAGCATGTCCCTGGTGGGGCCGCCTCCGCCGTCGCCGTGGCCGAAGGGATGCATGGCGATGGGCGCCGAGCCCCTGCGCGCCTCGTCCTCGCGCCTGGCCGCGAGGGCCGCGGGGTCGAGGGGGGCGTTGCCCTTGCGGTAGACGTCGGCGAGGACGCGCGTGCCGTCGATGCCCTGCCACTCGAAGAGGCCGTAGGGGAAGGGCTCGCCGTCGCCGTAGCCGTCGAGGAGCTTCTTCGTCGCGAAATACCCGACGCCGCAGGAGCGCATGACCTGCGGCAGGGCGGCCGAGAAGCCGAAGGTGTCGGGGAGCCAGAGGACCGAGGGCATCGCCGCCGCCTCGCCGCGGCCCGCGGCGCCGAGCTCCTCGTCGAAGAAGCGCCGCGCGTAGAGGAACTGCCTTGCCAGGGACTCGCCCGAGGGGATGTTGGTGTCGGGCTCGAGCCAGGTCGCCCCCTCGGCGATAAGTGATCCGTCGCGCAACGCGTCCCTGAGGCGGCCCCAGATCTCGGGATAGCCCTCCTTGAGCATGAGGAAGAGGGGCGCCTGGCACCAGAGGAAGCGGTACTCGGGGTACTCGTCCATCAGGGCGAGCTGGGTCGAGACCGTCCGCGCCGCCTTGCGCAGCGTCTCCTCGCGGGGCCACTGCCAGGCCAGGTCGAGGTGGGACTGGCCGAAGAGGCGGTAGGTCGGCGCGCTGTCGCCGTTGCGCCGCGAGAGGAGGGGCGAGAGGTACTCCCGCGCGGCGCGGAAGGAGGAATCCCGGCCCTCGCGCGGCAGCTCGAAGTCGACGATCCGGCAGAGCCCGCGCAGGCCCTCGTCGATCTCGGCGAGACGCAGCGAGGACTCGGGCAGGGACGCGCGGGAGCGGTGCAGGGTCTCGGCGTCGAGCCAGAGCTGGTAGGCATCCTCGTTCCACGCACCGAAGCTCGAGCGCCCGACCCTCCGCTGGCGGGGGCCGGGCTCGGGTATGGGCACTCGGCCGGGCGGCACCGGTCCGACGTTCTCCTCGATCGGGCCGTGGCCCGCGTAGCACTCGGCGAGGAGCTCGTAGCATGTCCCCGCCCGTCCCGAGCGGGAGAGTGGGAGCTCGGGATGCTCGCGGTCCCGCGCGCCCAAGGCCACGCCCCCCGAGAAGACGATGCCGTCTCCCCCGGCCTCGAACCGCAGGACCACGCGGCGCCCCTCCGCCGCCGCGGGAAGGACGACCCGGCCGCGGAACCATCCGTACTCCCACTTCGCGCCCCACTCGGCCCCGACCGGCATCGGCATGAAGGGCCCGCGGGCGGCCTCATCGGGGCGGAGGCGGGATCGCGTAACGTATCCCCCGAGCTCGACCTCGCCGAGCTCCTCGTAGAAGTGCCGGGGCAGCTCGTCGATCCAGACGCGGACTCGCCGCTCCCATTCGCGGGTCAGGGACATCGCATCCCTCCTGTCTTCAAGAGCTCGACCTGGGCGCGGAACAGCGAGGGGAGCTCGCGGTCGAGCTCCTCCCAGGGCAGCATGATATCGGAAGGCATGGTCCAGGGCCGCCAGGAGAGGGAAGGCTCGAAGGCGTCCTTCGCGAGCTTGCGGCGCGCGGCCTCGTCGAGCCAGGCCTCCTTCTCGACCCGACCCTCGAGGGGGCCTCCAACCAGGGCGCCGTCCGCCCCGGCGCCGCTCCTCGTCGCGTCCTCGTATCCCGGCAGGAGCCTGAAGACGATCGGCAGGGGCGAAAAGGCGTGCTTGCCGGGCTGCGAGTAGACCCTCACCCCGTCCCCCTCGATGTTCGAGCGGTCGGGCAGGAGGGCCTTGAGCCAGCGTCCGTGGAAGGAGCCCTCGGCGTCGGTCACGCGCCCGGAGCCGTCCGCGAATACCCAGAGGTGCTCGAGGTCGTAGAGGTGCTGGATGTCCCAGTCCCAGTAGATCGCGTATTCGACGACGAGGCCGCCGAGCGGGGGCTCGAGATCCCGGCGGAAGCTCGGCGAGGCGCCGGGCTCGCGGAGGATCGTTACGCCGACGCGGATCGGCAGGAAGGGCTCGCGCTCGTCGAAGAGGATGAGTGGCGCATAACGCGCCGCGACGGAGGGGTCGAAGTGAGCGGCCCGCGGCCCGCCCTCGTTCAAAGGATGCCCCCGCACTCGCCGAGCATGAGGCAGGCGAGCCCCTGCCCGTAGGCGGTGGGGCAGCGCCGTATGCCGAGGTAATGCGCGCGGTCCATGCCGACGGCCGTGCCGTGCGATACGCCCGCGACCGTCCCGTCCTCGCCGATCATGCCCGCGACGGCCCTCGCGGCGCGCTCCCCGGCCGCGCGCTCCGCGGCGCCGAGGAGGCCCAGGCGCGAGCCCTTGAGCAGGGCGTAGGCGAAGGCCGCGGATGCGGAGGTCTCGAGGTAGGAGCCGCCGTCGCCGAGGATGGTGTTCCACAGGCCAGAGGCGTCCTGGGCCGCGAGGATCGCGCGGGCCTGCGAGCGCAGGGTCTCGAGGATCGAGGTCCTCGCCCCGCCGGAGACGAGGTCGGGGATCGGCTCGCCTCCGATGCCGGCCGGGACGCGCCCCAGGAGCTCCACGGCTCCCATCGTGAACCAGGCGTTGCCCCGCGCCCAGGGCAGGCCCGCGAAGTGGTGCCTTCCCTCGAAGGAGAAGCCGTGGAACCACAGACCGGTGCGGGCGTCCGCGAGGTACTTCGCGTGGAGGAGGTACTGGTGCACCGCGTCGTCGATCCACTCGGGACGGCCGAAGGCCAGGCCCGCGCGGGCGAGGAAGAGGGCGGTCATGAAGAGGGTGTCGGCCCAGAGCTGACCCGGGTTCGCGAGGTCGGCGGTGACGTGCCTGAGCCCCTCCTCCTCGGTCCGCGGCATCTCGTCGCGGATCCGCCCCGCCCTCCGCTCGCAGGCCGCGAGCCAGGGCCCGTTCCGGTCGCGCAGCGCGAGGTGGAGGAGGGCGAGGTAGGGCGCGTTGGCGTTGACGTTGAGGGGGCTCTCGGGACCCGCGAGGCGCTCCGCGTACCAGGAGCGCATGAAGTCGAGCAGAGCCTCGTCCCCCGAGGACTCGGTCCGGAGCCAGGCCGCGTAGAGGGCGACGCCCTGGGGCCACTCCCAGCGGTCGATCGCGAGGTGGTCGTCGGCCGCCGCGTCGCCCCGCGTCGCGAGGAGGACGCCCATGGCGCGCCGCGCGAGCTCTCCCGCCCTTCCTGTATCGCTCATCGCGTCGAATCCTTTCCCGCCGGCGCGGCGCGGCGCGACTCGAGCCGCGCGGCGAGGGCCCTCGCCCCCCGGAGGATCGCCTCCGGCGAGTTCTTCCTCCCGAGCTCGAGGACCTTTATAGGAGCCGCCTCGATGAGGCCGAGGTAATCGTCGAGGCCGTCGCCCTCGTAGGGCGCGAAATGGTCGTCGGTGCCGCGGACGTCGTGGATGTGGACCCCCACGAGCCTGTCCGCGAGCGCCGCGGCCTCGGCCCGGTCGTCGAAGAAGCCGAGCTTTCGCATCAGGATGCCGTGGCCCGTGTCGAACCAGGGTCCCACGGGCAGGCCCGCGAGCTCGCCGAGGAGGAAGCGCAGCTCGGCGAAGTCCGGCACCTGGTGGCACATCGGCCGGTTCTCGATCCCGATGCGGATGCCCGGGTACCGGGACGCGGCGTAGGAGGCGATCTCGCCGAGGCTGTCCGCGATGCGGCGGAGGTCGCCGCCGAGAGCCCGGCGACGGTACTCGAGGAATTCCGCGCGGAGGGCCGCGAGCGCTGGCGAGCCGGACCCTTCGGCGTCGCATAACCTCTTGAGCTCCTCGTCGTAGGCCGCGCCCGCGAGGCCGCTCGGTCCCGCGAAGCCGCCGCCGTCCATCGGGATCGCGCCGGGATGGACCACCACGGCCCGGGCCCCGAGTCGCGCGGCGAAGTCGACGCTCCGCTCGCCGAGCTCGACCGCGCGCCGGCGCAGGGCCGGATCCTCGTAACCGAGGAGCCGCGAGTCGGTGTCGAAGCGCTCGTCCTCGACCGCGGGAAAGACGTCGTGCACGCTCGACACCGAGATCTCGCCGCCGTCGACCATGGGAAGTATCGTTGCGAGGGTCTCCTCGCTGATGCGGTAGTTCAGCTCCACGGAACGGAAGCCGAGTCCGATGATCCTCTCCATGAGCTCGCGGCCGACGCGCGAGTCGCGGAAATTCCAGGAGGTGGAGAACGAGAAGGGGAAGGCTTCCATCAGAACCTCGCGGGACGCGCGCGGCGGAAGGTCAGGACCTTGTCGAAGGGCGTCAGGGCGGTGAATATCGCGGTGAAATGATCGGGGCTGCGCGGCTCGCTGTAACCGCCGCCCAGGGAGCCGTGCTCGGCGAAGGCGGGCCCGACCGAGAGGGCGTCCGCGCCGAAGGAGGCGAGGAGATCGCCGTCCTTGACCAGGGCGAAGCCGCCGGCCGAGCCCTCGACCCTGAAATGACCGGTCTCCACGCGGCAGCCGGCCGAGAGCCCGAGCTCGAAGCGGAGGGGCACGCCGGCCGCGCCGCGCGCGATCGCGCGCAGCTCGAGGCCCTCGCCCGGGCCGAGCTCGGTCACGCGGAGCTCGAAGTCGAGGTCGGGGCCGGCCTGCCGCGGACGCGATGCGTTGTCCATCTTCCACCAGTCGCTCGTGGGCGGCCTTTCCTCGAAGGGCAGGTAGTACCAGCCCGCGGCCTTGCAGCGGAGGACGAAGGCCTCCCCATCCTCCTCAAGCGAATCGGGCTTGACCTCGCGCTTGTCGAAGTAGACCAGGGCGAGGCGCAGGCGGGCCGACAGGGCGCCGGACTGGAAGTACAGGAAGTCGCCGGTCCCGCGGACGAGGGAGAGGCTCCAGTCGCCCCGCCTGAGGCGCGCGATGCCCGAATCCGCGTAGAGCCGCCGGTAGGAGGCGGGGACCGAGGCGGCTGGCCGCGGGGCGGGTCGCGCGCCGGCGGGAGCGGCGGGCCCCGCCGCGTCGACATCGTAGTCCACGTCGCCGAGGCGCAGCATGAGCTGGTCGAGGACGTCGGGGGCCGGGCGTCCGGCGCGGATGATGTCGCACATCGTATCGCGAGCGACGGCCGCGAAGTCGGAGCGGCCGCGGCGGCGGGCGATGAAGAGGAATTCGAACCAGTACTGGTCGAGGTAGGTCTTCTTCCCCCGGTCCTGCCTCGTGGAGTTGTTCGTGAACACCGAGCCGTCCGGCTCGACGTAGGCGAGCATCATGTCGAGGTTTCGCTCGACGTGGTCGAGGTAGGAGGGGTCGCCGAGCTCCTCGGCGAGGATGATCATCTGGTCGTTCGAGACCATGTTGTAGTTGCCCGCGGAGCGCTCGGCCCACTCGCCGTCGGCGTTGCAGTCGACGCCTTCCGCGAGGTGGCGCGCGGCCGCCGCGGAGAAGCGCGATCGGGCGCCCCCGTCCGGCGACAGGCGGGCGCAGGAGGAGAGCGCCGCCGCGAGGGCCCAGCGGTGGTTGGGCGTGTGGAAGCCGTTCGCGGCCATGCCCTCGCCGGCACGGAGCAGGAGGGCGCGCAGGCGCGATATGAAGTCGCATAACGCGTCGTCGCCCGAGGCGGCGGCAAGGCCGAGGGCCTGGACGGCGCGGTTGACTATGAAGGCGGTGTCGGGCGCCGAGTGGAAATTGCAGGGGCGGTAGTCGAAGAGGCCGTCCGCCAGCTGGACGCGCTCGGCGTAGCCGAGGGCCGCCGTGGCCGCGGCCAGGGCGCGGCCGTCGCCGCGAAGGCGCGAGTCGGGGTTGAGGTAGGCCGCGATCGCGGCGGAGGCCAGGTTCAGCGCGGGCTTGGGATCGGCGTAGCCCCACTCGCCCCCGCCCCATGTTCCGCCCATCGCGCCCCGGTCGGGCGAGAGGGGGTCGTCCACCTGGAGCGCCATGAAGGACTCCACCCTCGCGTCGTTGTCCCCGACCAGCTTCAGCCAATGCTCCCTCACGATCCCTCCCGATGCCATCGCGTCGCGACGCCAGCGTCGTCATTTTCGCGGGAAATGCCATTTTGGAATAGCCCGGGGCCGGCTCGATGCCGGCCCCGGGTCGGCGCCGCGAAGTCCGGGCGCCCTCGAATCATCAGTTGGAGATCATCTCCTGGTAGTAGGCGGCCGCGTCGTCCTGGGCGGCCTGGCCGCCCATGGCGAGGTACTGCTTCACGTAGTCGTCGAAGTAGGAGACCGGTTTCGCTCCGGTGATGATCGAGATGTAGGTCTCGTCGCGGAGCTTCATGAGGTCGACCTTGTACTTGGTCGCGACCGGCAGGCCGACCTGGATGAGATTGTCGATGCCGAGCTTGTCGTAGCCCATGGCGTAGGCCCACTGCTCGCGGGGAGCCTTGAGGGGGAAGGGCAGCTCGGCGCGGAGCAGGGTGGCGCCGATGCGGCTGACATAGCCGGTGTCCTTGTCGTAGGGCGGGATGAAGCGGTAGGTCTCGGTGGCCGCGTCGAGGAGCTGCCAGTACTTGTCCATGGCGCCGTTCTTGATCGTGTTGCGCACAACGAAGTCGGGGTTCGCGTTCTCCTCCATGAAGGCGAGGATCTTCGCCATCTTCGCCGGGTCCTTCTCGACCTGCTTGCCGAAGCAGTAGAAGTTCATGAGCATGTTGTACTTCTTGATGCCCTGCTTGCCGGTCGGGCCCTTGAGGGGCTGCCCGAGGGCGATCGTCATCTTGGGATCGGCGGCCACGATCTCCTTGGCGATGGCGCCGGGCTGGCAGGGGATCCTCTTCCCGCTCTCGTCGACGTCGTCGTAGACGCCGGGCATCGCCCAGTGGTAGAAGTTCGCCCGCGTGGAGAAGCCGATGCGCCCCTTGATGAAGGCGTGGGAGAGGGCCCAGTAGCCGCCCTGGTTCTCGCCGGTGATGAACTCCGGATCGATGACCCCGTCCTTGTACCACTTGGCCATGAGCTCGAGGGCCTTCTTGACATCGGGGTGGATGGAGGCGTTGATCACCTTGCCGTTCGCGAGGAGCCAGTAGTCGGTGCCGGCGGCGCCCTTGGAATTGTGGTCGAAGGGAACAAGGCCGAAGGCGCCGAAGACCGCGTTGAGCCCGTCCTGGGAAAGGCCGTAGGTGTCGTTCTTGCCGTTGCCGTCGGGATCGTTCTTCGCGAACTTGTACATGAGCGACTCGAATTCCTCGAGCGTCGTCGGCAGTTTCGTCACGCCGACCTTCTTCATCCAGTCGCTGCGGTACACGAGCGGGATGTGGAAGGCGTTGGTGGCGTTGACCGCCGGGATGCCGTAGAGGGAGCCCTTGACCTTGCCCATGTCGAGGTAGCCTGGGGCGTTCTCGTTCAGGACCTTGAGCATGTTGGGCGCGTACTTCTGGATCATGTCCATCGGGATCTTCGCGCAGACGCCCTGCTTCACGTAGTTGCCGAGCTTGTCCGCCTCCTTCAGGTAGAAGAAATCGGGGATCTCGCCCGCCGCCAGCTTGAGGTTCAGGATCTCGTGGTACTTGTTGTTGTCGATGTTGACCGGGACGAACTGGGCGCCGAATTTCGCCCCGTAGGTCG
Source organism: uncultured Treponemataceae bacterium (assembly GCA_964399065.1). Taxonomy (GTDB): domain Bacteria; phylum Spirochaetota; class Spirochaetia; order Treponematales; family Rectinemataceae; genus JAKLFE01. The sequence continues at coordinate 23,893 of CAYNPQ010000017.1, read as the reverse complement.
CGAGCGACTCGCCGTTCGGGTCCGTCGGCTCGATCTGGTAGTTGGCCAGGGTGATCTGCGTCTTGGCCTGGCCGAAGGCGGCGCCGGCCGCGAGGGCGAGGATCGCCGCGACCGTGACCGCTTTTCGCGCTGCTACTTTCATCATTCCTCCTATTTTCCTCCGGCCCGCCCTTCGAGGCTCGGGACCCGGGGTTCGCGACGCGCGGGGCTCCTTCAACCCTTGAGGGAGCCCATCATGACGCCCTTGACGAAGTACTTCTGGACGAAGGGATACACGCAGAGGATCGGCAGGGTGGTCACCATGATCGTGGCTGCCTTGAGCCCCTCGGGGGCGATCACCAGGCCCTGTCGCTGCGCCTCCGCCATCATCTGGGTCATCTGGTCCGAGCCCTCGAGGACGATGCGCCTCATCACCAGCTGCACGACCTGGCCCGAGGCCTTCGTCGCGTAGATCATCGAGTCGAACCAGGCGTTCCAGTGCCAGACCGCGACCCAGAGCGCCATGGTCGCGATGATGGGCTTGCAGACCGGCAGGATGATCTGGAAGAGGATGCGGATGTCGTTGGCGCCGTCGATCTTCGCCGACTCCTCCATGCCGCTGGAGATGGTCTGCATGTAGTTGCGCACGATGACGAAGTTGTAGGCGGTGACGAGCTCGGGGAGCACGAGGGCCCAGACCGTGTCGATCAGCCCCAGCTGCCGGACGAGGAGGTAGGTCGGGATCATGCCGCCCGAGAAGAACATGGTGAAGACGATGAGGCCGGTCCAGAGGTCCCGCAGGGGGAAGGTCTTCTTGGAGAGGGGCCAGGCGAGGCAGAGGGTTGCCAGGAGGGAGAGGGAGGTGCCGAGGATCGTCCGGAGGATGGTGTTCAGGTAGCCGGTGCCGATCGCGGGGTTCCGGAGCACCTTCGCGTAGTTCTCGAAGGTGAACTGCCGCGGCAGGAGGGAGAAGCCGCCCAACGTCACGTCGAGGGCGGAGAGCGAGGAGGAGACGAGGAAGAAGAAGGGATAGAGCGTGGTCGCGCTCAGGATGACCATGATGACGTAGTTGAAAGCCTCGAAGGCCCGGTCACCGCCGGAACGCCGGATCGTCGCGCGCGCCATCGCCCCCCTCCTCACCAGATCCCGTTGCCGTTGATGCGTTGCGCGAACTTATTCGCGCCGATCACCATGGCGAAGGCGATGACGTTCTTGAAAAGACCCACTGCCGTGGCGTAGGCGTATTCCATGTCCTCCAGGCCCTTGCGGTAGACGTAGGTGGAGATGACGTCGGCGACCTTGTAGACGGATGGATTGTACATGTTGAATATCTGGTCGAAGTTGTCGTTGACGAGCTTGCCGATCGCGAGGATCAGCATGACCGTGATCGTCGGCGCGAGGGAGGGCAGCGTGATGAAGCGCATGCGGGCCCAGCGGCCGGCGCCGTCGATCTCGGCGGCCTCGTACATCTCGGTGTCGATGGAGCTGATGGCGGCGAGGTAGATGATCGAGCCCCAGCCAATCGACTTCCAGACTTCGGTCATCACCAGGACGGGCACGAACCATTTCGTGTCGGCCATGAAGTAGATTGGCTTGCCGCCGAGGGCCTTGATGAGGACGTTGACCGGCCCCGTCGAGGGCGAGAGGAACTGGGTGAAGAGGCCCGCCAGGATGACCCAGGACACGAAGTGGGGAAGGTAGCTGATGGTCTGGAAGACTTTCTTGGCGCGAAGCCGCGTGATCTCGTTCAGGAGGAGGGCGAAGACGATCGGGGCGGGGAAGCCGAACGCGAACTGCAGGAGGGAGATGCCGAGGGTGTTGCGGAAGACGTCCCAGAATCCCTTGCTGGCGAAGACCTCCTTGAAGACGGCGAAGCCCACCCAGGGGCTGCCCATGATGCCGTCGAAGAAATTGTAATCCTTGAAGGCGATGGCGAGCCCGTAGATCGGGATATAGCGGAAGACGAGGAAATAGAGCATGCCCGGCAGGAAGAGGATGAACAGGTAGCGATTGTCCCAAGCCCTCCTCGCGAAGGGCTTCCGCTGCGCCGCGGGGGGCCGGGCGGCCGCGGCCGGGGAGCCGGCCCCCTCGGGGAGGGCCCCGCGGACCGTGCCGACGTTCGGATCCATATCGGCCGAACATAGGGTCGAATTCCGGAGTCCGCAATAAAAGAATCTTCAGATTGTGGAAAGAATCCCGCTTTTCAGGCCGATTTTCCGGTGCCGGAACGGCTCCGGCGGTACTCGAGGGGTGTCTGGCCAAAGCGTCCCTTGAAGACCCGGATGAAATAGGCCGGAGTGTTGAAGCCCGTGCGCCGTCCGATGTCCTGGACCGGCTCCCTCCCCTCCACGAGGAGGCGGGCGGCTTCGGCGATCCGGACTTCCTTGACGTAGGAGAGGAAGCTCGAGCCCGTCGCGTCCTTGAAGACCTTGCACATGTAGCCCGGGCTCATCGCCACGGCCTCGCTCACCCGGCTGAGCGAGAGGTCGCCCGCGAGGTTGGCCTTGACGTAGTCCCTGACCTTGGCGGCGAGGGCGGAGCCTCGCTGCTGCCGCGGGTCGCCGTCGGTGGCGCAGAGGTCGGCGGCGACGCCGAGGAGCTCCTCGAGACAGGCGTCGAGGCTCTCCGACTCGGCGAGGAGCTCGCGGAGGTTCCGCTCGAGCGAGGGATCCGCCTCGAGGCCGACCCCGGAGGCCGCCGCGAGGATGTGGCGGCCGGCGAGCTCGAGGTCGTTCCTGCAGGCCCTCGCGTCGCAATCGCCGGAGCGCGCGGACTGCGCGAGGCGGAGGAGCTGGGCGCGGAGGGCGGGGAGGTCGCGGCTCGCCGCGCAGGCCTCGACCGCGGCGAGGAAGCCGGCGTCGGGGAGGGCGCTCCTGCCTGAGCGGGCGAGGAGGTCGGGCCGGTCGGCGATGAGGCCGAGCCCGGGGAAGAGGAAGCGGTACTCGGCGAGGCGCCTCGCGGTCGCGAAGGAGGCGGCGAGCAGTTCCGTCGAGGGGACCGCGGGTCCGGCCGCGAGGACCGATCCGCCCGGGCTGAGTTCGCGGAGGCGCGCGGCGCAGGCCTCGAGGAGGGCGGGACGATCCTCCGCCTCGGCCCCCGCGAAGGCGAGGATGAGGCCGACCCGCCTGCCGGGCAGGACGCAGGCCAGGATCCTCCCGGGGAAGCCTTCCTCGAGGCCGCCCGCGGCCCGGTACTTGAGGAGCCTCCGCCCCTCCTCGCCGGGATCGGCCCCGGCCTCGGCGGGGAGGACCGCGAGGGCCGTCCCGAGCCTCGCGGGCGGCTCGGAGGCCCCGAGGAGGGCGAGGGCCTCCCGCGACTCCTCGGGCTCCACGGGCTCGCCTTCGAGAAGGCGGAGGAGGAGCTCGTTCTTGATCGCGGGGCGGTAAGCCTCGATGGCGGCCTCGAGCTTGCCCATCCTCGTCGAGATCCCGTCGAGGGCCGAGTCTATGGCCTCGTACTCGTCGACGGCCCCGCCCTCGGGCGCGGGCGGGCCGAAGAGGGAGCGGACCCGCCCCACGAGGCGTCCTAGGGGGTTGTAGATGCGGGAGGAGAGGAAGGCCGAGACGGCGAGGCCGACGAGTATCGAGGCGAGGCAGATGAGGGCCAATGTCGTGCGGATGCCCGCGCCCTTGCGGTAGAGGCTCGAGGCCTTCACCGCGTTCACGAGATGCCAGCCCGTGTCCGCGAAGGGCATCGCGGTCAGGAGGACCCTGCCCTCCCCCGTCCCGACGACGCCGCTCCGCAGGGCGGGCCCCTCCCCGGCGACGAGCCGCCTCAGGGCCGCCTCGACGGCCGGCTCGAAGGCGGGGACTGCGCCCGCGCCCACCGGCTCCGGGAAGCCGCTCCGTATCAGTACCGTGCTGCCCGAGTCGGCTGGCTGGAGCCGCTCGAGTATCCCCCGGACCAGATCGACGCGATAGTCGATGCAGACCACGACGCTCGCGTCGGAGGGCGTCGAGAGGATGGGGAAGCAGCGGAGGGCCCGGAAAAGTCGCGTCTCGGGGATGCCGTAATATGCCGGGCGCGCGTAGGGCAGCCATGCGCTCGACGCGCCCTCCTCCGCGAGGACCTCGAGCCAGGCGCGGCCTCGCCCGACGAGCTCGTTGCCGCCCTCGGCGCTGGAGCCCGAGGAGGAGACGAGGAGGCCGCTCTTCGCATAGTAGAGGTGGATGGCCTCGATGCCCTCGGAATCGCGGGCGGCGAGGTTGCCGAGGTACACGAAGGTGCTGTAGATCCTGCCCGACCGCGCCGCGACGCTGTCCTCGGGGCCGAAGAGCGGGCCCTCGGCCTGGCCGAGGAGGTTGGCGACCTCCATGTAGGCGGCCTTCGACGAGTCCGCGAGCCGGGAGCGGAGTTCCTTCTCTATGTTCTTCAGGTAGAGCCCGTGGAAGTTCTCGAGCTCCTCGTTGTACTCGCCCTGGAAGTAGAGATAGGCGACGCCGGAGACCGCGACGGAGACGACGAGGACGAGGGCCGCGTAGGACACGACCAGCCTGAAGAGCACCGAATGCACGCGGGCCAATGCCCGCGCCGCCCTGTCCTGCACCGTCATGCGGCTTCAGCGCGCGAGCCAGCCTCCGTCGACCGCGATCGTGTAGCCGGTGACGTAGTCCGACGCGGGCGAGGCGAGGAAGACCGCGGCGCCGGCGACGTCGCCGGGCGTGCCCCACCTGCCGGCGGGGATGCGGCCGAGGATCTCGGCGGAGCGCCGCTCGTCGGCGCGGAGGGGCGCGGTGTTGTCGGTCGCGATGTAGCCAGGCGCGATCGCGTTGACCTGGATGCCGTGCCTCGCCCACTCGTTGGCCATCAGCATGGTGAGGCCCTTGATGCCGCTCTTGGAGGCGGTGTAGGAGGGGATGCGGATGCCGCCCTGGAAGGAGAGCATGGAGCCGATGTTGATGATCTTGCCGCCCCGGCCCGCCTCGATCATCGCCCGCGCGACCGCCTGCGAGAGGAAGAAGACGGTCTTGAGGTTGATGTTCATGACGTCGTCCCAGTCCTTCTCCGTGAAGTCCACCGCGTCGGCGCGCTTGATGATGCCCGCGTTGTTCACGAGGATGTCGACCCGCCCGAATTCCCGCAGGGCCGTCGACACGATGCCGGGTATCGGCTCGAGGGAGAGGAGGTCGGCCTTGAGGTGGACGTAGCGCCTGCCCGCGGCGCGGACGGCGGTCTCGGTCTCGGGCGCCGCGTCCGCGTAGGTCACGCCGAGGATGTCGGCGCCGGCCTGCGCCAGCGCGACCGCGTAGCCCTGCCCGAGGCCGCGCTCGGAGCCGGTGACGATCGCGGCCTTGCCGTCGAGCCTGAAGGAATCCAGTATGCCTGCCATGTCGATTCTCCCCTTTAGCGTATATCCGCGGGACCGAGGGCGTCCATGTCGTCGAAGGCCTGGTTCTCGCCGGCCATGCCCCAGATGAAGGTGTAGGCTCCGGTGCCGACCCCGTAGTGCACCGACCAGGAGGGCGAGATGGCCGCTTCCTCGTTCCCGAGGACGAGGTGCCGCGTCTCGTCGGGCCTGCCCATGTAGTGGAAGACCCTCGTGTTCGCGTCCATGCCGAAGTAGAGGTAGACCTCCATCCGGCGCTCGTGGGTGTGGGGCGGCCAGCTGTTCCAGACGCTGCCCGGCTCGAGCTCGGTCATGCCCATGACGAGCTGGCAGCTCTCGCAGACCGCGGGGTGGACGTACTGGTAGATGGTGCGCACGTTGCACGACTCCGCCGCGCCGAGCTTCCGCGGGTTGGCCTTGGACCTCGGTATGTACGCGGTCGGCAGCCGGCGGTGGGCGGGGCAACTCATGAGGTAGAACCTCGCGGGGGTGGCGGGGTCTTCCGAGCCGAAGGCGACTCGGGCGGTCCCCATGCCGACGTAGAGCCCCTCGCGGCTCCCGAGGGAGAAGCGCTCGCCATCGACCTCGACGTAGCCCGGCGCTCCGATGTTGATGACGCCGAGCTCGCGGCGGTCGAGGAAGCGCTCCGTGCCGAGCTCCTTCGATCCCTCGAGGGCGAGGGTCGAGGCCGCGGGCACCGCTCCGCCGAAGATCACGCGGTCGTCGTGGGCGTAGACCAGCCGGATCGCGCCGGGCTCGAAGATGCCCGCCGCGTGGAAGTGCCTGCGCAGGGCGGCGCTGTCGTAGCCGCGGACGTCGTCGGGATGGTGGGAGTAGCGGATGTCGAGGTTCATGCGGGTATTTTGGAACAGCGGTCCATTTTTGTCAATCGTGAAACGGAAGGCCGAGACGCGGCCGCGAGGCGCGCCATGGCTCAGCTCTGGGCGGCGGGCTCGTAGCCGAGGAGGGAGGAGACGCGGAGGGCCGCGTCGACGACCGCCCGCGCGTGCCCCTCCTCGGCGGCGGGGTCGTAGCGGAAGATGGGCCAGGAGGCGGAGAGCGCGGCGACGACGAGGCCGTCCTGGTCGTAGACCGGCGCGCCGATGCAACGCACTCCCTCCTCGTGCTCCTCCCGGTCCTGGGCGTATCCGCGCTTCCGCACGAGGGCCAGCTCGGCGGCGAGGCCGGGCCTGTCGGTGATCGTGTGCGGCGTGAAGGCCACGAGCTTCGCGCCGCGGAGGTAGGCCTCGGTCTCGGAGGCCTCCCCGAAGGCGAGGAGGCACTTGCCGATCGAGGTGCAGTAGAGAGGCACCCGCCTGCCGACGCGGGAGTGCATGCGGATCGTGTAGCGCGACTCGATCTTGAGGACGTAGACCGCCGAGTCCTCCTCGCGGACTCCCATGTGGATGGTCTCGCCGAGGCGCTCCGCGAGCTCCGCGGCGACGGGCCGCGCCGCGTCGTAGAGGTCGAGATGGTCGAGGGCGCGCGAGCCGACGCGGAAGACGCGGAGGGTCATGGTCCAACGGTCGTCGGGGCAGCGCCGCGCGTAGCCGAGGTCCTGCAGGGTCAGGAGGAAGCGGTAGACGGTGGGCTTGGCCAGGCCGCACTCGCGCGAGAGCTCCTCGAGGCCCGCCGAGCGCTTCTCGGAGAGGCGCTCGAGCACCGCGAAGGCGCGGGCGGCGGCGTTCACGAGCTCGCCGCCGCCCCGCCGCGGCTCCTTCCTCGCCGGCATAGCGGGACGCCTACTCGCGCCGCGCGGGCTTGATGAAGCCGAAGAAGCTGCCGACCATGCCGCCGATGATGTGGGCGAACTGCGAGACGTTGTCGTTGCGCGCCACCGCTGCCCAGACCTCGCGCCCGAGGTACACGACCATCACGAGGATGAAGGTCAGGGGGATCTCGCCCTTGTTGAAGTTCGTGAAGGAGGCGAGGAGGATCATCATGAACACGACTCCGCTCGCCCCGAGGAGCATGGTGCCGGGGAAGACGAGGACGTTGAGGACGCCGGTCGCGAGGGCGGTGACCAGGGTCATGATCAGCATGGCGAGGGAGCCGTAGGTCGACTCGAGGATGGGGCCGAGGAGGAGGATGAAGCTGAAGTTCGAGATGTAGTGGTCGATGCTCGCGTGGCCGAGGACGTGGCTGAGGAGCCTCACGTAATCGCGGGCCTGCGAGGCGTGGAAGGGGGCCGGCGTGGAGAACCACTCCTGGGTCAGGCCCGGGACCAGCGTTCCCGAGAGGAGGAGGACGAGGGCCGACAGGAGGGTGAAGGTGAGGGTCGTCGGAGCGTTGTACTTTACTTTCATGTCTCACTCCTCGATTTCGATCGACACGGGGCAGTGGTCCGAGCCGAGGACCGCGGGATGGATGGCGGCGCCGCGCACGGCGGGCATGAGGCCTGAGTCGACGCAGTGGTAGTCGAGCCGCCAGCCCACGTTCCGCTCGCGGGCGCCGGGCACGCGGTAGGTCCACCAGGTGTAGCGCCCGGGCTCGGAGTCGAAGCGCCGGAAGGCGTCGACGTAGCCGGAGCCGGTGAACTCGTCCATCCAGGCCCGCTCCTCGGGCAGGTAGCCCGGGTTGCCCTCGTTCGCCTTGGGGTTGGCGAGGTCGATGGGCTTGTGGGCGATGTTGTAGTCGCCCGCGACGAGGACGTGGCCGCCGCGCCGCACGACGCGGTCGCACAACGCGAGGATGGCGCCGCAGAAGCGGAGCTTGTAGTCGAGGCGGGCGCCGGCGTCCTGGCTGTTCGGGAAGTAGGCGGAGACGAGGGTGAAGGCCCCGAAGTCCGCGACGAGGGCCCTGCCCTCGTCGTCGAACTCGGCCTCGCCGAGGAAGGAGATCGACTTCGGCTCGCGCTTCGAGAGGATGGCCGCGCCCGAGTAGCCGCGCCGCTTCGCCGAGGCCCAGTAGGCGCGATAGGCGCCGCCGTTCCCGTCGGCGGGGGCGAGGAACTCCTTCGGCAGCTGCTCGGGGTGGGCCTTCGTCTCCTGGAGGCAGAGGACGTCGGGGCTCTCGGCCGCGAGCCAGTCGAAGAGGCCCTTGGAGGCGCAGGCGCGGATGCCGTTGACGTTCCAGGAGAAGACTCGCATCACGGGCTCTCCTGCACCGACAGGTCGACGGAGAGGACGAGCCTGTAGGTCTTGCCGCGCGCCACGGTGAATTTCCGCGAGAGGCTGTAGTCGCCGATCTTGCAGGAGGCCGAATGCTCGCCGGGCTCGATGGCCATCTGCGGCTTCGCGACATGGTCCACGCGCGAGCCGTCGACGAGGACGAGCGCCGAGTCGGGGGCCTCGATCACGAGGAGGGGCGTGGTGTCCTGGAGCTCGACGGCGATCTCGAGGACGCGGCCCTGCTCGACGACGAAGCTGCGGCTCTCGTCGCGGTAGGCCTCGGAGGAGACGAGGAGACGGTGGGCGCCGGCCTTGAGGACGAGGGTCCCCGCGGGATCGAAGCGCTTGTCGTCGACCGTCGCGACCACCGAGCCGCGCTCGGCCTGACCCTCGGGATACTTGAGGATGAGGCGCAACCCGCCCTCGTCCGAGAGCACGGGGCGGATCCTGACCTGAATCTGGGCGGCCTCGAGCTCGGGCGAGGCCCCCTTGGCGAGGGGCACGAGCTTGAGGAGGAAGGGGAAGTCCCGGGGCTCCACGATGGTCGGCATCACGGTCGCGTAGGGGCCGCTCTTCATCGCGTGGTCGCGGCGGACGGGTATCTGGATGACGAAGCCCGCCCGCGCCGGGAGCGGCTGCGTGATGATGCGCTCGCCCTTGTAGCCGTAGCGCGCCTTGTCGAGGGCGGGCTCGACGCGGCGCCAGAGCTCGTAGGCGAAGGCCCCGGCGGAGGACGCGAGGGCCGGGGGCAGCTTGAGCTCGATCTCGAAGCCCTGTATGAAGGGCGATTCCCGGGGCATGGTCACGCCCACCGCGTCGTTGTAGCCCATGACGAGGCGGCTGCCCTCGGGGCCCTCGGCCTGGAGCGGCGCGATGCCCGCGACCACGGTGCGGAGCTCCTGGGCGGAGAGGGGCCCGGCGCAGGGGAGCAGCATCGCCGAGAGGAGGGGCAGGAGCAGGCATCGCGGGCGGTTCATCGCTTCCCCCGGGGGATGAGGGGCTCTGGATCCCGCGGCTCGCCGCGGTTCCTCACCTCGAAATGGAGGTGGGGGCCGGTCGAAAGGCCCGTGGACCCCACGCTGCCGATCATCATACCTGATTCGACGCGCTCGTTCAACCGCGCGCGCCGGGCGGAGAGGTGGCCGTAGACCGTCGAGAAACCGCCCTCGTGCTCGATGACGATGTACTGCCCTAGCGTCGGATCGACCCCCGACTCCTTGACCACGCCCTCGCGCGCCGCGTAGACCTCGGTGCCCGCCGGCGCGGCGAGGTCGATGCCCGCGTGGCTCGAAGGGCGTCCCGTGATCGGGCTCTCCCTGGGGCCGAAGCCCGAGGTGAGCCGGCCCGAGGGCAGGGGGAAGCGGAAGAGGAGGCCGAGGAAGAGGGCGCGCTCCTCCGGGTTGAACCGCGCCCCCGGATAGTACAGCAGCCTGCGGCCTCCCGCCTCGAAGGGGGCTCCCGCGGGCTTGCCGCGGTACGAGATGAGGAAATCGAGGTCCGAGCCCGGGTTCTCGGGCAGGAAGAGTCCGGGGGCCGAGGGCACGAGCACGCGCTCGCCGGGAAGGAACTCGCGCATCCTGTCCAACCCGTTCAGGGTGGCGAGGGTCTCGTAGGGGAGGTTCAGTCGCGCCGCGAGGGAGAGGAGGTCGGCCGCGCCTTTCGCGGCGCCGTCCTTCGAGGGGAGTCCCGCCTTCACGTAATACGCGAAGAGGACGAGGTCGGGCGCCGTCTTGCCGAGCTGGAGGGCCGCGTAGGACGCTGCGAGCTGTTCTTGTTGCTGCTTGAAGATGAGGTCGTCGGGGCCGAGGGAGCCGAGCCGCGGATAGGCCGGCTCCGCGGAGGCGAGGGTCGAGGCGATGATGGCGGCTGCGGCGAGGGGCGCCGCGCGGCGCCTCATCGGCGGGCCTTCCCGGCGCGGCGGCGCGCCCTCGCGATGAGGCCGCGACCGGCGAGCAGGGCGAGCGCGCCGACGACGAGGGCCGTGTAGAGCCCTCGCGACCGCGTGGCGAGGGCCCATAACGGCCAGGCCACGGCGGCGGAGCAGGCGAGGATCGCGGCCGCGGCGGCCGCGAGGCGCAAGGTCCGGAGGACGAAGGTTCTCATGGAGCAAAGCTATGCGGCTGGGGCGAGGCCCGTCAAGGCGGGCTGAGCACGGATTCGACCAGCTCGTGGAGGACGAGATCCACCTCGGTCGAGGCGGAGGGATAGTCGGGGTCGATCTGGAAGACCCCGTCGCGGTAGACGATGGGCCCCTCCCCCTCGGGCTCGCCGAACTCTTCCCCTCCCTCGACCGCGTCGGGGAGCTCGCTGAGGTACTCCGCCTCGGCCCAAGGCTCGGACTCCCCGACGACGGGCAACTCCTCCTCGGCGCCGACCTCCTCGGGCTCGGGGGCGGGGGGCGGGGTGTAGGAGACGAAGGGTCCGATATACTCCTCGAGCTCGGCTGGCGGCTGGTCCTCGCCTTCGGCCGCGGGGAGGAATTCCAGGAGCTCGCGCATCTCGTCCGAGAGCATGGCGATCTCGCCGTTCTGCACGGCGGAATCGTCAGCCTCGGGGGAGGCGGCCTGCTCCGAGGAGCGCGTGAAGCGCCACGCGGCCTCCACGGTCTCGGAGGCCTCATCCCCGGCGGGAACCTGCCCGCCCGCGGGGACGGCCTCGGTCTCCTCCACCTCCCAGCGCTCGAGGGGGGAAAGATCGAGGCTCGAGAGGAGGAGATCGAATTCGGCTTCCTCTACTTCCTCCTCTTCCGCTTCGGGAACCTCGTCGAGGATGAGCTCGGGCCCCTCCTCGATGCGCGTGGAGCCGTAGCGGAGCACGATGCCGGGCTCCGCGGGGGTCCGCTCGATCTCGAGCTCGACGCCGCTCGCCTTGAGCGTCTCCTCGAGGTCGATGAAGCCGATGATATCGGAGATGTCGGTGCCGTCGGCGAGCTCGAGCCCGGAGGATTCCGGGATGACGGGGATGTCCTCGTCCTCGACCGAGGCGAGCTCGTAGGCCCTCGCCGAGGCGGAAATGCCGGAAAGAACCGGGGCGGCCTCGCCGAAAGCCTCGAGCTCCTCGGCCGCTTCGAGTTCCTCGAGGGGCTCGAGCTCCTCGAGCTCGGCTTCCGCGAGCGCGGTCACGGGGAAGGCCGCAGGCGCTTCGGAGGGCGCTTCGAGGACTTCCTCGCTCGCCTCGACAAGCTCGGGAACCTCGGGGACCTCCGCCTCTTCGACGACCTCGGC
>CAYNPQ010000017.1:10623-12154 GCA_964399065.1 uncultured Treponemataceae bacterium | reverse complement strand
TCAGCCTCTTCGAGGACTTCCTCTACGGCTTCAGCTTCCTCGACGACCTCGGGGGCGGACGGAGCCGCGACAGGCGCCCGGACGGGAGCAGCCTGCGCGGGAGCGGGGGCCTTCGCCCTGGCCGCGGGCGCTTGCTGGACGAGGGCGTTCGCCGGCAGCACGAAGCTGCCGTTCTTCAAGGCCTCGCCGAGGATGCGCTCGAGCTCCTTCACCCCGATGCCGCCGGAGACCGAGGGCGCAGCCTCGGCCCTGGCCCCGAGCACCGAGAGGATCTCGTCCCAGCTCTTGTCGATGAGCTCCTCGACCTCCGCCTCGCGGTTTTTCCTGACCCTGCCGACGCTCTTCTTTATCTCGCCCTTGACCTCGGCCCGGCGCGACTCGAGTTCCCGCCTCCAGCGGCCGAGGTCGAGGTCCGCCTTCTCGCCGATGGACTCTTCGAGGAGGGTGATCTGGAAACGCTTGATCCGGTCGGAAAGGACCGCCATGCGGTCCTGCCTGATGTTGAGGAGGAGGAAGGCGAGGAGATAGGAGGTGACGAGGAAGGAGCCGAGGAGGAGCCACTTCATCGGCGAGGGCAGGGCGAAGGCCGAGGCGGGGAGCACGAAGCCGACATAGCCGGCCCGGTCCGTCGGCCGTGAGAAGAGGACGTAGGAATCGCCGCCCTCGCGGGTCGAGGCGGCGATGGCGAGGGGCTTGTCCCCCACCCCGCCGGCCCAGACCTCGGCGCTCCTGGCCGCGAGGGCCTCGCCCGCCGCCGCGGGCGACCTCAGGACTATGCCCTTGTCTCCGGCGGGCCTCAGGACCTCCCCGACGGGCAAGAGGCCTTCCTTGACGAGGAGGGAGGACAGTCCGTCGAGGGAGAGGAGGAAGACCGCGCTGCCGCGGTAGACGTTGAAGCTGTCGAAGAAAGGCAGGGAACAGACGAAGCGCCCCGTGGACTGGTCGATCCCGATCCGGCCGGTCGAGGACTCGGGGGCCGAGATCGCCTCGTAGGGTTGGTCGCCGGCCTCGCCGTAGTTTCGGTAGACGATCTCGGTCGCCCCGCGCCGGAGCACGTCCCCGGGCAGGGTGCTGAAGTGCATCCGTTTCCCGTTCGAGTCGAGGAGCCGCAGGCCGACGAGGCCGGCGGTCTCCTCCTGGAGCTTGCCGAGGGCGTTGGCGCGGTCGAAGGCGTCCTGGGCGCTCATGTTCGGCAGGAAGCTGCGGCGCACCGCGTCCAGGGCAAGCACCGCCCGGAAGCGCTCGATGTTGCGGGCGTGGTAGGCATCGGAGAGCCGCGAGGCCTTCGCAAGAGCCTCTTCGTAGCCCCGCGACACCGCGGGGTTGTAGAAGCGCGACTCGATAACGTCGAAGAGGCCGGAGAAGGCCGCCACCGAGAATGCGGCGAAGAGGAGCACGGCGATGAGGAGGCTCAGGCTGGCTTTCTGGCCGACATTCATGGAGCGCTCACCCCTCTCCTTTTCCCCGGATATCGCCCCCGGCGCGAGGGCAGGGGCCTTCCCTCGAATATCGGAGCCCGCGACCTCCGTCT
>CAYNPQ010000017.1:0-10523 GCA_964399065.1 uncultured Treponemataceae bacterium | reverse complement strand
CGCCCGGTCCCGGCGCTCGGCTTGAAGACCGCCCCGGCCCGGCCTATAGTTGCATCGATCGCCGTTCAAGGAGAAGCGCCCGCATGCGGATCCGCGACATCAGCCTCAAGGTCAAGGTCCTCGTAGTAACCATCGGAAGCATCCTCGTCGTCAACACCCTGATCGCCTTGGTATTCAGGCGGGATATAGCGGTGCAGGCCGAGCGCGCCATCCTCGAGAAGAGCCGGGCCGTCGTCCTGGGCAGCGAGGCGGCCCGGGACGCGATGGCCGAGCGGATCGACAAGGGCGTCGTCACCTCCCTCGAGGAGCTGGCCGCCAAGGGAGAGAGGGACAAGCTCGTCGGGGCGGTGCCCGTGCTGATGGCCATCGAGGTGGCCGCCAAGAACGCCCAGGCGGGAGAATATAGCTTCCGCGTGCCGAAATTCCAACCCCGGAATCCGGCCAACGAGCCGGTCGGCAAGGAGATCGAGGCCCTCAAGGCACTGGAGAAGGGCGATCTCCAGGAGTACCTGGTCCGTGAAAAGGACAATATCCGCTATTTCCGTCCGATACGCCTCTCCAACGAGTGCCTCCTCTGCCACGGCGACCCGGCAGGCAGTCCCGACCCCCTCGGCGGCAGCAAGGAGGGTTGGAAGGCGGGCGAGGTCCACGGAGCCTTCGAGGTGATCTCCTCGCTCCGGGCGGCGCAGAGGAGCGTCGCCACGGCCACGCTCAACATCGGCGGCTTCACCGGCGCCATCGTCCTCGCCCTCGGCATCGGCCTCTTCTTCGTGATCCGGGCCGTCCTCGGCCCGATCACGCAGTACGTCGAGATCTTCCGCCAGGCGGCGACGGGCGACCTCACGGTCCGCGCCGCGACCGGCCGCGTCGACGAGATCGGCAGGGTCGGGAGCTACTTCAACGACTACATCTCCGCCCTCGAGCGCATGGTCTCCGAGGTCAAGTCGGTCACCGAGAGCGCGAACCGCACCTCCGAGGAGCTCGCCGCAAGCTCTGAGGAGACCGCCGCGAGCCTCCACGAGATCAGGGCGAACACCGAGGGCATGAAGGACAAGATCGTGCTGCTCGACGGCGAGGTGTCGAGGAGCGCCCGCTCCGCCGGCGAGGTCAAGGACTTCATCGACCGGCTGGCCGAGCTCATCTCCTCGCAGGCCTCGGCGATCAACCAGTCCAGCGCCAGCATCGAGGAGATGAGCGCCTCCATCCAGAACATCGCCGAGGCGGCCGAGGAGAAGCTCCGCATCGCGAACGAGCTCGAGTCGACGGCCCTCGACGGGCAGGCCGAGATGGAGGAGACCGAGCGCGGCATCAAGAAGGTCGCGGACTCGGCGAACCTGATCCTCGAGATGACGCAGATCATCACGGACATCGCGTCCAAGACCAACCTCCTCGCGATGAACGCCGCCATCGAGGCCGCGCACGCGGGCGAGTTCGGCAAGGGCTTCGCCGTGGTCGCGGACGAGATCCGCAACCTCGCGGAGTCGAGCGCCGAGAGCGCGCGGGCCGTCACCAAGTCCCTCGGCGAGGTCGCCGAGGTGATCAAGTCCTCGGACGCGAGCACCTCGCGGACTGGCGAGATCTTCGACAGGATCGTGGAGCAGATCAAGGGCGTCGCCTTCTCGATGTCCGAGATGAAGAACGCGACGAGCGAGCTCTCCGTCGGCGCCACGCAGATCCTCGACGCCCTCGGCTCCCTGGTGACGACGACCGAGGAGGTCCGCGGCTCGTCCCGCGACATGCGCGCGAGGATCGGCGCGATCAGCGAGGCCATGGAGCGGGTCTCCGGGCTCTCGGCCGACACGAAGAACGGGATGGAGGAGGTCACGATCGGGATCACGGAGATCTTCAAGGCCGCCGAGGCCATCGCCGAGGCGGGCACGAGGAATTCCGAATCCGTGAAGACGTTGCGCGAGCTCGTCGCCCGTTTCCGGGTCTCCGGGCCCGTCCCCAAGGCCTAGGCTCGCATGCGGGCATCCTCGCGACGCGCCCTCGCGCTGTTATGCCTCTCCCTGGCCGCGGCGGCCCCGCGCGCCGCGGGCGGAGGGGCCTCGGCCCAGGTCGTGGAACCGGGGCGGAAGCTCTTCGTCCTCAGCACCGACCGCTTCGATCTGTATTATCCCGCGGAGCTCGGCGCCGAGGCGGATCGCCTCGCCTCCTTCGCCGACGCGACCTACGCGAGGCTCGCCGCCCGCTTCCCCGACGGCGCGAGCCGGGGCGGCCGCATCCCGGTACTCCTCGCCGACGGCTACGCCGACCTCGACGGCTCCTTCACGCCCTACCCATCCGACCGGATCACGATCCTCGCCTCGCCCGCCCCCCTCTCCTCGGAGCTCGGCAGCTTCGACGACGAGCTCAGGTCCGTCTTCGCCCACGAGCTCGCGCACGCCCTCTCCATGAGGACGAGGGGTCCCCTGTGGTCCATCGCGGCCTCGCTCTTCGGCGATCCCGTCGAGCCCGCGGCCCTGACCGCCACGCGTTCCATGACCGAGGGCGCCGCGGTCGCCTCCGAGGGACGGGGCGGCTCGGGTCGGGCCCGCGATCCCCTCGCGTACGCCTTCGTGGCCCAGGACATCCTCGAGGGCCGTTTCAAGGACTTCTGGCAGGCGGCCGGCGCTTGGGACGCCTATCCCTTCGGCAAGCTCCCCTACGTCTACGGGGGGCTCTTCTCCTCGCGCCTCATCGAGACCCGCGGCGACGAGGCCTACGCCGAGCTTTGGCGCCGCCTCGGCCGGGGCAGGCTCCTTCCCGGGATTGAGGGAGGACCGCTCGCGAAGGGAGACTTCGAGGAAGCCTACGGCGAGGGCCTCGACGAGGCCTGGGAGGAATTCCGCGACTGGGCGACGATCAAGGAGCCGGTCGTCATGGCGACGCGCCGCCTCGCGCGCGAGCCGGGCTACATCACGGCCCTCGCGGCCGGCGAGTCGGGCCTGTACTGGTCGGACGCGGCCGCGGGAGCGATCCTCGCCCTCGACCGAGGGGCCGCCCGACCGCGCCGCGTCCGTCCCGCCGACGGCGGCATCGAGCGCCTCGACCTCTCGCCCGACGGGAGGCGGCTCCTCGTCTCCTGGTCACTGCCGGGCCCCGGCGGCAAGGGCGAGCCCATCGCCCTCGCCTGCGACGCGGCCACGGGCGAGGCCGAGGGCCCGCCGGTCCGAGGCCTCCGCGAGGCCGCCTTCGCCGGCGACGCGTTGGTCGGCATAACGGGAGAAGGTTTCCGCGCCGATCTCGTCATCGAGCGGGATGGCGGGCGCCGCGTCCTCCTCGCGGGGAGTCCGACGCGCTCGTACTCGAGCCCGGCCAGCCTCGACGGGAAGACCGTCTACTGCCTCGCGGAGGACGCGGGAAGGATCCTCCTGGTCAGGGTCGAGGTCGGCACCGGCCGGGCCTGCGCCCTCGTCCCCTCCCTCCCGATCGAGCGCCCCCGCTCCCTGTCGATCGCGCCCCTCCCATCCGGAGGGAGCGGCGCGCGGCTCCTCCTCTCCTTCGCGGAGGAGCGCTCGCTCCCCCGCCTCGCCCTCGTCGACGATTCGGGAGGGGCCGAGGCCTCGATGGCGAGGCAGGACACGCCCCTGTCCGGCTCGGTCCTCCTCCCCGCCGCGCGGGGCGGGGAGATCTGCTACCTCGGACGCTTCTCCGCCGGGGAGTATCCCTGCGCCTACCCCGCGGAGATACCGGCCCTCGCCCTGCGCAAGGCTCCCGCCTCCTGGGCCGAGCTCGACCCCTCCTTCCTGAGGCCGAGGGCGGAGCCGCCCTCGCCTCCGATGGAAAGGACCGAGGCCCCGGCACTGCCTCTCATAGGCCGCAGCTTCCGCTACCCCGCGGCATCCCCGACGGGGCGCTCCGCCGGGCTCGGCATCGCGGGCGCCGACATCGCCGAGCGGCTCTCCTGGTCCGCCGAGGCCCAATACGACTGGGAGATCCAGGGGGCCGACCTCGCCCTCGGCCTCTCGCTCGGCCTGGAGCCCTGGACCCTCTCGGCCACGCTCGCCGACGGCTTCGACGAGGCGGGAGGCGGGGAGCGCCGCGCGACCTCCGCCCGCCTCGGCCTGTCGCGCGAATGGCGCTTCCTTCCCCGCCGTCGCCGCCTCGCGCTCGGCCTCGACGCGGAGGCGGCCGCCCTGGCGCCGGCCTCGCGGGGCGAGGCCTACTCGGCCTCCTACGAGGGCGCGGCCGCCGCGGCCGGCGCCCTCCTCCGCTATTCCGCCTATCGCGCCGGCAGCTTCCCTCCCTTCGCCTCCCGGGGCGCCGGGGCCGAGGTCTCGCTCGACGCCGAGTGGCCCCTGGCGCCGGCGGCCGAGGCGAGGCCGGGCATCGCGCTGGAGGCGGGGGCGGACGCCGCCCTCCCCTTCCTCGGTTTCGCCTGCTCCCTCGACGCCGCCCTCTCCCCCGACTCGTCGATCGCCTTCGGCCCCGGAGGGCGCGCGACGGCCGAGGGTGCCGCCTCGATCCGGGCCCCCCGCTACGGCTACTACCGCGAGTACTCCTCGCTCCCGGCCAAGGGCTCCCTCTACGCCTTCGGCGAAGTTTCGATCTCGCCCCTCTCCCTGGAGCTGCAGGAGCGTCCCGTCCTCGGCGCCCTCAGGATACCCCTCTACCTCGAGCGCCTCGTCGCGAGGGCGGGATTCCGAGGCGCGGCCTACGGCCCGCGGCCGGGATTCGGAAGCGCCGAGCTCATCTCCTCGGCCTACGGACGGCTCTCCCTCGAGACGGCGCCCCTCTTCGGCATGGCCTCGAGCGCGCGGATCTCGATCGGCGCCGAGCTCTCCTGGGCCTTCCGCGGCGACCTCGCGGGGAGGAGCCTCAGTATTGCCTTCGTCGGCGGCGCCTTGCTATGATTCACGCGGCCGTCCGCGGCCGCCTCCCGCGAGCGGGAGGGACGCCCGGGCGGCCGCATCGTCAAGGAGGCTCCCATGAAGGCAGGTTTCGGCGAGCGCGTGCTCCGCGCGGCGAAGGCTATCCCCCCCGAGTTCCGGCCGCGCACGGCCGTCGTCCTCGGCTCGGGCCTCTCGGGCATCGTCGAGGGCCTCGGCTACCGCGAGCTCCCCTTCTCCTCGATACCGGAATTCCCCAAGCCCACGGTGCAGGGGCATAAAGGCCTTCTCTGCCTCTCCGGCAAGGCCGCCATCATGGCGGGCCGCTTCCACTACTACGAGGGGCATCCGATGGACGACGTCGTGCTGCCGATCTTCGTGCTCCGCGAGATCGGCGTCGAGACCATCGTCCTCACGAACGCCGCGGGCGGCGTGAACGCCTCCTACTCGCCGGGCGACCTCGTCCTCATCAAGGACCACATCAACTACATGGGCGTCAACGCCTTCATCGGCCCGAACCCCCTCCGCCCGGACGGGACGGCCTTCGGCGGCCCCGGCGCCGGCCAGCGCTTCTTCGACATGTCCGAGGTCTACCCCAAGGCGTTGCGCGATCTCGCCAGGGAGGTCGACCGCGCCGCCGGCGGGGGCGGCGAGCTCGCCGAGGGCGTGTACATGGCCTTCACCGGCCCCTCCTACGAGAGCCCCGCGGAGATCCGCATGGCCAGGACCCTCGGCGCCGACCTCGTCGGCATGTCCACGGTGCCCGAGGCCACCGCGGCCCGCTTCCTCGGCATGCGCGTGATCGGCGTCTCCTGCGTGACCAACCTCGCCGCCGGCATGACGGCCGAGCCCCTCTCCCACGCCGAGGTCGTCGAGACCGGGAAGCGCGCCGAGGCGCGGCTCCGCTCCCTCGTCCTGGGGCTCGTCGACAGGCTGTAAGCCTTCGATGGACGCTTCGGAGCGCTTCGCGCCGGAAGCCGCGGAGCGCCTGCGCGCGGAGATAGCCGAGAACGGAGGCAACGAGGTCTTCGCGGCCGGACGCCTCGACGCCGAGGGCCGGATCGGCGAGATCCTCGTCGTCGCGCGGGGGACGCGAAGCGCCGTGCCCGCCCTCGCCCCCTACATCGAGCGCGGCGACGTCATCGTCCACAACCATCCCTCGGGCACGCTGCGTCCGAGCGACGCCGACGTCTCCATCGCCGCCGAGGCCGGATCCGCCGGGGTGGGATCGTACATCGTGGACAACGCCGTCGAGCACGTCCACGTCGTGGCCGAGCCCGCGCGGCGCCGCTCCCTCGTCATGCTCGACGAGGACGAGATCGCGGGCGTCCTCGAGGAGGGCGGGAAGCTCTCGAGCCTCATCCCGAACTACGAGCCGAGGGCGAGCCAGGCCCGGTTCGCGAGGGACGTGACGGACGCGCTCAACGAGGGCAAGGTCCTCGCCGCCGAGGCGGGCACCGGCGTCGGCAAGTCCTTCGCCTATCTCGTGCCCGCCTTCGCCTGGGCGATCCGCAACGAGGAGCGCGTCGTCGTCTCGACCGCGACGATCAACCTGCAGAAGCAGCTCGTCGACAAGGACATCCCCGTCGTGCAGCGCCTCTTCCGCAAGAAGACCAAGGCGGTCCTCGTGAAGGGCCGGGGCAACTACCTCTGCCGCACGCGGCTCGCCGAGGCCCTCGACGAGGAAGGACTCTTCGCCGCCCCCGGCTCGGGCGGCGGTCCCGGCGCCGACCCGCCCCTGCGCAAGATCGCGGACTGGGCCGGGGCGACCGCCACCGGCGACCGCGCCGACCTTCCGTTCTTCGCGGAGGACCGCGAATGGTCCCGCGTCGCCTCGGACTCGGAGTCCTGCCTCCACCTCAAGTGCCCGCACCGCGAGAAGTGCTTCGTCCTCCGCGTGCGCCGCGAGGCCGCCGACGCCCAGGTCGTCGTCGCGAACCACCACATCCTCTTCTCCGACCTCGCGGCGCGCATGAAGGGCGCGGGCTACGAGCAGACCGCGGTCCTCCCCGCCTTCCGCGTCCTCGTCCTCGACGAGGCCCACTCCGTCGAGTCGAGCGCGACGAGCTTCTTCTCCGAGGAGCTCACCCGCTTCGCGTTGAACCGCCGCCTGTCGCGCATAACGCGCAAGAAGGGCGACCGGGGCTTCGGCGTCCTGCCGCGGCTCCTCGCCCTGCCCGGCATGCCCCGCGCCGGCCTCGACGCCCTGCCCGCGGCCATCGCGGCGACGCGGCAGGCCATGGACGCCCTCGACGACCGCTCCGTCCTCCTCTTCCAGGCCCCGGGCGGCGCGCGGGCCGAGCGGAGCTACCGCCTCGTCCTGCGGACGCCCGACCTCGAGAGCCTCCTCCTCAGGCCCATGGCCGAGCTCGAGCGCAGGATCATCGCCTGCACGGAGATCCTCGCCGAGGCCCTCGAGGCCGCGCCCGAGGAGCTCGCGCAGGAGAGGGCGGTCTTCGAGGCGAGGCTCTCGATGTGGAACCTCCAGGAGCTGGCGACCCTCTGCGCCCGCTTCAAGGACTTCGAGCAGTCGCCCGACACGGTGTTCTGGCTCGAGAAGGGCCGGACCGGCCAGGGCGAGACCTTCGTGAGCTACGTGGCCACGCCGCTCGACATCACGGGGACCATGGACGAGGCCGTCTTCACCAAGTTCCGCTCCGTCATCTGCGCCTCCGCGACCCTCTCCGTCGGGGGCAGCTTCGAGTTCTGGAAGGGCCGCGTGGGCCTCGCGCGCTCCTCCGCCGCGGTCGAGACGGCCGTCTACCCCTCACCCTTCCCCTTCCGGACGAACGCCCTCCTCGCGGTGGACAGCGCGGCGCCCCCGCCCGAGAGCCCCGCCTACCGCGAGTACGTCGACCGCGCCGTGCCCCTCCTCCTCGAGGCCTCGCAGGGCCACGCCCTCGTCCTCTTCACCTCCTACGACGCGATGCGGAGCGCGCACGAGGCCGCGAAACCGAAGCTGGCCGAGCTCGGCATCACCCTCCTCAAGCAGGGCGAGGACGAGCGCTCGCGCCTCCTCGAGGCCTTCAAGGCCGACATCTCCTCGGTCCTGTTCGCGACCGACTCCTTCTGGGAAGGCATCGACGCGCCGGGCGAGACCTTGCAGCTCGTCGTCATCTGCAAGCTGCCCTTCCGCGTGCCCACCGACCCCGTCCAGCTCGCGAGGAGCGAGGCCGTGGAGAAGCGGGGCGGGAACGCCTTCATGGAGATCTCCCTGCCCGAGGCGGTCATCAGGCTCAAGCAGGGCTTCGGCCGGCTCATCCGCCACTCCGAGGACCGCGGCGCCGTCGTCATCCTCGACTCGCGCATCGCGACCAAGCGCTACGGCAACCTCTTCGTGGAGAGCCTGCCGGAGTGCCGCCTCGTCGCCGACGCCCTGCCGGTCCTCGCGAAGGAAGTGAGGAAGTTCCTCTTCGACTGGTGAGCGCGGCGCGGCCGCGTGTTGATCGCCGCCGCGTCCTCGGCTACACTCTGCCCATGCGGATATTCCTCCTCGACAACCCGATACAACGCTACGCCTGGGGCAGCCTCGACGGCATCGCCGAGGCCCTCGGGATACCGAACCCGGAGGGAGGTCCTTTCGCCGAGCTCTGGATGGGCGCCCACCCGAGCGCCCCCTCCAGGATCGAGGTCGAGGGCGAGTCCGTCGGCCTCGACGAGTTCATCGCGCGGGATCCCGAAGCCTGCCTCGGCGGGCGCGTCGTCGATCGGCTCGGGACCGAGCTCCCCTTCCTCTTCAAGGCCCTCTCCGCGGGAAGCCCCCTCTCGATCCAGGCCCATCCGGGCAAGCGCAAGGCGCAGATCGGCTTCGAGCGCGAGAACCTCGGCGGCGTGCCCGTGGACGCGCCCGAGCGCACCTACCGCGATCCGAACCACAAGCCCGAGGCCTCGGTAGCCCTGACCCGCCTCGAGCTCCTCTGCGGCTTCAGGCCCATCCTGGACTTCCTCGCCGACGTGCGCTCCCTCGGCCCCTCGCCCTTCCACAAGCTCTTCGACCGGCTCGAGAAGAGCCCCGGGCGCGTCGAGCTCTCGGTCCTGTTCTACGCGATCGTCACCGCGGAGGAGAGGAGCAGGAAGGAGATGCTCGAGACGGCGCGCGGGCGCATGGCCTCGGCCCTCGAGCGCGGCGGCCTCCCGCCCTCGCGGGAAGCCGCCTTCCGCTGGTCGCTGCGGCTCATGGAGCGCTTCCCCGGCGACATCGGCGCCCTCGCGCCCCTCATCCTCAACCTCACGACGGTGGAGCCGGGAGAGATGGTCTTCATCGCGCCCGGCGAGCTCCACGCCTACCTCTCCGGCACCTGCCTCGAGATCATGGCCAACTCGGACAACGTGATCCGTGGCGCGCTCACGAGGAAGCACGTCGACATCCCCGAGCTCGTGTCGGTGCTGAGCTTCAATCCCGAGCGGGTCGTCCCCGTCCCGCCGCAATCCTCGGAAGGCCCCGAGGAGTACTACCCCATCTTCGTGCCCGACTTCCAGATCTCGCGGGTGTCCCTCGCCCCCGGCTCTTCCTGGACTCCCTCCTCCCCGGGGCCGGACATCATCCTCTGCGCCTCGGGCGAGGCCGAGCTGCTCGCCTCCGACGGGGGCCGGCTCCTCCTCGGCCGCGGCCGGTCGGCCTTCGCGGCCGCCGACGCGGGCGCCTATTCGGCGGCCTCGGCCTCGGGAGCCCTCCTGTACCGCGCCTCGGTCCCCGAGATACCGTGACGATCTGGGCCGACGGCGACAGCCTCCAGGCGGAGATCCGCTCCCTCCTCTGCAGGAGGGCCAACGCGGAGGCGGAGGCGGCGGCGCGCGAGGCCCGCGAGCCGCGCTACGCCGCCGTCTTCGTCGCCGCCCGGCGCCCCCGGCTCGACCTGGGGCCCGGGGCGAGCCTCGTCCTCGTGGAGGGAGGCCCCGGCGCCGCCGACGACCGCATCGCCGATCTCGCCGCGCCGGGGGACCTCGCGGTCACGCGCGACCTGCCCCTCGCCGAGCGCCTCGCCGAGGCGGGCCTCGTCGTGCTGAACGACCGGGGCGAGACCTTCGACGCGGGCTCCGCCCGGGAGCGCCGCTCGATCCGCGACCGCGCGGCGGAACTCCGATCGCTGGGCCTCGCGCCCGAGTCGCCCCGCGCGAGGAGCTGGGGCCCGCGCGAGCTCAAGGCCTTCGCCGACGCCTTCGATCGCGCCCTGTCGCGAGCGCTCAAGGGCTAGCCCGCGCGCTCAGCTCTCCACGAGCTCGTAGACCTCGTAGCCCATCGTGCCCGGGGCCACCAAGGCGTCGAACTGGGCCGACCACTTCCTCGAGTCCTCGTCCGGCTTCATGCGGACGGCCCAGGCCTTCTCGTACTCCGTGAAATTCCTGAACTCGTACTCGCGGATGATCTCGGGCGAGCCGGCCGAGGCGAGCTTCCGGACGTACATCCGCGCGGCCTTGGGCACGCCCTCCTTCTCGAGGATCTTGTCGCGCTCCCTGAGGAGGCGGATGGCCTCCTCCCTCTTGCCCCGGTGGATGACCATGGACACCTTGACGACGATCATGAGGACCTCCTCGATCGAGCGGCTGCGAACATGGTTATAAGTATATAATCACAGGCGGCCGCGCGCCACCGCGCGGAAGGCGGGGCGCCATCAGGGGGCGGGGGGCGCGGGGGGGGCGGCGGGGCCGGGGTCGGGGGGCTCGTCGCCCGCGGCGGAGCCGGGCGCGGGGGGCGGGGGGGGCGGGGCGCCG
>CAYNPQ010000016.1:41209-46381 GCA_964399065.1 uncultured Treponemataceae bacterium | reverse complement strand
GGCCTCGTTGATGCGCGTCCCGACGAGGAACTCGATGATGTCCGATTCGAGCATCAGGTCGATGGCCCTCGTGGCGGCGTTGACCCGCCCGCCGCCCGAGCGCGCGGTCTCCGGCCGCTCGAGGAGCTCGGCGGCCCTGCCGAGGGTCATGATGCCCTCGGTGACGAGGTCGGCCCCGGCCATCGCGGCCGCCGGGGGGATCTCCGGATCGAGCTTGCCGAGCTCGACGCGGATCGGGGCCCCGGTCTCGCGGGACAGGATCGAGGCGGTGGTCCCGCCGGCGACGAGTCGGCGGCCCGGGTAGTCGCGGAAGACGCGGGCCATCTCCGCGTCGCGCTCGCGGGCGTAGGGCGGGCCGGTGACGACGAGGAGGCGCCGCGCGTCGCGGAAGTAGACGACCCCGCAGGTGATGTCGTCGCGCGCCTTGCCCGCGTCGCGGGCCAGGGCCTCGCGGACGATGGCCCGCGAGAGGTCCCGGGCCGAGATGCCCGGGTCGCCGGCCACCGAGCCCAGGATGAAGTCGCGGACCGCCGGCGAGCCCCAGCCGAGGGGACTCCTCGCCGTGCCCATGCCCGCCTGCGTGACCCCGTCCGAGAGGACGACGAGGCGGTCGCCCGGCTTGGCCTGGAAGGAGGAGGTGCGCAGGGTCGCCCGCCCGTCGAGGAGGCTTCTCCCCCGCGAGCCCCGCGTCGATCCGCCTTCGCGGCCGCCCGGGGCGCGGCCCGACGGCGAGCGCTCGACGAGGAGCTCGGCCTTCTCCGGTTCGATCGCGGCCCCGCCGCGTACCAGGACGTAGGGCGGGTTGTCGTATTCCACGAGGCCGATCCGTCCCGCGGAGGCGATGTCGACTATCGTGAAGGTCGAGTAGCTGATCCGGCGCTGGGAGCAGACGGGCAGGGTGCGCATGACGACCGAGGCCGTCCTCTCGATCGGCAGCTCGGCCGCGGCGCAGCTCGCGGCGATCGAGGCCGTGAGGGTCGCGAGGACGTTGGCCTTCACGCCCGAGCCGAGGCCGTCGGAGAGCACGGCGATGAGCCGGCCCTCCTCGGCGCCGCGGCGCGAGAGGAAGACGTCGCCCTCGGCCCTCTCGCCCTCCTTGGCCTCCCGGGCGTAGTCGATCTCGACGAAGGAGCCTGTCATCGCGCCTCCCCCTCCGACTCGACCGAGAAGGAGGAGATCAGCGATTCGAGGATGTTCTCGGTGTCGGCGGCGTTCTCGCCGAGGAGGTAGGCGATCTTTTGCACCGTCCTGAGGTTCCGGTCGATGACGGACTTGGCCTGGGCGACCACGCGGTCGCGCCTGATCCAGGGCACCGTGACATCCTGGAAGACCCCTCCCGCGTAGGCTCCGGACTCGATGGAGAAGACCGAGGCGTGGAGGATGCGGTTGCCGAGCCTGAGGTCCCGGTCGAGGTAGTCGGGGCCGCCCTCGGCGAGGACAGCCGCGAAGAGGTCCGCGAAGGGCGCGAGCTTGCGGAGGTCGGCCCCCGCCATGCCCGGCTTGGCCTCGTAGACGGCCTGGGCCTCGGGGCCGAGGAGGGCGGCGAAGTTGGCGTTGCACTCGGCGATCTCGAGGCCCGCGTCGACCACGACCACGCCCGAGGGCATGGCGCGGACGAGGGCGTCGGCCTTCTTCTGCGCCAGGTCCCGGGTGTAGGAGACGCACATGGTCCGCTCCGCCCGGCCGGTCAGCATGGCGGCGGCGAAGGCCCTGCAACTGTCGTAGCCGCAGCCCGAGCAGTCGAGCTCGTCCTCGGGCCGCTGCTTGCCGACCAGGCGGAGAGCCTCGCGGATCCGCTCCTCGGGAAGGGCCTCGGCGACGACGGGCTTGGCCTTCCGCTCCTCGTCGAGGTCGAGGCCCCTCCCCGCGGCGGGGCAGTCCTCCGCCGCGTCCCTCGCGTACTCGAGGACCGAGAGGCGCTTGGCCACGAGGCCCGAGCGGCGCTCCGCCCGCGGCCCGTTGACGCAGCCTCCCTCGCAGGCGAGGAGCTCGAGGAAGAGGGGGACCTCGCCCCGGTACTCGGCGATGCCGTCGAGGGCGCGGTCGATCTCGACGAGGCCCGAGCAGGACACGTAGTGGGCCTCCAGCTCCGGGGCGGCGCGCTTGACCGAGGCGATCATGCCGCCGTCGACGGGGTAGAGCGCGCCCTTCGAAGCCCGCCCGGGCGTGAAGCGGTCCTCGGCCTGGGGCTCGCGACCGCCGGGAAGGGAGGTCCCGGGAGCGGAGAGGTCGATGCCGGATTCCTCGAGCCAGATCCTGAGGCCGCGGAAAGTGATGGCGGCGTCGACGGTCCCGCCCGAGCCGTCGGCCTCCCGCTTCTTGGCGACGCAGGGGCCGGCGAAGACGACGGCGCAGCCCCCCGCCCCCTCCTTCTTGAGGAAGCGCGCGTGGGCCAGCATCGGCGAGCAGGAGGTGGACAGGAGGCCGGCGAGCTCGCCGCGGTACTTCTCGATGTAGTCGACGACGACCGGGCAGGCGGTCGACACGAGGACCCGCGGCCTGCCCTCCGGGGCCCGCCCGAGGGCCTCGAGCTCGCGGGCCGTCGCCTGCGAGACCAAGTCGGCGCCGAGCGCCGTCTCGGAGACCGCGGCGAAGCCCAGGGAGCGGAGGGCCGCGACGAGGCGTCCCTCCTCGATCCCGGGAAACTCCGAGGCGAAGGACGGCGCGAGCGAGAGGAGGACCCGCTTCTTCAAACCGACGATGGCCTTGGCCCGGTCGACGTCCGAACGTACCTTTTTGGCCCCGACGGGACAGACCTCGACACAGTGCCCGCAGAGGACGCAGAGCTCGCCCACGACGCTCGCCCGGCCCTCGGCGACCCGGATCGCCTTGACCGGGCATTCCCGGACGCACTTGTAGCAGTCGCGGCAGGTCGCCGTCTCGGTGTAGACCGGCTGGAGTCTGTCCATGACGCCTCACTCCCCACCCAGAAGGTGTTCGAGGATGTCCTCGACGCTCGAGGGACTGACGCCGGTGAAGACCCGGTCGTCGATGCGGAGGATGGGGCCTTCCTTGCAGCGTCCCTCGCAGAGGGTGCCCGCGAAGTTGAGCGAGGCCGCCAGACCCTTCTTGTCTATCCAGGCCTGGACGAGCTCGGCGTTCTGGGCGTTGCCGCGGGCGTAGCAGGAGCTCCCCATGCAGATCCATATCTCGTGTGCCATATCGGTAATAAAATATATATAAAAATAAATCAAATATGTCAATATCTGTTAGAACCAAGTAGTAAACTGCTTGTTTTTCACGTGTGTAGTGGATCTTGCTTCTGTTGGTGTAGGCGTGCAGGTGGGAGGTGAAGAGGAATGGCGAACGGCCCCATGGTCGGGGCCGCTCGCCTTTTCAGGACAGGCATCAGGACGCGAAGAGCCGCTTGATCTCCTTCTCGTAGATCTCGTTGATCGCGTGGCGCTTGATCTCCTGCTTGGCCGAGAGCTCGCGGTCGACCTCGAAGGCCTTCGGCAGGAGGGCGAAGCGGAAGATCCGCTCGAAGCTCTTGAAGCCGGTCTTCGCGCTCACGAGCTCGTTGACCTCGTAGTCGATGAGCTCCACCACCTCGGGCTGCCGGAGGAGATCCTCATAGTCGACGATGGGTACGTTGTTATCCTTGGCCCAGCCGAGGATCGCGTCCTGCTTCGGCACGATGAGCGCCGCCAGGTATTTCTGGTCCTGCCCAAGCACAACGGCCTGGGCGATGTACTCGCTCTCGCCGAGCTTCTGTTCGATGGGCGCGGGCTCGACGTTCTCGCCGCCGAGGAGGACGATGGTGTCCTTGGCCCGGCCGGTCAGCCGGAGCTCGCCCTTCCTCGTGAGGGTGCCGAGGTCGCCGGTGTCGAGCCAGCCGTCCGCGCCGAGGACCTTGGCCGTCAGGTCGGGCTTGCGATAGTAGCCCTGCATGACCTGCGGGCCTTTCACGATGACGCGTCCGCGGCGGCCGTGGGGCAGGGGCTCGCCCTGCTCGTCGACGATCTTGAGCTCGGTCCCGAGGAGGACGGGGCCGACGGTGCCGACGACGGGTTTCCTCTGGAGCCGCACGCAGACCACGGGCGCGGTCTCGGTGAGTCCGTAGCCCTCGAGGACGAGGACGCCGAGGGCGTCGAAGAAGCGGTCCACCGCGGGAGGCAGGGCCCCGCCCCCCGAGATGCCGGCGATGAACCTGCCGCCGAGCTTGTCCTTGATCTTCCGGAAGACGAGGAGGTTCCCGAGGGCGTACAAGGGGGCGAGGAGGATGAAGGGCAGGAAGGAGGCGAGGATCTCGAGGAGCCGGGAGCGATGGTCGAAGTCGGGCGCCCTGCCGAGGAGGTGGTTGCGGAAGAAGGCGAAGCTCTCGCCGACCCCGACGAAGAAGCCGAAGAGGGCGAGCTTGACCCCGCCCTGGGACTTGATGTTGCGGAACACGCCGTCCTTCACCGATTCCCAGATCCGGGGCACCGAGGCCATCCACTGGGGCCGGATCGCCTGCATGTCGGCGAGCATCACCGAGCCGATGGGCTTCGAGTAGGCGATGGTCGAGGCCGAGGAGAGGACGACGTACTGGAGGATGCGCTCGAAGGAGTGCCAGACGGGGAGGACCGAGAGCCAGACGTCGCCGGGGCTTATCGTGAGTATCCGCGGAAGCTGGTCGGTCTGGTGCAGGAAGTTGCCGTGGCTCAGGGCGACGCCCTTGGGCTCGCCCGTGGTGCCCGAGGTGAAGATCAGGGTCGCGAGGTCGTCGCGCCCGCCCTTCGCCGCTTCGTCGACGTACTCGGCGGGGCGGCGCGCGAGGCGGCCGGCGCCCAGGGCCGCGACCTCGTCGAAGGTCCTGACGCGGAGGCCCGCGGCCTTGGCCGCGGCGAGCTTGCCTTCCCCGGGGGGATCGAGGAGGATCGCCTCGGCGAGGAGGGGCATCTTGGGCCTCTGGGCCAGGATCTTGCCGAGCTGCCGCTCGTTCTCGAGGATGGCGAGGCGGCACTCGCTGAAGCCGAGGATGTAGGCGATCTCCCCCTCGGTCGCGTCGCAGCCGCGCGGCACGTCGGCGGCGCCGAGGCCGAGGATGGCGAGGTCGGCGACCATCCACTCCCGGCGGTTGTCCGCGATGAGGCCCACCCGGTCCCCTCGGGCGAGGCCGAGCTCGAGAAGCCCGGCCGCGAAGCGCTTGACGTCCTCGAGGAGGGCGGCGTAGCTGATCGGCCGGAATTC
>CAYNPQ010000016.1:15490-41109 GCA_964399065.1 uncultured Treponemataceae bacterium | reverse complement strand
TGCGGCCTCGGCGAGCCTTCGCCCGCGGCGATCGACCGCATCCGCGCCGCGGCCGCCCAAGCCGTCCGCAAGGCCATCGACCTCAAGCGGGGCGCGGTCGCCTTCCACGAGCCGCCGGCCCGCGAGGGCATCGACCCAGGCGAGGCAGCCTACGCGATGGCCGAGGGCGCGGCGATGGGCAACTATGTGTTCACCAAGCACAAGGCCGAGAAGGCCGAGCCCCTCGCCGCCATCGAGATCCTCGGCGGCTCGCTCGACGCGAAGCGCCTCCAGGACTGCATGGCGATCTGCCGCGGCGTGGACCTCGCGCGCGACCTCGTCAACGAGAACGCCAGCGACATCGACCCCGCCGGCCTCGCCGCCCGCGCCGAGGCCCTCGCGAAGGAATTCCCCGCGCTCTCCTGCTCCGTGCTGACCGAGAAGGAGATCAAGAAGGAGAAGCTCGGCCTCCTCCTCGCCGTGGGCCAGGGCTCGCGGAGCCAGCCCCGCCTCATCATGCTCGACTACGAGGGCGACCCCCGCTCCAAGCGGCGCGTGGCCCTCGTCGGCAAGGGCGTCACCTTCGACTCGGGCGGCTACAACCTCAAGCCCACCGGCTCCATCGAGACGATGCGCGACGACATGGCCGGCGCCGCCGCCGTCCTCGGGGCCATGCGGGCCGTGGCGGAGCTCAAGCTCAAGGTGAACGTGGTCGGCGTGGTCCCGGCGGCGCACAACGCGCTCCAGGGCGACTCCTTCTTCCCCGGCGACATCTACCGCTCCTATTCCGGCAAGACGGTCCAGATCGAGAGCACCGACGCGGAGGGCCGGCTCATCCTCGCCGACGCGATCGCCTACTGCCAGGCCAAGCGCAAGCCCACCGCGGTCATCGACATCGCGACCCTCACCGGCTCGATCGTGCGCTCCTTCGGCGACCTCCTGGCCGGCCTCTTCTCGAACGACGACGCCCTCGCCGCCGCCCTCCTCGCCTCCGGCGCGCGGGTCAACGAGCCCATGTGGCGCATGCCCCTCCTCGAGGCCGTGGGCGAGGCCATGAAGGGCGACCTCTCCGACCTGCGCAACACGGCCAAGCTGCCCTCCGGCCATGCCGGCGCGATCGCGGGCGCGGCCTTCATCCAGGCCTTCGTGCAGGGCGGCACGCCTTGGGCCCACATCGACATCGGCGGCACGGGGAGCAACGACCGCGAGGAGCGGGGCGAGATCCCGAAGCACGGCACCGGCTACGGGGTCCGCCTCTTCGTGGACTATCTCCGCTCTCTTTAACCGGGCCGCCCGGCCGGGCGCGGCGGCTAACCCGTCTGCCGCGCCCGCCGGTCCTCGGGCACCTCGAGGAAATACGCGGCCAGGGCGCGGCGCATGTCGTCGAGGCTTTCCGCGTTCTGGGTCTTCCACTTGATGTGGTGGGCGAAGCGGAAGTTGTCGCAGTAGTAGAAGAAGAAGCGCCTCGCCCGCGTGAGGTGGAAGTCGGGGGGGAGGAGCCCCTCGATGAGGTCGAGCATGCGGTAGGCCGTGCCCTCGAGGTCCACCTCGAGGCCGAAGTCCGGGTCGGCCTCGAGGCCCCGTATCAGGGCGAAGATCCAGGGACGGCGCACCGCCTCGCGCCCGATCATGACGCCCGCCGGCGCGTAGGCCGCGAGCTTGTCCCGGTAGTCGGCGAAGCTCCTCACGTCGCCGTTCCCGACGACGGGCACCGGCAGCTCCCGCGCGAGGGCGGCGACGTAGTCCCAGCGGCTCGAGCGCCGCAGCTTCTCGCTCTTGAGCCGCGGATGCAGGGTGAGGAAGTCGATGCCCGCGTCGACGAGGCGCAGGCAGAAGTCGCGCAACGCGTCGTAGTCCTCCTCGGGGCCGATGCGGAGCTTGGCCGAGAGGGGCTTGGGCCAGGCCGCCCGCGCCAGGCGGACGAGCTCGGCGGCGCGGGGCGGGTCGGCCATCCAGGCGACGCCCCCGCCCGAGCGCTCGATGTGGGGGGCGGAGCAGCCGAAGTTGATGTCCGCGCCGAAGACGGGCATGGCGGCGCAGCGCTCGAGGGCCTCGACGAGGCGCTCGGGCTTGATGGTGTAGAACTGGAGAATGGTCTTGCCCGGTTCGGGCTCGGGGTCGAGGTACCATTCGTCGTAGGGCGAGCCCGAGACCAGGGCCGCGGCGCTCGCCATCTCGGTGCAGGCGTAGTCGAGGCCCCCGAATTCGCGGACGAGGGTGCGGAGGGGGCGGTGGCTCAGGGCGACCATGGGGGCGAGGAAGAGGGAGCCGGGGGGGAAGGGCGAGTCCATTTCGCCCGAGTATACGCCGGCCCGGGGGGCCGGCGGCTACCGGTGCCCGGCTTCGCCCCTCCCCCGGCCCCGCGTCGCCCGGCCATCGCATGCCCGCCCACGTCCGGGCCTTCCGCCGTCGGCCTCAGGCTTTCTCGCCTGCCTTCCGTTCCATGCTGTACCAGTCGAGCTTCCTCGTGGCGACCATGGCGATGCCGAGGATGGCAAGCAGTCCGAGGGAGCCGATGAGGAGGGCGTAATCCTCGGATCGAAGGGCCGCGAACATGTAGCCGTAGAGCGCGGCCAGGATGGCGGCCATCGCGAGGCCGCCCCGCTTCCGGGGCAGGAGCCAGGCCGAGTAGAGGGAGCAGAGGATGGTCACCGCCGCCGCGGCCGCAGCGAAGGCCGCGTCGAAGGGGACGTGCTCCGAGAGGGCCAGGAGGAGGAGGAAGAAGAGGCAGTTCGCGAGGCCGATGAAGAGATACTGGACGGCGTGGATGCGGATTCCCTTCAGCGACTCGAAGATGAAGACGGCCGCGAAGGGGATGATGACGAAGACAAGGCCGTATTTCTGGGCCCGGTCCGTCTTCTGGTAGACGCCCTGGGGCTGGAAGAGGGAGAGCCCGAAGCCGGGCCCGTACGAGACGGCCTCGGCCAGGTCGGTGCCCTCCAGCTGCCGCGGCCCGAGGCCGAAGCGGAGGGCCCTCCAGCCGGCCTCCGTGCCCAGGGCGCCGATTGTGCGGTAGTCGGGCAAGGCGCTGCCGAAGAAGGAGGGGCTCAGCCAGCTCGAGGAGAGGCGGACGTTGGCCGATCCCGCCTCGGGAAGGAAGCTCAGGCTCTCGCTGCCCCGGAGCGAGAGGGCGAGGGAGAAGCTCGCCTTGTCCCAGGACTTCGGCCCGAGCCGGGCCGCCAGGGCTTTCCCGCCGAACTCCATGTCGGGCTTGGGCGCGTCGAGGGCGAGGGTCTCGCCCCGCCAGTCGACCGAGGCGGCCTCTCGGAGGGCCTGGAAGCCCGAGAGGGGGAGGGCGAAGGAGGCCTTGTCCCAGAGCAGCCTGACCGCGTCGGAGCCGAAGTCGCCGAGGGGCGGGACGGCGAAGGAACCCGACATGGCGACATCGCAGGAGAACAGGGGCAGGGTGAAGATGCCCCGCTTTCGGAGCTCCGGCTCGAGCCGCGCGTCGATCTCCAGCTCCAGGGGGTAGAGGAGGACCTGCCTCGTGGCGTACTCCACCTCGTTCTTGAGGTTTCGGTAACTATAGAGCAGGGGGATGACCACGACGGGCGACATGACCTCGAGCTTGCCCGCCCAGGAGGCGGAGGCCTCCTCGATGGCCTCGGTCTGGCGGCGCTCGCGCTCCCGCGTCAGCTCGGATAACATGCCCAAGGGGATGAGCATGGCCAGGCTCAGGAAGGACAAGAGGGCCAGCTTGAGCCCAACTGCGCTCCCGCGGGCGAGGCGGGGCCGCATGCCCGCGAGCGTCCGGGGGAGCGCCTCGCCCGAGTCGCGCCCGGGGATCCCAACGTCGATATCGTCAGCCATGATTGCCTCCAGGCCCGAGCATAGTCCCCTTCCGCGGCCCTTCTCGGGCTGGAATGCGGCAACATTGCGGCAAGCGGGGCCTCGGCGGCCGGGCGGCCCCGCCTCTCTTTGACAGGGGGTGGGATTCGGTATATGAACTCCCCCATGGAAGTCATCCTCGCGGAGGACGAAGAGAACCTCCGCGGCACCCTGGCCTGGGCCTTCCGCCGCGAGTCCTGGTCGGTCCGCGAGTTCGCTGACGGGCTGGCCGCCTGGGAATTCCTGAGCTCCTCCCTGCCCGGCCCCGAGGGCAGGGTCCTCGTCCTGGACATCGTCATGCCGCGCATGGACGGACTCGAGCTCTGCCGCCGCCTCCGCGGCGCGGGCTTGGGCACGCCCCTCCTCTTCCTCTCCTCGCGGGACGAGGAGATGGACCGCGTTCTCGGCCTGGAGTCGGGGGCCGACGACTACCTCTGCAAGCCTTTCTCGGTGCGGGAGCTCCTCGCCCGGATCAGGATACTGAACGCGCGGGCCTCGGGAGGGGCGCCGCCGGGCGGCTCCGGCGCCGCCTCGGGGAAGGATCGACTCATCAGGGCGGGAGGGCTCGAGATCGACCCGGAAGGCTTCCGGGCTTGGTGGAAAGGCCGCGAGCTCTCCCTGACGGTGAGCGAGCTCCGGATCCTCGCCTGCCTCGCCGAGGCCCCCGGATCGGTCCGCGGCAGGGAGAGGCTGCAGCTCGCCGCCTATCCCGAGGACAACTACGTCAACGAACGGAGCGTCGACTGCCACATCAAGAGGATCCGGCGCAAGCTCGAGGCC
This sequence comes from uncultured Treponemataceae bacterium, assembly GCA_964399065.1. Classification (GTDB taxonomy): domain Bacteria; phylum Spirochaetota; class Spirochaetia; order Treponematales; family Rectinemataceae; genus JAKLFE01. The sequence goes on along the minus strand of CAYNPQ010000016.1, from coordinate 36,522 downwards.
GCCGATCCCGGCTTCGCGGGCCTCGAGACCGTCTACGGCGCGGGATACCGCTTCGCCCCATGAAAGTGCGACGCAGCCCCTTCGGCTCCATCGGCCTCATCATCCTCGTCTTCAACATCCTTCTCGTCTTCCTCCCCGTGGCGGCCTTCTACTTCCTCGGGACCTACGAGAAGCAGCTGCTCCGCGGCCTCGAGCGCGCCATGTCCGAGCAGGCCCTGACCGCGGCCTCGGTGCTGCGGGGCCCTGCCGCGCGCCTGCGGGCGAAGGCCGAGGCCTTCGTCGCTGGACTGGAGGGCGGGCACGAGGCCCGCATCAGGATCTTCTCGCCGGTGGGAGAGGCGCTCGCGGACTCGGCCAGGCTCTCGGCCGCGGCGGCCGCGCCCGAGGCTACGGGCCCGACGGACGCGGCGCCCGCCGCCAAGAAAGCCGAGGCCGGCAGGGACAGCCTCCTGTACCGCCTCGGCTCCCTGCCCGTCCGCCTCGCCAGGCGCATCCGCCTGGGTCCCCCGAAGCCCGCCGACGCCGCCGACCTCTTCGACAGGCAGGCTTCCTTCGCGGAGGCCCCCGAAATCGCCGCCGCCCTCGCCGGCCGCTACGGCTCGACGACGCGGATCCTTCCCGGACCCGAGGGCTCGACCGTCCGCCTCTACTCGGCGGTGCCCGTCCTCGCGGAAGGCGAGGTCGGGGCCGTCGTCCTCGTCTCCCAATCCACGAGCAGGATCCTCGGCGAGCTCGACGCCGTCCGCCTGGACATATTCAGGATCTTCCTCGCCTCGGCCTTGGTCGCCGTCCTCCTCTCCCTCGTCGCCGACCTCCTCCTCGCCCGGCCCCTCAGGCGCCTCGCCGCCGCCGCGGCCCGGCTCATGGACGGCCGGGGCCGGCTCTCCGGGGGCTTCCCCGAGCTCCGCGCCCCGGGGGAGATCGGCCTCCTCTCCCGGGCCTTGGCCGACATGGGCTCCCGCTTCGAGAGCCGCAGCCGCTTCCTCGAGTCCTTCGCCCAAGACCTGGCCCACGAGGTCCGCAATCCCCTCGCCTCGGCCTGCGCCAGCCTCGAGCTCCTCGGCGAGGGCGAGACCGAAGCCGGCAGGCGGGAGCTCCTCGCGAGGGCCCGCGCCGACCTCGAGCGCATCAACCGCCTCGTCGGCGACCTGCGCGAGATCGCCGAGGTCGACGCCGAGGACGCGGCCGCGACCGCCGGGCCCTGCTACCCCGCGAAGCTCTGCGTCGGCTTGGCCGAGGGCTTCCGGGCCCGGCATCCCGGCCTCGCGCTCGAGCTCCGTCTCGGCGAGGGAGTCCTTCCCGGGGCGGCGGCGGCCGTGGACCCGGCCCGCCTCGCGCAGGCCCTGGACAACCTCCTCGAGAACGCCGCCTCCTTGTCGCCCCCGGGCGCCGCCGTGGAGCTCGAGCTCGGCCTCGTCGGGGAGGGAGCCCTCGGGCGCTGGGCCTTCGCCGTGCGGGACCGTGGCCCCGGCTTCGCGCCGGCCGACGTCGAGCGGCTCTTCGAGCGCTTCTACTCGACGCGCAAGGAGGGAGGCCTCCACTCCGGCCTCGGCCTGGCCATCGTGAAGAGCATTGCTGAGGCGGCCGGCGGCAGTGTCCGCGCGGAGCCGGCCCATCCCGGCGCCCTCTTCGTCCTGGAGCTGCCCGCGGCTCCGGCCGCCGCTCATTGACTCCGGGCCCTGATCGAGGGTATAAACACCGGACACCCCGCTCCGGGCCCCCCGTCCGGGGAACCGGCCAGGCGATCATTCCCCGCCAGGAAGGCCGGCCAGTCGTAAGGGGGACCCACCAATCAGGAGGACACATGAGCGTCAAGATCAGGCTCAAGAGGTTCGGTTCCAAGATGCGGCCCTTCTACCGCATCGTCGTCATGGATTCGCGGAAGCCCCGCGACGGCATCACCCTCGAGGAGATCGGTCTCTACCATCCCATCGAGTCGGCCGAGAAGCAGATCGTGATCGACGAGGCCAAGGCCAAGGCCTGGCTCGCCAAGGGCGCCCAGCCCTCCGACACGGTCCGCGGGCTCCTCAACCGCAAGAACATCCACGTAAAGTAAGACTTTCAGCACGTCCAGCGCCCCCTTCCGCGAGGAGGGGGGCGCAAGGAGACTTCCATGGAACGAGATCTCGTCGAATACATCGCCAAGTCCCTCGTCGACGACCCGGCCTCGGTCTCGGTGGCCGTCGTCGAGGGCGACAAGTCGACCGTCCTCGAGCTCCGCGTCGGGGCCGACGACATCGGCAAGGTGATCGGGAAGCACGGCCGCATCGCCAAGGCCATCCGCACCATCCTCTCCGCCTCCTCCTCGGCCTCGAGCAAGCGGGTCGTCCTCGAGATCCTCGACTGAGAGGGCCCCGGGCGCTCCCGGGCCGATCCGGGGGCGCCGCTCGCCCGGGAGGCGCGGCGACATGAAGGACAAGAATCCCGACGAGCCTCTCATGGCGATCGGCCGCCTCGGCGCCCCCAAGGGTGTCCGCGGCGACCTCAAGATCCACTCCTATTCCGGCGAATACGGACATTTCCTCGGCCTCAAGGAGGTCCTCCTCGAGGGGGAGCTCCCGGTCGCCGCGACCCCGTCCCGGCTTCCGGGCCGGCCTGCGCCCGGCTCCGTCCCGGCTCCGCCGGGCGGCGCGAATGGCGCGGCTGCGACCGGACAGGCAGGCGCCGCCACGCGGCGGCTCAAGCTGCGCGTGCTCCGCGCCGTCGCCGGCGAGGGAGGCCTCTGCATGGCCTTCGAGGGCTACGAGAGCCCCGAGGCGGCGCGCAAGCTCACGGGCCTGGACATCCTCGCCCCCCGATCCGGGGCGGCGCCCCTCGGCGAGAACGAGTGGTACGTCGCCGACCTCATCGGCCTCGCCCTGGTGCACGAGGGGAAAAGGCTCGCCACGGTCGAGTCCGTCCTCGACGGGGGGCCCGAGCCTTGGCTCGAGTCGAGGCTGCCGGGGGGCGGCAAGGCCGTCGTTCCCTTCCGCAAGGAATTCGTCGGCGAGGTCGACCTCGCGAAGGGCGAGATCGAGCTCCTCGCGCCTTGGATACTCGAGTGAAGATCACCGTCCTGAGCCTCTTCCCCGGGATACTCCGGGGCTTTTTCGAGAGTTCGATCATGGCCAAGGCCGTGGAACGCGGGCTTATGTCCTGCGAGCTCGTGGACATCCGCGACTACGCGACCGACAAGCATCACAAGTGCGACGACGAGGTCTTCGGGGGCGGGGCGGGCATGCTCATGCTCCCGGGGCCGACGGGCGCGGCCCTCGAGGCCGCGGGCTCGGGTCGGCGCGCCGACGGCTCGCCGGGCAGGCGCACGGTCTACATGACCCCCTCGGGCCGCCTCCTGAACCAGGCCTACGCGGCCGAGCTCGCCCGCGAGGAGGAGCTTGTCGTCGTCTGCGGCCGCTACGAGGGCCTCGACCAGCGGATCATCGAGAACTACGTCACGGACGAGATCTCGATCGGCGACTATGTGCTCTCCTCCGGGGAGGTGGCGGCCCTCGTCCTCGTCGACGCGATCTACCGCCTGGTGCCGGGGGTGATCAAGGGCGAGAGCCTGGCCGAGGAGAGTTTCTCGCCCTTGGGCGAGGGCGGGGCCCAGCTCCTCGAGTATCCCCAGTATACACGCCCCGCTGAATATGCTACTATGCGGGTCCCCGAGGTCCTCATATCGGGGCATCACGCGAACATCGCCCGGTGGCGGCTCGAGGCCAGCTTGGCCAAGACGATTGCTTACCGCCCCGAGTTGCTCGCCGCCGCCGGACTACCCGAAGAGGTCAGGCGGCTTTTGCGTAAACTGACCACCGAAGGGAGAAACCATGAACCTGATACAGAAGATTCAGGCGGAGCAGGTCAAGGCCGGTGAGCCCGGCTTCAAGGTCGGCGACACCGTCAAGGTGCATTTCAAGATCATCGAAGGCAAGACCGAGCGCATCCAGATCTACGAGGGCCTCGTCATCGCCATGAAGAACGCCGGGATCGGCAGGACCTTCATGGTCCGCAAGAATTCCTACGGCGTCGGCGTCGAGCGCGTCTTCCCCCTCGCTTCCCCCCGCGTCGAGAAGGTCGAGGTCGTCCGCCCCGGCAAGGTGCGCCGCGCGAAGCTCTACTACATCCGCACCAAGGTCGGCAAGAAGTCCAAGGTCAAGGAACTCATCGCCGCCAAGAAGGAAGAGAGCGCCCAGCCGCAGGCCTGAGAGCCTGCGGTACGGCTGGGGCGCCCCGCGTCCCGGCCCTCGCGCTGCGGTTCGGATGAGGACTACGAGTCCCTCCCCCGCGACTCTGATACAGATCGGCGCCGGCCAGGAGCGGTCGCCGGGGCTTAAGGCCCCGGGCGAAGGGCTCAGGGCCGGCGCCGTCGTCTCTCTCCGCGTCGTCGAGGACCGGGGAGGGGGACGCTACGGCCTCTCGCTGGCCGCCGGCGGCTCCGGTCCCCTCCTCGGCGCAAGCTCCGACCGTCCCCTCGCCCTCGGCTCCACCTTCTCCGCCCGCGTCGAGCGACAGGGCGGCGCTCTCTTCCTCCGCCCCCTGCCTTCCCGTCCCGAGTCCGCGCCTGCGCCCCGGCTGCCTCCCCTCCCTCGGATGGCGGCGAACGAGGCGATCATGGCGGCCCTCCTCCGCGAGGGAACCGCCCCCCGGCCTGAAGCCCTCGAGCGCCTGCGTCGACTCCTCGCGCGGCCAGCCACCCTGACGAAGGGGGAGCGTGAGGAGGGGGCCCTCCTCGCCCTCGGCGCCCGCCTCGAGGCCGCCGGCATCCCCGCGGAGCCCGGGATCGTCGAGGCGGTCCAAGCAGAAGTCGAAGGCGGCGGCGGCGGCGGAGGGCATTCCGGCGACGATGCCGGCAGGGGCGAGGAGGGCGGGTCCGAGGGGCGACCGGAGACCGGGGGGCGCGGGGCGGGGGAGGGACAGGGCCTTTCAGGCGGCTCTTTCCCCGCCTCGATCGACGCCGACCTGCCCTTCGAGGCCGCCCTCGGCCCCGAGGACCTGTCCCTCGTCCTGGGGCGGCTCCTCAAGGCTCTCTCGCTCAGGGCGGGTGGGGAGGGTAGCTATCTCAACCTCTTCAACCATCGCCCCGGTCCCGACGGTTCCTGGACCTACGCGCCCTTCCGCTTCGAGCTCGATTCGATTGCATTCGAAGGCCTTATCAGGATAAAATCACCTCGAATTCGCGGCGGACCAGGAAGGATCGAGGCGGATTTCCGCGCGCGCGAGCTCGCCGACGAGGGACCCGGCCGAAGCTGGTCCCTCGGTTTCGCTTTCGGGGGCAAGCCCTCGCTGTCCTTGGCCTGCGACGAGGGGCCGGCGGCGGAGGCGGCGCGCAAGGCCTTCCCCTCTCTGGAAGCCGCCCTGCATTCCGGCGGGCGCGCGGTGGAGGCCTCCTTCGCCGTCGCGAGTTCCGGCTCGCCGGTCGATCGGGTTCCCGGAGCTCTCGATGTCCGGGCATGAGGGAAGGGGAGGGGGCCGCCGCGCCGCGCCGGGGCTCTCTTCTCCCCGCGGCGGCGCCGCGGTGGCCCTGCGCTACGAGCCTTCCCTGCCGGCGCCCTTCCTGGCGGCCAAGGCCTCGGGGAGGGCGGCATCGCGCCTCGAGGAGTTGGCGCGGGAGGCCGGCGTGCCGATAGTAAAGGACGGAGGCCTCGCGGCGGCCCTCTATCCGCTCGATTTGGGGGAGTTCGTGCCCGAGGAGTATTTCGAGATCGTCGCGAAGGTTTTCGCCTTCGTGAAGACCATAGAGGAAAGTACATGAAGAAACGCATCGCCCTTGACCAGATCAAGCCCGGGACCCGCTACAGCGAGGATGTCTACATCGACGACAAGAACCTGCTCGTCCCGGCCGACATCCCGGTCAAGCAGAAGGATATCGAGGTCCTCAAGCGCTGGGGGGTGGCCTACGTCATAACCGAGGGCGCGGAGGTCGAGGAGAAGGCGCCGGAGTCGAAGGCCGCCGAGGCCAAGCCCGAGGCCAAGGCGCCGGGCTTCGCGGGGAGCCGCGAGCTCTACCTCCGCTACACCGAGCTCGTCGACCGCCTGGCCCAGGTCCTCGACCGGATCCGCAAGGGCGAGGCCGTCGAGACCAAGTCCGTGGACGTCATCGCCCAGGGCGTCATCGCCCTCGTGCGCGACGAGCAGGACGCGGCCATCGCCGCCATCCTCGGCTCCGAGGCCACGGGCAACGAGCTGGCGCGCTCGGGCGTCAACGGCGCGATCCTCTCGACCGTGATCGGCGTGACCCTCAAGCTCCCGGCCTACCGCCTCGCCTACCTCGCGACCGGCGCCCTCCTCCACGACACCGGCATGCTCCGCATCCCCGACTCCATCGTCAAGAAGAAGGGGGCGCTCACGGAGGACGAGGCCCAGAAGATCAGGGCCCATCCCCTCCTCTCCTACCGCATCATCACCAAGGAGCTCATGTACCCCGACGACGTCGGCGTCGTCGGGCTCCAGCACCACGAGCGCTGGGACGGCGAGGGCTACCCCCGGAAGTCCCCCGGCAAGGACATCGACATCCTCGCGCGCGTGGTCTCGGTGGCGGACGCCTTCGAGGCCATGGTCAGCTCGAAGCCCTACCGGAACTCCATGATCGGATACGCCGCCATGAAGGCCCTCCTCTCGGACAACTCGCGGCGCTTCGACCCGGACGTCCTCAAGGCCTTCATCAAGAGCATGGGCATCTATCCCCTCGGCTCCACCGTCCTCCTCAACAACGCGGCCATCGCCCGCGTCGTCGAGACCCACCCCGACGCTCCCCTGCGGCCCAAGCTCCGCGTCATCGTCGACGAGTTCGGCAAGCGCTACGAGCCGGACGAGGGCGACTTCATCGACCTGATCACCGAGAAGACCCTCTTCATCGCGCGGGCCCTCGACCCGAAGGAGCTCGCGGGCTAGCGATGCGCGACCGGGCCAGGGCCGGCAGGGAGGGCGAGGCGGCGGCGGCCGCTTGCCTCTCCTCCGAGGGATACGACATACTGGCGCGGAACTTCCGCTGGGCCGGCGGAGAGCTCGACATAGTCGCATCCAAGGGCGAGATCCTCGCCTTTGTCGAGGTCAAATCATGGTCCAGCCTGGGCAAGGAGGCGCTCGCCCAGTCGATCGGAAGGGAGAAGCGCCGCCGTATAATAGAAACGTCTAAAATCTTCCTCGCCCGGCATCGAGAATATAATAGCCGGCGCGTCCGCTACGACGTCATCCTCGTGCGCGACGGCCGGGTGGTCGAGCGCTACGAATCGGCGTTCGCGGGAGACGTATGACGGGCCGAGGATCATCGCGATACAATGCCGCGCCCGTGGTGGCCGCGGCGCGATCCAACGACGGTCGGATCGCGGAACTGCGCGCAAAGCTGGGCGACGACGCCTACATGGCCGGCGCGATCCTCAGGATCGCGACGGTGCTGAGCGCGCGACTCACGGAAGGGTACATCGATGGCGGAAGAAAGGCGCGATGAGGGCGGAGGCCAGCGGCAAGGCCGGGACGGCCGTCCCGACGAGGGAAGGCGGCGCTTCCAGGGCCGCCACCGCGGCTTCCGCGGCAAGCCCGGCGGCCAGCAGCAGCAGGGCCGGGCCCCCGAGAACCAGCCGCGGCGCGAAGCCCGGGGCCCCCAGGGCGGCCAGCCCCGTCCCGAGGAGCAACGCGAGCTCCTGACCTGCCCCCTCTGCGACAAGCCCCTCTACGACCTCTCGACGGCCCTCTCCTCCAACAAGGAGACGGGCGAGCCCGCCCACTTCGATTGCGTGCTCGAGCGAGTCATGGCCGCGGAGACCCTCGCGGCCGGCGAGAAGATCGTCTACCTCGGCTCCGGCGCCTTCGGCGTCGTGGAATACAAGGATCGTGCCGAGACCGCCTTCACGGTGAAGCGCCGGATCCAGTGGGAGAAGGAGGGCGAGAAGCGCGACTGGCGTAAGGCCCTTTCCGCGAGGATCGCCAACCTGTAGACGAGGCAAATAGTATCTATTCATTAGACCAATAGTTATCGATTTTGAACCGGCACCCTCGTGCCGGTTTTTTTTATCGTGCTCCCGACAGGAGGAGCATTCCCCTCGACCTCTTGACTGCCTCTAAGAAAAGCGGTATCGTAATGATATCAGAATGATATCGAGACGAAAGGAGAATACATATGAGTCAGAAGGGAAGCGAGGAGAAGTCGGCCACGTCAGCGGATGGCATGACCATGCTGCTGCTCAATTGCGGCCTCATGGCGGTGGCTTGCGGCGGATTCGTCGCCGGGCTCCAGTACGGGTCCGCGGCTTGGAGCATAGCCCTGCTCATCGTCAGTTCCGCGTACCTCTTCGCGATCGGGCCACTCCTCCTCGGCGGGCTCAAGGTCCTCAAGCCGAACGAGGCCCTCGTGCTGACCCTCTTCGGCCGGTATTTCGGCACGCTGAGGGGCCCGGGCTTCTTCTTCGTGAACCCCTTCGTCTCCGCCGTCTGCCCCCCGAGGGGCGAGCCCTCGACCGGCTCCCTGGCCGGCGACCGGCCCCAGTCCCCCGTGGCCGCCCCTTCCCCGCGCCCGACCTCGAGCGCGCAACGCGCCGTCAACCGCAGGATCTCGCTGAAGGCCATGACCCTCTCGAACGACCGCCAGAAGGTCAACGACGCCCTCGGCAACCCCGTCATCATCGGGATCAACGTGGTCTGGAGGGTGACGAACACGGCGCGGGCCCTCTTCGACGTGGACAACTATGTCGAGTTCCTCTCGATCCAGTGCGACACCGCCCTGCGCAACATCGTCCGGCTCTATCCCTACGACGCCTCCGACGAGGAGGGCGAGAAGTCACTCCGGGGCTCGAGCCAGGAGATCGCGGAGAGCCTCCGCGCCGAGATCCAGCGCAAGGTCGAGGTCGCCGGCCTCGAGATCCTCGAGGCCCGCATCACGCACCTGTCCTACGCCCCCGAGATCGCGGCGGCCATGCTCCAGCGGCAGCAGGCGACGGCCATCATCGCGGCTCGGCAGATGATCGTCGAGGGCGCGGTGGGGATGGTGGAGATGGCCCTGGACAAGCTGAGCGAGCGCCATGTCGTCGACCTCGACGAGGAGCGGAAGGCGGCCATGGTCTCGAACCTCCTCGTCGTGCTCTGCGGCAACAAGGAAGCCCAGCCCATCGTGAACTCGGGCTCCAGCTACTGATCCGGGCGGCGATCCATGGGCGAGGGCGAGAGGGATCCCGGCAAGAAGCAAGTCCTGCTCAGGCTGTCGCCTTCGCTCTGGAAGGAGCTGGCGGCCTGGGCCGAGGACGATTTCCGCTCGGTCAACGGCCAGATCGAGTACCTCCTGACCGAGTGCGTGCGCAAGCGGAGGGGCGGCGACAAGGACCGTCCCGGGAAGGACTGAGAGGAGCGGAGACGCGCTCAGGCGGGCAAGGGCAAGACCAGGGCGAGGGTGCGGGCGGCCGCGAAAACGCTTTTCATCTTGCTTTGTCTTTGATATACTATGTTAATTCCGCCGAGCGCGGCCGGGCCCCGATGGGCCCAGATCCTGGTTTCCGAAGCGAATCGCCCATGAGAGAAAGGTACTACGATCCGGATAGGCCCCTCAATTACTCGTACAAGAGCGAGAATAAGTCGCTCCTCGACAACTATGTGCTGAACCACTTCTGGCCCTATGCGATCAAGGTGATTCCTCCCACGGCCTCGGCCAACCTGGTGAGCATCCTCGGCAGCCTCAGCTGCTGGGCCTGCTTCCTCCTCCTCGCGGGGGTCTTCACCGGCCCCTTCTCGGTCGCCGCGAGGCGGCAGCCCTGGCTCTTCGGGGTGGCCGCCCTCCTCCTGTTCATCTACCAGACCCTCGACTCCCTCGACGGCATCCAGGCCCGCAGGACGGGGGCTTCCGGCCCCCTGGGCGAGTTCATCGACCACTGGTTCGACTCGATCAACGCCTACCTCGTGCCCCTCGGCATCGCCCTGGCCTTCCCTGTCGTGCCCCCCGCCGTTGCCGCGATCACCATGATCCTCGTCGCCTCGGCCGGTTGGCTCTCCGCCAAGGCCATGCGCGACAGCGGAATCATGCGCTTCGGCCCGGTCTCCGGCGAGGAGGTCCTGAGCATCACCTATCTCTTCTTCCTCGCCTTCTGGGCCTTGGGCTACGATTTCTGGTCCAGGCCCGGCCCCTGGGGCGTGGCGCCCATCGCCGTCGTCTACCTCCTCGTGCCTGTCCTCTTGGCCGGCTCCTCCATCGCCTCCTTCGCCTCGGTCAAGGACGGCCTCGGCCGCTACGCGCTCGCCATGCTCTGCCTCCTGCCGGCCCTCGGCTGGACCCTCGCCTACCTCCGCTCCCACGGCAGCTCGGCCTTGGCCCTGGGCGGCCTCCTCATCTGTTGCATCGGCGCGCGCTACGCGGGCGACATGCTCCGCGACCGCCTCGTGGGGCTCGAGTACCAGACCATCCTGCCCGATATCCTCGTGGTGGATCTCGCCCTCGTCGTCTCGGCCCTCATGGCGACCCGCCACCCCGGCCCCTCGCTCCTCATCGCCGTGGCCTGCTTCGTCTGGCTCGCCGGCTCCCTCGCCCAGCAGTTCGGCAGGACCGTGGCCAGGGTCCGCGAGGTCACGGGCCGGAGCATCTTCGGGATCGCCCCCGAGCGCGCCGGTGCGCCCAAGGCGGTCCCGGCCGGCCTGCGCCGCGGAGTCTTCCAGCGCCAGGCCCGCCCCGCGCCTCAGCGCTGGAGCTTTCCCCGCCGCGAACGCTGACCCGCATTTCGGCTGCGACTGAAAAGCCCGATCCTCGCCCTTGGCGCGGGATCGGGCTTATTGTCACCCCTTCCTTGTCCCTCTCCGCATCCCTGGCTCGATCAGGACCCCGACGGGACGGGGCGCCGGCTGCAGGTTGTCTTCCCAGCTTCTACCGCGGCGTCGCCTCGACCCGCCTCCCGCCCAGCGCGTGGATGAGCAGGCCGGCGAGGATGAGGAGGGCGCCCGCCGCGTCGACGGGGCGGAAGCGCTCGCCCAGGAAGAGGAAGGCCGAGGCGAGGCTGAACGCGGGCACGAGGAGGGAGAAGGGGGCGATGCGCGAGGCGCCGTGCCGCATGATGAGCCCGTTCCAGAGGCCGTAGCCGAGGAGGGTCGATAGCAGGGCGAGGTAGGCGAGCGCGCCTATCGTGATCCAGCCGAGGGATGCGAAGGACGCTCCCACGGCGCGCGGTCCCTCGAAGGCCAGGGAGAGGGCGGCGAGGGGCAGCGGCGACCAGAGGCTCGACCAGGCCATGAGGCTGAGGCCGCCGACCTTCGGCATCGTCCGCGCCGCGACGTTCGCGCCCGCCCAGGCCAGCGCGGCGAGGAGGACCATGGCGACGAGGCGCGGGGCGATGCCGCCTCCCGCGGCCGAGGGTCCGGCGGAGCCCGTCGCGATCAGGACGAGGCCGGCGCCCGCGACGGCCATGCCGACGACGCTGCGCGCCCGTATCCGCTCCTTGAGCGCGACCGCCGCGATGGCCGCCGTGAAGAAGGCCTGGGATTGGAGGAGAATCGAGGAGAGCCCCGCGGGCGCGCCGAGCTTCAGGGCCGTGAAGAGGAGGCCGAACTCGCCGACCCCGAGGAGGAGTCCGTACGCGGCCACCCGGACCGGCGGGGCCTCGGGGCGCTTCACGACGAGGATGGCCGGGAAGGCGCTCAGGACGAAGCGGAGCGCGGCGAGCATGAGGGGCGGCATGCCCGACACCCCTGCCTTGATGACGACGAAGTTGAAGCCCCATATGGCGGCTATGAGGACGGCCTCCGCGACAGCGGCGGGAGGCAGGCCCCCGTTTTCCTTCCTGTCCATTGAAGGAGCCTAGCATGGTCCGCGGCCTGTCGCCAGCGAGGCCGCGCGCTCCTCCCGGCCGCGGCCGGTATATGAATCGCCTAACGCGTAGATCGATCCTCCTCCGCGGCGGCCCCGGCCTGCGGCTCGAAGGCCCTGGCGAGGAGTTCGCCTCGGGTCGCCACGCCGAGCTTGCGGAAGAGCTTCTGCACGCGGTGCTTCTCCGCGCTGAGGCCGAGCCCCAGCTCGTAGGCGATTTCCTTGTTGCCCTTCCCCGACAGGACCAGGTCGAGGAGCCTTCGTTCGGACGCGTCGAGGTTGGCGCCGGCGGCGAGGCGGCCGGCGCGGTCCCCCGCGGGATGGGGAGTCTTCGCGGCGGCGTCGCGTTCGGCGCGGCCGAGGAGGGCGAGCGCCGGGAAATAGGCGAGGTAGTGCAGGGGGATGAGGAGGAGATACCCGGCCTCGTCGACGCGGAAGGCGAGGTCCGCGGCCTGCGAGACGAATGCCAGGAAGGCCGCGGCGCGGGCCGCCGGCCTCGAGCCGGGACGGGCCGGCAGGACCGCGAGGATGAGGGCCACGACAGCCGCCGCGGCCTTGACGCAGGCGAAGGGCCATACCGACAGGCTGGCGGGCGAGGCGAACTGGTAGACGGATTCGGGCAGGCGGGCGCCCTCGAGGAGGAGGAAGATGAAGGCCGCCACGGCTCCGACGAATGCCCAGTAGGGTGGCGCGATGAGGCGCTCCCAGCGCCGGTCGGAGGAGCGGAGGAGGGCGGAAAGGAGGAACCAGGCCGAGGAGGATACGAGGGCGACGTAGATGAAGCCGGCTCCGAGGCTCTCGTCGAAGCGGGGCGGCAGTAATCTCAAGCCCGTGGCGTCCTCGTAGTTGAGGAGGGAGAAGAAGACCGTCCTCGCGAGCATGAAGAGGTCGGAGAGGAGCAGGGCGCCGCGGGCGGTCGAGGGGTGGGGTAGGCGCGGCACGCCCTCTCGCCTCGGGCCGATGAGGAGGGGGAGGATGGCCACGCCGCCGACGAGGGCGACCACCTGCCACCAGAACAGGTAATGGATCATCGAAGAAAAGGTATATGCTGCGCCTCCCTCCGCGCAAGTGCGCGACCGGGCAGTCCGGATCGGAAGACCCCCGTCCCGCGACATCGGGCGGAACCAAAGTTCACCCGCGGGCGACGGACGTCGGTTTAGGCTATCCGGGTGATGGAAAGGAGTAACGCATGAGAGCCCTCTTCCTGCTCTGCCTCGCCTCCCTCTTCCTCCCCGCCTGCGCGCAGACGAAGCCCTCGGCGCCGGGCCCCGCCGGCACTTCGATCGCGGCGATGGTCAAGCCCGCCCTCTCCGCGGAGGCCGCGAAGAGGAAGGTCGCCGACCTCGCGGGCTCGGGCGATCGGGAGTACCTCGAACGCGCCTACGGGCTCATCCTCGCCCGCGACCCGGAGACCGCCTACGCCTACGGGATCTCGCGCGTCTACGCCGTCCCAGAGGACGAGCTCTCCGACCTCTCCGACTCCTTCGCCCTCGGCACCCGCGAGCTCTACCTGTCCCTGAAGGCGGAGACCGACCGCCGCCTCGCCGGCCCCGACGGCAAGGACGCCCTCGCCCTTTCCGCCTTCTCGCGCTGGCTCGGCGACAAGGCGCGGGACATCGAGTTCTCGTTGGCCAAGTATCCCGTGAGCCCCTACGTGAACAGCGCCGACCAGCTCGCCTTGGCATACTTCACCGAATTCCGGACGGTCCGCGACGCGGGGGAGGCCGAGCGGTACATCTCCTGCCTCGGGAGGCTGCCCGCGAAGATGGCCGGCCTCGCCGCGGCCCTCGACCTCAGGACCCGCTCGGGGGTGGTCCTTCCCCGGGGCATCTACGAGTACACGCTCCAGGGGGTCAAGGAGATCGCCGACGCGCCGGCGCGCTCCAGCCCCTTCTTCGAGGCTTTCGAGAGGAAGCTGTCCGCCTCCTCGGTGCCCGCCGGCCCCGCCCGCGAGGCCCTCCTCGCCAAGGCCGAGAAGGCGGTGGAGAAGAGCGCCCTGCCCGCCTGGAAGTCCCTCGCCGCGGCCCTCGAGCGGCAGGGTTCCGCCGTCCCCGCCGAGGGAGGGGCCTCGCGGCTGCCGCGCGGCGCCGAATACTACGCCACCTGCCTCGCTCGCCTCACCACGACCGACCTCGCCGCCGAGGAGATACACGAGCTCGGTAAGAAGGAGCTCGCGCGGGTCCAGGCCGAGATCCGCTCGCGCTTCGCCGCCCGGGGCTATCCCCAGGGCCTCTCCCTGACCCAGGCTTTCACGCGGCTCGGCGGCGAGACGGGCGCGCTCTCGGGGCGCGAGCTGCTCGGCCGGATCGACGCGATCATGAAGGCCATGCAGGACCGGCTCGGCGAGGTCGTGCTGGCCCAGCCCCGCTGCCCGGTCGAGGCGGTGTGGGGGGAGTCGGGAGGCTACTACCAAGCCCCCTCGACCGAGGGCGACAGGCCCGGGAGATACTTCGTCGCGGCGGGGGACCGGCGCTACGCCTACGACGTCGCGACGACCGTCTACCACGAGACGCTGCCGGGCCATCACCTCCAGATCGCCAAGGCCCTCGAGTCCGACGCGCCCGGCTTCCTCCGCGGCGCGGACTTCCTCGGCTTCAGCGAGGGATGGGCCCTCTACGCCGAGCGCCTCGCCTCGGAGATGGGCGCATACGCCGGCGACCCGGCGGGAGACCTCGGCAGGCTCCGCATGGAGGCCCTCCGCGCCGCGCGCCTCGTGGCCGACACCGGAATCAACGCCAAGGGCTGGACCTTCTCCCAGGCCCTCTCCTTCCTCAGGGACAACACCGGCCTCGAGGAGGGCATGATCCGTGCGGACGCGACGCGCTACGTCATCGATCCGGGCCAGGCCACCGCGTACTACGTCGGGATGCTCGAGATCCTCCGGCTCCGCGAGGAGTGCCGCTCCGGGCTCGGGCCGGCCTTCGACCGGCGACGCTTCCACGAGCTCGTCCTCGGCTCGGGAGCCATGCCCCTCAGCCTCCTCGCGCGCCGGGTCGAGGACTTCATCGCCGCGGAGAAGGCGCGCTGAGCGGAGCAAGCGGGCGCCTCCGGCCCGGGTCCGCGGGAGCCCCCGGACGATCCGTGCTATACTCTCCCTGAGGGCCAAGCCGCCCTCGGGGAGGGTGCCGCGATGCGGATCGTCCGCCGCCTCGTTTCCGCGTTCCTGAAGCTCCTCGCGACGGGTACCCTCTCGGTGCTCCTTGCCGCCTGCTACGGGGTGATCCAGGTCATGTACGGGGTGCCGACGCGCTCGGGCAAGATCCTGGTCAAGGACGCGACCGACGGGAAGGGCGTGCCCGGCATCAAGGTCGCCTTCAAGACGGGCATAGTCCCGAACGAGCCCTCCTCCGGGGACTGGGAGCCCTATCCCGCGTTGAGCGACGCAGGAGGAGCGATCGCCTATGCTGTCACAGGTTTCGACGGCCCGCTCTACGCGCGCCTCGAGGACGCGGATCCCCTCGCCGACGGCGACTACGCCCCGGCCGAAGTCCTCGTGGACCGGGGCGAGGTGACGGTCCGCCTCTGGCCGAAGACCTCCCGTTGACCTTCCTTCCCGCCCCGCTTCGCCGATGGGCGCTTCGGGCCCATCGCGACCTCGAGATCCGCGACCATGTCCTCCAGTACCTCTTCCTCGAGATCACGCGTCGCTGCGATCTTTCCTGCCTGCACTGCGGCTCCGACTGCTCGCGCGCCGCCGCGTCGCCCGAGCTCGACGCCGACTCATGGCTCTCGATCGTCGACCACATGCAGGCCCGCTATGCCCCCTTCTTCGTGATCACGGGCGGCGAACCCCTCGTATCCCCCGATCTGTTTCGCATAACGGGCCATCTCGGCCGGACGGGCGCCCGGTGGGGCATGGTCACGAACGGCATGGCCCTGGACCGCGCGGCCTTCGAGCGGCTCTCGTCCTGCGGCATGTCGAGCATGACCGTGTCCCTCGACGGCCTCGAGGAGTCGCACAACGCGCTCAGGGGGAGCCCGCGGGCCTTCGAGCGGGCGGCGTCCGCGATCGGGATCCTGGGCGAAAGCGGCCTCGCGTTCCGCGACGCCGTCACCTGCGCCCGCCCCGGCACGCTCGCCGAGCTCGACGCGATCGGCGAGCTGCTCGCGGGGAGCGGCATGAACAGCTGGAGGATCTTCCGGATCTTCCCGCGGGGCAGGGCGGCGGGCAGGCCGGAGCTCGGGCTCGGGGGCGCCGAGACCGCCGCGCTCCTCGAGTGGATAGCCAGGATGAGGCCTGTCTACGCGCGCCGCGGCCTGAGGCTCTCCTACGGCTGCGAGGGCTACGTCGGCCTCGACCTCGACCGCCGGATCAGGGACGAGCCCTTCTTCTGCAAGTCCGGGATCAACATCGCCTCGATCCTGGCGGACGGCAGGATCTCCGGTTGCAGCAACAACCCGCCCGGGCTCGCCCAGGGCAGGCTCGGGCGGGACGAGTTCGCGGATGTCTGGGAGGGCCGCTTCGCCGAATTCCGCGACCGGTCCTGGATGCGCTCCGGCGCCTGCGCCGACTGCGCCGAATGGCGGGACTGCCTCGGCTCCTCGATCCACCTGCGCGAGCCCGGCCGGCCCGGCCCCGCCTTCTGCTACAGGAAGGACCTCGAGCGCGGCGGGATGGCCCGGTGTCCCGCGATGCCCGGAAAGCGCGACGCTAACGCTCTATGGCGCAGTCCCCGGCGAGGTCGAAGGCGGCGGTGAAGGCCGGCAGGAACTCGAGGGGGGTCAGCACCCGGGCCTCGCCCGCCACACGGTAGCGGACCGACCGGAGCGTCGCGACGAGGTCGAAGAGGCGGCGATCCATGTCCGCGAAGTTCATCGTGCCGAAGGCGCCGAGCTCGGAGGAGCCGAGGGCCGGTACGTTCGCGGCCTCGCGTCGCTCGCCCTCGGCCCAGGGCTTGCCCTCGGCCGCGAGCCGGTAGGACATCGAGCCCAGCTCCAGGGGGAACTCGTTCGGGTTCTCGATCACGAAGCCGATGCGGAGCCTCGTGGTGACGAGGACGTCGCGCGCGATCCTGATGGACGTTATGCGAAATACCGGTGGCCGCACGATGGGCAGGAATCCGTCGGCGGAGGCCGAAACAGTCCTCGGCCCTCCGGGGCCGGACAGCTCGGCCCTCGCCTCGGCGCGGAAGGCGGCGCGGGACGGGCCCCCGGGCGCGAGCAGGGCCGGGCAGAGCTCGCCGAGGTCGAGGCGCGGCTCCGCGTCGAAGGAGCGCTCCCCGCCGGCCGGAACGTCGGCGGGGGGCGCCGCGGGAAGGGCGGCGAGCGGCCCGCCCCCGCCGACGGAGAGGAGCAGCTCCGGGGAGGCCGCTGAGAGGGCGCTCGCACCCGGGTTGCGGATCGTGACCTTCACGGGAAGCGTTAGGCGACGCTGATCGAGGTAGCGGGGGGCGCCGAGCGTCACCGCGATCGAGGGGGGCTCCCCGGGAGGCTCGGGCGGCGCCTCTGGCGCGGGTTCCTCGCGCGGGGGCGGCGGCGGCGCTGGCGCCCGCGGGGCGGCGCAGGCCGCGAGAGCGAGGAGAATGGCCAGGGCGGCCGCAGCCCGCCCGATCGTGGGGATCCGCATCCCGGCCACTATACCGCGGGCGGGGACGGGGCGCCAGAGCGGGTGCGCCGGACTTTCCGCCCGGCCCCTCGCCGGCCGCGATCGACGCGGGGCCGCGGCCGTTCTATACTGGGGGCACGGGGGAACCATGGAAAGCGCCTCCTTCACCGTCCTCGTCGTCGACGACTCTTCCTCGAACCGGGCCTTCTTCGCCTCGGTTCTCGAGGAGGACGGCTACCGCGTCGCGACGGCCGCCTCCGGCGAGGAGTGCCTCGAGACCGCCGCGCGCGAGCGGCCGATGCTCGTCCTCCTCGACGTGGTCATGCCCGGCATCGACGGCTTCGAGACCCTGCGGCGGCTCAAGCTCGAGCCCGCGACGAGGCGCTGCCCCGTCATCATGCTGACGAGCCTCGACGACGGCGATTCCAAGCTCAAGGCCTTCGACTACGGGGCTGTCGACTACATCGTCAAGTCCGCGAACGCCGCCGAGGTCCGCGCCCGGGCGCGGGTGCACATCAAGCTGGCCCTCGCGAACGAGGAGCTCATCGCGGCCCGGGCCGAGAGCATCCGCCAGATCTCCGCGGCGCACCGCTCCCTCCTCGTGCGGCCGGCCGACCTGCCGGAGGCCCGTTTCTCGATCTGTTACCGCAGCCTCCACGAGGCCGGCGGGGACTTCTACGACGTCGTGCCCGCCGCCGAGGGGCTGCACTTCTACCTGATGGCGGACGTCGCGGGCCACGACGTCGGGACGAGCTACGTGACCCCGGCGGTCAAGGTCCTCTTGAGGCAGTTCGCGACGCCCGCCTATTCGGTGGAGGAGACCGTCGCCTGCATGAACGGCGTCCTCGCCAAGACCATCCTCGAGGACAACTACCTCACCGCCTACGCGCTCCGCCTGAACCGCAAGGCCGGCAAGGCGGTCTTCCTCTCCGCCGGCCATCCGCCGGCCCTCTTCATCCCGAGGGAAGGCCCGGTTCGCTTCGCCGAGTGCGAGAATCCCATCATCGGCATGTTCGAGGAGACGACCTTCCGCTCCGAGAGCGTCGAGGTCTCCGAGGGCGACCGCTTCGTGCTCTACACCGACGGCCTCGTGGAGCTGGGCGAGGGCGCGGAGCGCTCGGGCGGGCGGGCGCGGCTGCCCGCCCTCGTCGAGGGGCTCCGCTCCCTGCCCCTCGAGGAACTGCCCGGGGCCCTCGTGCGGGCCTGCGGCGCGGAGAACGCCGAGGACGACGTGGCCGTCCTCGCCGTCGAGGTCTGATCGGGGCGCGGCGGGCCGAGGCGCGGCGAGCCGCCCGCGGAATGACGCCGCCTAGAGCGTGAAGCGGCCGACCTCGCCCGAGAGCCGCGCGATGCTCTCCCTCGTGCCGCGGGCCAGCTCATTGACGTTCTGCACCGCGGCCGCGACCAGCCCCGTGCCCGCCGCGATCTCGTCGATGCCCGCGCTCATGCCGCCCGTGGCCTCGTCGATCACGACCATCGCGCGGAGCACCTCCTCGCTGCCCGAGAGCATCCGGTCCGAGCCCTCCTTAACCTTCGCGGTGATCGCGTTGATCTCGCGGATCGCCTCGAGGACCTGCGAGCTGCCGAGGTCCTGCTCCTGCATCGCCCCCTTCACGATCGACTCCTGGTCCCGGACCTCGGTCAGGAGGACGATGATGCGTCCGAAGAGGTCGCTCGTGCGGGCCGAGGAGGCGGCCACCGCGTCGATCCTGGACTTGAGGTCGGTGAGCGCCGCGGCGATCTTGCCGCCCTCCTCGGCCGACCCCTCGGCGAGCTTGCGGATCTCGTCCGCGACCACCGAGAATCCCTTGCCGGACTCTCCCGCGTGAGCCGCCTCGATCGCCGCGTTCATCGCGAGGAGGCTAGTCTGCCCCGCGAGGTTCTGGATGACGTCGACGGCCTCGAGCATGGCTTCGGAGTCGCGCTCGACCCCCGCCGCGAGGGAGGAAACCTCCTCGATGCCCTCCCTCCCCGACTCGGATGCCTTCACGAGCTCGTCCATCGAGGCGGAGCTCCGCTGGAGGATCGCGGAGACCGACTTGATGTTCGCGACCATCTGCTCGTTCGACGAGGAGGACTCGGCGACGCAGGCGGCCTGGCTCTCGATGAGCTCGTCGAGGAGACCCACCTGCTCGCGGATCCGGCCCGTCTCCTCATGGGTCCGCGCGATCGACTCGGATTGGGCGCGGGCGCGCTCCCGCATGCCCGCGGCCGCGGCCGCGATCCTGTCCATGGAGGCCGCGGTCTCGGCCATGTTGGCGGAGAGCTCCTCGCCCCCGCCCGCGACGCCGGCCGTCTCCTCCTTGATCGCCCGGAGGAGGGAGCGGATGTTCCTGGCCATGGACTCGTCGGCCCTCGCGAGTTCGCCCAACTCGTCTCCCCTCGACAGGGCCGACGGCGGGACGGTGGTGGAGAAGTCGCCTTCCGCGAGCCGGCCCGCGTAGTCCGCGCAGGCCCTCACCGGCAGGACGATGCCGCGCGATAGCGCGGCGGCGACGGGGAGGAGGACGGCGGAGAGCAGGGCGACCGAACCCAGGAGGCGGACAAGGAGCCGCCCGGTCAGTGCGCGGACGCTCTCGAGCGAGATGTCGACGCAGTACAACCCGTCGAAGGTCCCGGCGGAGGTCCTGATCGGCGCGTAGGCGCTTATGAAGGTGCCCCACTGGTCCGTGTAGAAATCCTCCTCGACGACCGCCTCATCGATGCCCTTCACGGACTTCGCGAGGAGGGCCGACGCGTCGTCGTAGAGGTCGCCCACGCGGGAGCGGTCCTCGATGTCCTCGGCCGAATCCCCGACGAAGTAGATCTTGCCGTCCGGCCCCTCCCGGGCCGTGTAGACGTACTTCACGTCCTCGAATCGCGCGTGGGCCCGTTGGAGGGCCGCGATCACCCGGTCGTAGGCGACGCTCCCCTCGTCCTCCCGCGCCGCGAGGCGGGCGTGCTCGTCGGCCGGGAGGAGCTCGGCGCCCAGGGCCGCGTAGTCCTTGGCCCGCACGCGGAGCTCCGCCATCAGCGCGGCCCTCGACTGGCCGTAGGAGAAGACGATCAGGACGGCGGCGCCCGCCAGCCATGCCGCCACGAGGATGAGGGTGATCTTGCCGCCGATTCTCAGCTTGCGCTCTTTTCGCATTGTTCCCCCGGCACGGGCCTCCGCGTCGGAAGTCCGGCCTTCCGATCAAGTATCGAGCACGGGGGCGCGGGGTCAATGGCTCGGGGGGCAATGCGGGCATCGTAAAGATTGCCGGGCCCGGGCGGCGGTTCAGGCGTCGATGGTCTTGGCGAAGGCCTTCGGGCTCATGCCCACGTAGCGTTCGAACACCCTGATGAAGCTGTTCGAGCTGTTGAAGCCCGTGGCCTCGGCGAGCTCGGCGACCTTCGCGTCGGGGTCGGCCTCGATCATCTCCCTCGCCCTGTCGATGCGGTAGCGGTTGAGGAAATTCTTGAAGATGTCGTTGCTCAGTTGCTTGAAGAGGAGGCTGCAGTATTTCGGGGAGATGTTGAAGCGCTCCGACAGGTCGATGAGCATCAGGTCCTGCGCGTAGTTCCCGTGGATGTACCCCATCATCTCGTCGAGGAGCCGCGAGGTCCTGGTCCGCGACGAAGAGGCGGGTCGCCGCTTCCTCATCGGACGAAGGCCCTCGCGAGGCGCGTTATGCGCGACGACTCGCGCTCCAGGAAGCCGCGGTAGGCGGCGCAGAGCCGGTTCCGGCCGAGGCCGGATCCCGTCTCCCTGTC
>CAYNPQ010000016.1:0-15390 GCA_964399065.1 uncultured Treponemataceae bacterium | reverse complement strand
CCCCGAAGGGCTCGATGCAGGGGATGTACTGCTGGTAGGTGAAGCCGAGGCGGCGGAAGTGCTCGTAGACGGGACGGGCCCTCCTCGCCACGTCGGCGGTGACGACGGTAAGGATGTTGAAGTCCACGCCGCGGCGCTTCAGGAGGCCCGCGGCGCGGAGGACGCGGGCGTAGCTGCCCTCTCCCGCCGCGTCGACGCGGGAGGCGTTGTGGACCTCGCGGGGGCCGTCGAGGGAGAGCCCGACGAGGTAGCGGTTCCTCGCGAAGTGCCCGGCCCAGTCGGCGTCGATCGATAGTCCGTTGGTCTGGATGGCGAACGCGACATCGACGTTGCGCGCGTTGCGCGATTTCACGATCTCGACGAAGCGCTCGAAGAAGCCCAGCCCCGCGAGGGTCGGCTCCCCGCCCTGGAAGGCGAAGGTGCATCCCTCGCCGGCCTCGGCGAGGGCCTTCCCGACGAGGGCCTCCGCCGTCCGCCCGTCCATGACGCCGTAGTTGCCCACCGACCTGTTTCGCATGACGTCCGCGTAGAAGCAGTACCTGCAGCGCATGTCGCAGGAGCCGGAGGCCGGCTTCACGAGGAGGTGGAGCTGCCTCGTCACAGGGCCCTCGCGAAGAGCGCGATGTTCCAGGCGCAGATCGCCACGATGAGGCCCATGCAGCCGAGGAAGAGCGCGCGGAGGGCACGCATCGTGATCGCGGAGTGGATCCTCCGGCCGAGCATCCCGCCCGCCACGCCCGCGGCGATCATGGCCGCGAGGTAGCCCGGCTCCACGGGGGGGATGCTGCGGAAGGCGATGCCGCTCGCCAGGCTCGCGAGCTGGGAGAAGAGGATGACGAAGAGGGAATTGATGACGGAGGTCCTCGCGTCCATCGAGAAGAAGAACGAGAGGAAGCAGATGTTGATCGGACCGCCGCCGATCCCCAGGAAGGACGAGACGATCCCGAGGAGGAAGCCGATGGCGACCTTCGCGGCCACCCCCCTGACGCGCAAGGTCCTGATGCGTGAGGCCGCGAGGGTGTAGGCGAAGGTCCCCGCGGTGATGGCCACGAGGAGGGCGGCCTGCACGAGCCCGACGAGGGCCTCGGAGCCGAAGGTCAGCCGCGCGAGGTCGAAGGCCCGCTTACCCGCGACGCCGCCGAGGATCGAGCCGAGGGCGAGGGGGAGCGTCGTCGCGGACTCGATCCTCGCTTCCTCGCCGCGGCCCCGCTTGGCGAGATTCTGGAGGACCGACACGAGGGTCATGGAGAGGACGGTCGTTCCGGAGAGGAAGCTGACCACCCTGACGGGCAAGGTTCCCGTCGCGTCGAGGAGGGGCTTGATGATGATGCCGCCACCGATGCCGCAGATGCCGCCGATGGCCGAGGCGAGGAAGGCGACGACGAAGAAGTAGAGGTACACGGAATCAGGCTCCCATCGAGAGTACCGGGCTCGCGGCGGACCCGCCTCGGGCGGTCCTACGCGGCTCGCGTCACGGCGCGCGCCCGAGGAGGAAGGGATCCGAGGTCCTCCGCAGGTAGTCCCGGAGGATCGTATCATAGAACAGGCGCCTTGTATCGCCCTCGGGGATCGGTGTGCGCGTCCCGCCCGCGCGCCCCTCTTCGTCTCGGGACCGGGCATCGCGAAAGGCGCGCGGGCGGGACCCGGCCTGGAAGTATGTCGCCTATCGCGAGGGCCCGAGCGCGGTGGAGATCTACGCCCGGTCTTTCAAGCGATGAGGCAGAGGAGGGCGATCCCCCCCGAGGCCGCGGCGAGGGCGGCGTCCGCGGCGCGGAGACGGCGTTCAGGCAGACTGCGGGAGGGCGTGTAGCCCCGCGCCTCGAGAGCCTCCGCCGTCGCGATGGCCGCCTTGACGCAGCCGACGACGAAGGACTCGAGGACGAGCAGCGAGGATCGGAGGGAGGGGCGGCGCCCCCGACGGCCGCCGAAGCCGCGGACGAGGGCCGCCTCGCGGGAGCGGCCGTAGGCCTCGAAGCAGCGCGGGATGAAGCCGACCGCGAGACTGAGGTAGATCCCCGGATCGATGTCCCCGCGGCGCGTCACGCGGCGCGCGGCCGCCGAGGCGGCCGAGGCGAGCTCCTCCGAGGTCGTGGAGCGGAAATAGGCCTCGGCGAGCGCGAAGAGCAGTACCATGCGGAGCATGTACAGGGCCGCCCCCGGCAGCTCGGCGGGCTGGAGGAGGCGCTCGCCCCAGGGATCGAGGACGCGGAAGAGGGCCACGAAGACGGCGAGGGGCGCGAGGAAGCGCGCGTCGCGCGCGAGGCCGCGGAGCCCTTCGGCGAGACCGTTCCGGAAGGAGCCCGCCGATGCGAGGGCGCCTGACGCGCATAGTGCCACGGCGGGAAGCGTCGCGCCCGCGGCGGCGGAGGCCGCGAGGGAAAGCGCGAGGAGGGCGGCGAGCTTCGAGAGGGGGTGGAGGCGCCGCGCGGGATAGTCGCCCGAGTCGAAGCGGAAGGGGCGGGCTAGCGCAGCCACGTAAGGTCCTCGAGCCGAACCCCGCCGCGGAAGGGATCGCGGAGGCCGAGCTCCTCGTAGCGTGCGCGCGGAAGGCCCTCGGGCGCGCCGTCGTAGACCACGCGTCCCGAGTCCATGACGGCGAGCCTCGTCGCGTGGGCGAGTACCTTCTCGAGCTCGTGCGTGACCACGACCAGGGCCTTCCCCTCGGCCTTCAGGGCGACGATCACGGAGAGGACCCCCCGGATCGCCGGGTAGTCGAGATTCGCGAAGGGCTCGTCGAGGATGAGGCAGGCGGGCCTCATGGCGAGGGCCCCTGCTATCGCGAGCCTGCGCCGCTCCCCGCCCGAGAGCCCCTCGGGCGAGCGTTCCGCGAGCGCCTCGAGACCCACCGCGGCCAGGGCCTCGCGGGCGCGGGCCTCGACCTCGACCCTCGTGAGGCGGAGGTTGGCCGGCCCGAAGGACGCGTCCTCGAGGAGGGTCTGCCCGACGATCTGCGAGTCCGCGTCCTGGAACACGAGGCCTATGCCCCGCCTCGCCTCGAAGTGATCCTCGGCGACGGGTCGGCCGCGATAGGCGACATCGCCCGAGCTCGGCTCCGCGAGGCCCACGAGATGCCGCGCGAGGAGGCTCTTGCCCGAGCCGTTGCGTCCCGCGAGCACGAGGAAGTCGCCCTCGTCGACGCGGAGACTCGCGCCGTCGAGGCCCAGGGCACCGTCGCGGAAGCGGTGGACGAGGGCCTTGGCGCGGGCGATCTCAGCCATTGCCGCCGGCGTCGGGCGCGCGGGCGTCTCGCGAGCGGGCCGCGCGGCGCGGGAGCTGGCGCTCGACGATCGGACCGAGCCTGCCCGCGAGGAGGAGTGCCAGCGCCGCCTTCACCGCGTCGCCCGGGAGGAAGGGCAGGAGCCCGCCCGCGATGGCCTTCTGCCAGCTGCCCTTCAGCGCGACCTTGAGCCAAGGTACGCCGCAGCCGTAGACGAGGACGATGCCCGCGACCAAAGCGAGGGCGTCGCGCCACCAGCGCCGCTCCTTCCCGAGTCCCGAGACGAACCCCATGGCGAGGACCGCGGGGATGTACCCGAGGAGGTAGCCTCCCTTCGGCCCGAGGAAGTGGGCGAGCCCGCCCGAGCCCCCCGAAAAGACGGGGAGGCCGAGGGCACCGAGGACGAGGTAGACGAGGACCGAGACGAGCCCCCGGACCGGTCCGAGGAGGAGGGCTGAGAGCATCACGAAGAGATTCTGGAGCACGATGGGAACGGGAGTGCCGGGGAGCGGCAGGGCGATGTAGGCGCCCACCGTCATCAGCGCGGCGAAGAGGCAGGAGAGTGCGACGGGCGCGAGGCGCCGCGATGCGAAGCCGCTGTTCGAGTTCACGTTGATGCTCCTTTGCGCGATATCGATGCTTCCGAAGGCCTGAAGGGCGCGATGCCGCCCGAGTCGAGCTCGACCTCGAGCCGGCCCTCCGCGTCGATGCCGACGGCGCGGCCGAGACGCGCGCCGCCCTCGTCGCGGACGAGCCGGCCGCGGCTCGAGGAGAGCCCGTTCCACGCGGCCGCGAGCCCGCCGCCCTCGAGCCCGAGGGGCTCGAAGCGATCGAGGAAGGCGGCGAGCAGGGCGCGGCGCGTCGGCGCGCGCGGACCGAGCTCGGCGAGGGAGAAGGCGACCGGGGAGGGCGCGACGTTGGCGACGTTGACGCCGATCCCGAGGTCGAGGAGCCTGAGTTCCTCCCCCTCGGCGAGGTACTCCACGAGGAGCCCCGCGACCTTGCGGCCGCCGAGGTAGACGTCGTTCGGCCATTCGAGGGCGAAAGGCTCTCCCGTGAGTTCGCGCAGGGCGAGGCAGAGGGCGATCCCGCCGGCGACGGCGGCGAGGCCGGCGCGCCAGGGCCTCGGCGAAGGCTCGAGCACGAGGGTCGCGAAGAGCCCCCCTCGCCTCGAGCTCCAGCGCCTGCCTGAGCGGCCTCGGCCCCGGTCCTGCGACTCCGCGACCACGATCGCGCGGCACCGCGGCTCGGCGAGGGCGAGCTCGAGGGCCCGGTTCATGGTCGAGTCCGTCCTCTCCCATCGCCTCACGCGGGCCTCGCGCCCGGGGAACTCCCAGGGATGGAGGAAATCCCCTTCGGAGGCGAGCCGGTAGCCCGCCCGGCCCGACTCGAGGTCGTAGCCGGCCTCGCGGAGGGCCTCGAGGTGCTTCCATACGGCGACGCGGCTCGAGCCGAGCTCGGCGGCGAGCTCCTCGCCCGACACGGGAGCCTCCGCGGCGCGGAGCCGGGCGAGGATGCGGGCCTTGGGGCTGGGAGCTACGTTAACCATATGGGAAGTATAGGTTAACGTAACGGGGGTGGAAGGTCAAGCGAGGTCCGGGCGGCCGGCGGGGCCGTCCGGACCTCGACCTGGGTCATTCGAGGCCGAGATTGCGGAGGCGCTTCGGGAGGTAGGGATGGCTCATGAGGAGGCCGGCGAACTTGACCGCGGCGCTCTCCTGCTCCGCGGCGTCGGCCGCGTAGGCCCTCGGGTCGATCTGCGCGTAGAGCTCCTTGCCCGCGGCGAGGACGAGGAGGCCGTTCAGGGGCTTCGCGGGGGAGAGGGCCATCCCGATGTTGTCGCAGGTATACTCGCAGCTCCGCGAATAGGCTTGGGTGAGGAAGGGGACGAGCGAGGAGGGGAAGGTCCAGAAGCGCTTGGACATGTGGGCGCGCCCGACGTGGCCGAGCTCGTGGCCGAGGACGAACTTGACCGCGTCCATGTCCGTGGCCATGAGCGAGAAGACGTCCGAGTAGATCGCGACGTAGTTCCTGCCCGAGAACCTGATCGCGAAGGCGTTGAGCGCGCCTCCCTGCTGGAGGATGAAGAGCGCGGGCAGCTTCTTGATGCCGAGTTCGCGGCCCATCTCCGCGTAGGCCGCGTGGACCTCGGGGAACTGCCGCTCCGTCACCGCGATGCCGTTGCCCTTCATGTAGCCGACGAGGTAGATCTTCTGGAACATGACGAAGAGCCAGAGCAGGACGACGTAGATCCCGAACGTGACGAGGGTGGTCAGGCCCGACACCCCGCCGCCGTCGGAAAGGAGCGAGACGAGGGCCGCCAGGCCCGCCAGGACCAGGAGGGTGCAGACGACTTTGACCGCGAAATAGGGGTTCTCCCGTGAATGTACCTTGTACTCCATGCCTTCCTCCTTGGATGCGTGGAGTCAATTCTATCACGCCGTACGCATTTTCCAAGCAGTAAAGCGCGCAACGCGTCAGCGCGGCGCAGCCGGTGTAAAAGGCGGTTCGCGAGTATCCAAGCGAACCGCCTTTCCTTTTACGCGGGATCTTCCTGACGCGGTCAGGAGGTTTTCAGCGGCGGCTTGCCCTCGGTGCCGTCGCGACAGGACCGCTTCCCTTTACGTGCCGATCTTCCGTATCTCGTCGAAGCCGCAGTACGGCACGAGCGCGGGCGGGATGCGGATCGAGCCGTCGGCCCGCTGGAAGTTCTCGAGGACCGCGATGATGCCGCGGCTGCAGGCGATGGCCGTGCCGTTGAGCATGTGGACGAATTTGTTCCTGCCGTCCTCGTCCTTGTACTTCACGTTGAGGCGCCGGGCCTGGAAGTCGGTGCAGTTCGAGGTCGAGGTGACCTCGCCCCACTCGCCGCCGTTGCGGCCGGGCATCCAGGCCTCGAGGTCCCACTTGCGGTAGGCGGGGGCGCCGAGGTCGCCGGTGCAGGTGTCGACGACGCGGAAGGGGATGCCGAGGCCGGCGAAGATCTCCTCCTCGATGCCGCGGAGCTCCTCGTGCATCTTGCCCGAGTTCTCGGGGAGGCAGTAGCCGAACATCTCGACCTTGGTGAACTGGTGGACGCGGTAGAGGCCCTTCGAGAACTGCCCCGCGGCCCCGGCTTCGCGGCGGAAGCAGTGCGAGACGCCCGCGAGGCGCAGGGGAAGCTGGGCCTTGTCCAGGATGCTCCCCGAGTAGTAGCCGCCCAGGGTGATCTCGGCGGTGCCGATGAGGCAGGTGCCCTCGCCCTCGACGGTGTAGACGTTGGACTCAGGCCCCCGGGGGTTGAAGCCGATGCCCTCGAGGATTTCGGTTTTTGCCACGTCGGGGGTCGTGAAGAGGGTGAAGCCCTTCTTCATGAGGATGTCGAGCGCATAACGCACGAGTGCGAGCTCGAGGATGACGCCCTGGTTCTTGAGGTAGTAGAACTTGGTGCCGGAGACGCGGGTCGCGGCGTCGAAGTCGATGATGTCGAGGTCCTGGCCGAGCTGGACGTGGTCCTTGGGCTCGAAGTCGAACTTCGTGGGCTCGCCGACGCGCTTCACCTCGAGGTTGTCCTTGTCCTCCTTGCCGACGGGGGCCTCGGGGTGGGCCATGTTCGGGATCCTGCGGCCCTCCTCGTCGAGGCGGGCCTCGACCTCGGCCGACTTCGCCTCGAGCTCGGCGATGCGGTCCTTGAGGGCCTTGCCCTCGTCGATGAGGCGCTGCCTGGCCTCCTGGTCCATCTTGCCCTTCATGGCCGCGGCGTTGTCGTTGCGCCGCTTGCGCGCCTCCTCGAGCTCGCGCAGGGCGAGGTTGCGCTCGTCGTAGAGCCTGGCGACGAGGTCGGCGTCGGCCTTCATGTAGCGGTCCGCGATGTTCTTGCGCACCGCGTCGAGATTGTCCTTGATGAATTTGTAGTCGAGCATGGGAGCTCCCTGGTGCCCGTCGTTCGCGACGGAAGGATGGGGCGGAGCGAGGACCGCCCGGCGGGCCGGCCTTTACGGGAGGGGCGCGCTCGCTCCGCCCGGCCGGACGGCGGAGGAGCCGGGACTGGAGGAGGAAGAGGACGAGGAACGGGCCCGGGGGGCGCCGGGGGCGGGGATGCCCGAGGCGCGAGCGATCTCGATCCGCGCGCGTTCCATGCCTCGATACTAGCGCAGGGGAGCGCGCGGAGGCAAGTACGGGAAGGGCTGTGGCGCCGCTTTCAAGAGATCGTTATTGGAGTATAATCGAACTGTCGAGCCGCATTCCCAAGGAGGCAGGTATGGCGCATCGATGTCCGCCGGCCCTCGCCCTCGCCGCCGCGCTGGCGGCCTCGGGCTTGGCGCCGCTCGCCGCCCAGGTCGAGTCCGTCATCATGGACCGCTTCGGCTTCGAGTTCGTCTCCCAGGCGCCCTTCCTCGAGGACGCGAAGGCGCCCAGGCGCTACGCGCCGGAGAACCTCCTCGACGGCAAGGCCTCGACCTCCTGGGCCGTCGGGAACGGGGGGCCCGGGACGGTCATCTACCTCGGCCTGCCCCGGGACGCCCGGCGGATGCGGGTCGTGAACGGCTACGCGTCGAGCGCCGACCTCTTCGCCAAGAACAACCGCCCGCGGCGGATCAAGGTCGAGCTCTGCGCGGGCTTCTCCTTCCCCGGCCGCGTCACCGAGCTCGGCTGGGTCTTCGACATCGACCGGACCGGCGGCCCGCGCATACTCAC
The DNA here is from genome assembly GCA_964399065.1 of uncultured Treponemataceae bacterium. Classification (GTDB taxonomy): domain Bacteria; phylum Spirochaetota; class Spirochaetia; order Treponematales; family Rectinemataceae; genus JAKLFE01. Next base: position 7,496 of record CAYNPQ010000016.1, on the reverse strand, counting down.
GTTGGGCGACACCATGTCGGCGCAGGCCCTCGACCTGGGCATCGACTGGGAGCGCGCCGACGACCTCTTCCGCGAATCGCGGGCCCGTTTCGACGCGCGGCTCCCGGAAGCCGGGGACTACGAGCGAGAGGCCTACGCGAAGGGCCTCGTCCTTGAGCGCCTCCTGCGGATCGAGATTCTCGATGTCTACAAGGGCTCGAAGTGGAACGACACTTGTATCTCCGAGCTTTCCTTCGAGCCGGAGACGAGGTCGGTCGCGGGGAAGGACGGCCTCGTCGGCATCTGGACGACATCGCGCGGCGCGGACTACGAGGAGCTGGAGCTCCAGGAGGACGGTTCGCTCTTCTCGTATTCCGGAGGCCGGCCCTGGGGCGGCGGGACCTGGAGGATCGAGGAGGGCTGCCTCAAGTTCGCCTGGGAGGGCGGCTGCGACGAGGCGATCTACTCGAGCTTCATCCTCGAGGGAAGGATCCTCACCCTGATCGGCACCGCGGGGAACGTCGAGGTCTACGAGGGCGAGGCGAGCGGGGCGCCCTGAGTCCCTGCCTGCGCATGCCTGGACAGGGTGCGCCGCTTCTTTGATCTCCTTTCCTATTCTCCCAGGTATTGCTCCTCGAGGGGGCGGCCCGGCGGCACGAAGGGGAGGACCTCCTCGTCGGGATCGACGATGACCTCGACGAGGGCGGGTCCGCCCGCGGCGAAGGCCGCGTCGAGGGCCTCCGCGAGCGAGGCGGGATCGCGGGCCCTGAAGCCGGGCATGCCGTAGGCGTCGGCGAGCTTGACGAAATCGGGCGGTCGGTCGAGGGTGGTCTCGGCGTAGCGCCCGCCGTAGAACATCGTCTGCCATTGCCGCACCATGCCGAGGACGCCGTTGTTCATCACGACGATGACGATGGGGAGGCCGTAGCCGGTGATGGTCGCGAGCTCGCCCGAGCTCATGCGGAAGGAGCCGTCGCCCGCGACATGGACGACCCTGCGCTCCGGGTTCGCGACCTGCGAGCCTACGGCCGCTCCCGTGCCGAAGCCCATCGCGCCGAGGCCGCCCGAGGTGACGAGGCTCCGCGGCTTCGCGAAGGGATAGTGCTGGGCCGTCCACATCTGGTGCTGGCCGACCTCGGTGGTGACTATCGCCTCGGGGCCGGCGCGGGCGGCGAGCTCCTCCATCACGAGCCTCGGGTCGAGGCCGGCGCGGCCGCTCCTGGGCCGCGCGCCCCCGGACCGGAGCGCGGCGATCTCGGCGAGCCAGGCCCCGCGCGCCCGCGGGGCCTCGGGGCCGCCGCGAGGCGTCGCGCTCAAATCAGACGTTATGCGCTCGAGTATCGGCCTGAGGTCCCCGACGAGGCCCATGTCGCACCAGAGGTTCTTGCCGATCTCCGCGGGGTCGATGTCGATATGGACGACCTTGGCCTGCCGGGCGAAGCGCCGCGCGTCGCCGAGCACGCGGTCCGAGAAGCGGACGCCGGCGGCGACGATCAGGTCGGCGCCTTGCGCGGCCGCGTTCGCCGCGACGCTGCCGTGCATGCCGATCATGCCGGCGCAGAGCCGGTGCCGGGAGGGCAGGCCGCCGTGGCCCATGAGGGTCAGCGCGACGGGCGCGTCGAGCAGCGTCGCGAGGGCCTCGAGCGCGGCCGAGGCTCCCGAGGCGATGACGCCGCCCCCGCCTATGAGGAGTGGCCGCTCGGCCTTGGCGATGAGGCCCGCGGCCTCGGCGATCTCCGCGTCCGAGGGCGAGCGCGGGCGCGGGGCGTAGGTCGCGGACCGACGCTCCGCGCCCTCCTCGTCCGCGGCGCCGAGGGGCAGCCACCCGGCGCTCGCGAGGGTGACGTCCTTGGGCACGTCGACGAGGACGGGCCCCTTCCGGCCCGAGCCCGCGATGGCGAAGGCCTGGCGGATGGTGGAGGCCAGGGACTCGACGTCCCGGACGAGGAAATTATGCTTCGTGACGGGCATGGTGATGCCCGTGATGCTCACCTCCTGGAAGCTGTCGCGGCCGATGAGGTGGGAGGCGACGTTGCAGGTGATGGCCACCACCGGGCTCGAGTCCATGTAGGCCGCGGCGATGCCGGTGACGAGGTTCGTCGCGCCCGGGCCGCTCGTGGCCATGACGACGCCGGTCCTGCCCGAGGAGCGGGCGTAGCCGTCGGCCGCGTGGGCCGCCCCCTGCTCGTGCGCGGTGAGGATGTGGCGGATGCGGTCCCCCGCCTTGTACAGCTCGTCGTAGACGTTGAGGATCGCCCCGCCGGGGTAGCCGAACACGGCCTCGACCCCCTGCTCGAGGAGGCACTCGACGATGATGCGCGCGCCGGTCATCCGCATGCCTTGCCTCCCGCGCCGTTGGCCTCGCCGAGGACCGCGCCGCGCGCCGCGGAGCCGACATCGCGCGCATAACGCGCGAGGTAGCCCGAGGCCGCGCGGCAGGGGCGGGGCCTCCAGTCGGCGCGCCGCGCCTCGAGCTCGGAGGGCGCGACCGCCAGGTCGAGGGTCCCCGCCTCGATGTCGAGGAGTATCCGGTCTCCCTCCCTGACGAGAGCGATGGGCCCTCCGGCCGCGGCTTCCGGGGAGACATGGCCTACGGCCGCGCCGCGGGTGGCGCCCGAGAAGCGGCCGTCGGTGACCAGGGCGACGCTCCCGTCGAGGCCGCGGCCCGCGAGGGCGGCGGTGAGGGCGAGCATCTCCCGCATGCCGGGGCCGCCGCGGGGGCCCTCGTAGCGGATGACCAGGATGTCGCCCGCGGCGACGCGCCCGGCCATCGCGGCCTCGAAGGCCTCCTCCTCGGAGTCGAAGACCTTGGCGCGGCCCTCGCGGCGGAGCATGGCCGGGGCCACGGCCGAGCGCTTGACCACCGCGCCCTCGGGCGCGAGGCTGCCGCGCAGGACGGCGAGGCCGCCCGTCGGGGAATATGGGCGCGCGGCTGGCCTGATCACCTCGGGGTCGAGGACCCGCGCGGCCGAGGCTATTTCGCCCAAGGGCTTTCCGCAGACTGAGGGCGCCCCGGCCTCGAGGCGGCCGATCGAGGCGAGCTCCGCGAGGACCGCGGACACGCCTCCCGCGGCGTGGAGGTCCTCGATGTGGTGGGGACCCGCGGGCGAGAGCCGGCAGAGGTTGGGAGTCCCCGCGCTCGCCGCCTCGAATCCCGCGAGTCCGAGCGCGAGGCCGGCCTCCCCGGCTATGGCGGGCAGGTGGAGGGCGGCGTTCGTGCTGCAGCCGAGGGCCATGTCGAGGGCGAGGGCGTTGCGGAAGGCGGCCTCGCCGAGGAAGGTCCGCGCTCCCGCGCCCTTCGCGACGAGGGCCATGACGGCCTCGCCGGCCGCCTTGGCGAGCCGCAGCCTGGCCGAGGAGGCCGCGGGCACGGTGCCGTTGCCCGGCAGGGCGATGCCGAGGGCCTCGGCGACGCAGTTCATGCTGTTCGCGGTGAACATGCCGGCGCAGGAGCCGCAGCCCGGGCAGGCCTCCTCCTCGAGCTCGGCCAATTCGGTTTCGCGCATCGCGCCGGCCCCGACCGCGCCTACGGCCTCGAAGACCGTGGAGAGGCTCACGGCGCGGCCGCGGTGACGGCCGGCCGCCATGGGCCCGCCCGAAACGAGGACGGTCGGGAGGTCGAGCCGCGCCGCCGCCATCAGCATGCCCGGCACGATCTTGTCGCAGTTCGGCACGAGGACCAGCGCGTCGAGGGCGTGGGCGCGGGCCATGCACTCGAGGGAGTCGGCGATGAGCTCGCGCGTGGCGAGGGAGTAACGCATGCCCTCGTGTCCCATCGCGAGGCCGTCGCAGACGCCTATGGCGGGGAACTCGAGGGGAGTGCCGCCGGCCGAGCGAACGCCCGCCTTGACGGCGTCGGCGATGGCGCCGAGGTGCATGTGGCCGGGCACGAGCTCGCTCGCGGCCGAGACCACGCCCACGAGGGGGCGGCCGATCTCGGCGTCCGTGAGGCCGAGGGCCTTGAGCAGGGAGCGTTGCGGCGCCCGGGCGAGCCCGCTCTTCATCGCGTCGCTCCTCATGCGGCCCTCCCGAGGCGCTCGACCACGGCGGCGCCCATCGCGCGCGTCCCCACGACCTTTTCTCCGGCCGCGGCCGGCCCGCGCGAGGCGATGTCGGCGCAGCGGAGGCCGTCCGCCAGGACGGACTCGACCGCCGCCTCGACGGCGCGCGCCTCCTCCTCGTAGCCGAGCGAATAGCGGAGCAGGAGCGCGGCCGAGAGTATCGTCGCCAGGGGGTTGGCGATGCCCTTGCCCGCGAGGTCGGGCGCGGTGCCGTGGATGGGCTCGTAGAGCCCGGGCCCCGAGTCGCCGAGGCTGGCGCTTGCGAGCATGCCGATGCTTCCCGTGATCATCGCCGCCTCGTCCGAGAGGATGTCGCCGAACATGTTGCTCGTGGCGATCACGTCGAACTGGGCGGGGTTCGAGACGAGCTGCATGGCGCAGTTGTCGACGTACATGAAGGAGAGCTCGACCGTCGGCCAGTCCGCCGCCATGGCGCGGGCCGTCTCCCTCCAGAGCCGCGAGGACTCGAGGACGTTGGCCTTGTCCACGACGCAGAGGCGCCTGTCCCGCAGGCGCGCCGCCTCGAAGCCGCGCTCGAGGAGGCGGCAGATCTCCGTCCGGGAGTAGGTCTCGGTGTCCCAGGCGGACTCGCCGTCGCCGGAACGGCCGCGTTGGCCGAAATAGATCCCGCCCGTGAGCTCGCGCACGATGAGGATGTCGAGGCCGCGCGAGAGGAGGCGCGGCTTCAGGGGGCAGGCCTCGGCGAGCTGGGGGAAGACGCGCGCGGGCCTCAGGTTGGCGTAGACTCCGAGTCCCGAGCGCAGGGCCAGGAGGCCGGCCTCGGGGCGCTTGTCCCCCGCGAGGCCGTCCCAGCGAGGACCTCCCACGGCGCCGAGGAGCACCGCGGAGCTGTCGCGGCAGGCCTCCAGGGTCTCGGGCGGGAGGGGCAGGCCGCGCGACTCTATGGCGGCCCCGCCCATGGGGTGCTCCTCGAGCGCGAGCTCGCGCGAGTAGATCCTCGCGACCGCCCGGAGGACGGCCGCGGCCTCGGCCACGACCTCGGGTCCGATCCCGTCGCCGGGTATGAGGGCTATCCTGTGCTTCATGATTCGCCTAACCTTTTCCGGTGGTATTCCACGAGGCCGCCGGCCTCGATGATCGCCCGCATGAAGGGCGGGAAGGGCGCGGCGCGGCTCTCCGTGCCGCGGCCCAAGTTCCGTATCGTCCCGGAGGACAGCTCGACCTCGAGCTCGTCCCCCGTCTCGGCCGAGGCCGCGGCCCCGGGGCACTCGAGGATGGGCAGGCCGATGTTGATCGCGTTGCGGTAGAAGATGCGCGCGAAGCTCTCCGCGACGACGCAGGAGACCCCGGCGGCCTTGAGGGCGAGGGGCGCGTGCTCGCGGCTCGAGCCGCAGCCGAAGTTGCGGCCCGCGACCACGATGTCCCCTGGCCTCGCGGCGGAGGCGAAGGAGGGGTCGAGGTCCTCCATGCAGTGCGAGGCCAGGGCCTCGGGCGCGGCGTCGTTGAGGTAGCGCGCCGGGATGATGACGTCGGTGTCGACGTCGTCGCCGTACTTGAAGACCCTGCCGCGGGCCTTCCCGGCGGTGATGGTTTCGCTCATCGCGTCTCCTCCCTCTCGCCGCGGCCCGAGCCGGCCGGCGGCCCGGCGACCTCCGCCGGGTCGCATATCCTGCCCGCGACCGCGCTCGCCGCGGCGACCGCCGGGCTCGCGAGGTAGACCCGGGAGCGCGGGCTGCCCATGCGGCCCACGAAGTTGCGGTTCGTGGTCGCCAGCGCCGTCTCGCCGGCCGCGAGCACGCCCATGTGGCCGCCGAGGCAGGGGCCGCAGGTCGGGACGGAGACCAGGGCGCCCGCCTCGACGAAGGCCTCGAGGAGGCCCTCGCGCAGGGCCTGCGCGTAGACCCGTTGCGTCGCCGGGAAGACGAGGCAGCGCAGGCCCTTCGCCACCTTGCGGCCGCCGAGTATCTCCGCGGCCACCCTGAGGTCCTCGATCCTCCCGTTCGTGCAGGAGCCGATGACCACTTGGTCGAGCGGGACGCCCGCGGCCTCGGAAACCGGGCGCGCGTTCGAGGGCAGGTGGGGGAGGGCGACGGTCGGGCCGAGGGAATCGAGGTCGATCGTGATATCGGTATCGTACAACGCGTCGTCGTCGGCCTCGGCGGCGCTCCAGGCCCGGCCGGAGACCAACGCGGCCCAGGCCCTCGTCCTCGCGTCCACGGGGAATATCCCGTTCTTCGCGCCCGCCTCGATGGCCATGTTGGCGACGGCGAAGCGGTCCGACATGGGCAGGGACGCGGCGCCGGGGCCCGCGAACTCGAGGGAGCGGTAGAGCGCCCCGTCGACGCCGATCATGCCGATGAGGGCGAGGACGAGGTCCTTGCCGCTCGCCCAGCCGCGGAGCCCGCCCTCGAGCCTGACGCGCATGCCCGCGGGCACCTTGAGCCAGACGAGGCCCGAGGCCATGGCGGCCGCGAGGTCGGTGGAGCCCACTCCCGTGGAGAAGGCGCCGGCCGCGCCGTAGGTGCAGGTGTGGCTGTCGGCCCCGATGACGAGCTCGCCGGGCAGGACGAGACCGCGCTCGGGGATGAGGGCGTGCTCGATGCCGGCCTCGCCGACCTCGAAGTAGTGCTCGATCCCCATCGCCTTCGCGAAGGCGCGCATCTCGAGGCACTGCTCCGCCGACTTGATGTCCTTGTTCGGGGCGAAATGGTCGGGGACGAGGGCGATGCGCGCGGGGTCGAAGACGCGCGTCGCCCCGATGCGGGCGAATTCGCGTATCGCGAGGGGGGCGGTGATGTCGTTGCCGAGGGCGAGGTCGACCCTCGCCTCGACGAGCTGTCCCGCCTCGACGCTCTCGAGCCCGGCGTGGGCGGCGATGATCTTCTGGGTCTGCGTCATGCCCACGCTCATGCCCCTCCCGCGGCCGCGACGGCCGCCGCCGGCTCGCCGGCGCCCTCGCCCGGGGCCGGATCGTCGGCCTCCGCGGCGACCGCCGCGTTGATCGCCGCGAGGTAGGCCCTGATGCTCGCCTCGATCACGTCGGTGGAGAGGCCGCGCCCGTTGAAACGCCTGCCCCCTCCCGAGACGCGCACCCGGGCCTCGCCCTGGGCGTCCTTGCCGCCGGTCACCGCCTCGAGGGAGAAGTCCTCGAGGACGAGCTTGCGGCCGACGATCGAGTCGATGGCCTTGAAGGAGGCGTCGATGGGCCCGTCGCCCACGGCGGCCCTTTCGGCGGCGCTCCCGTCGGGCAGGACGAGCCTGACCGCGCTCGTCGCCGCGATGGTCGAGCCCGAGTTGATGACGAAGCGCTCGAGCCGGAAGGCCTCGGGCAGGCGCGAGGCCGAGCCGCGCGCCAGGGCCTCGATGTCGCGGTCGCTCACGGCCTTCTTCTTGTCCGCGAGCTCCTTGAACTCCTCGAAGATCCGGGCCGCGTCCTCGGGGGGCAGGGCGAGGCCGAGCTCGGCGAGGCGCTCGTCGAAGGCGTGGCGGCCCGAG
>CAYNPQ010000015.1:46523-47714 GCA_964399065.1 uncultured Treponemataceae bacterium | reverse complement strand
ACGCCCTTCTCGTAGAAGTAGGCGATGTCCTTCTCTTTCTTGATGGTGTTGCCGAAGCTCATCCGGTCGGGGCTCACGCCGAGCCGCAGGAGCTGGTCGAGCTCGTAGCGGGTCGCCACGTCGAAGTTGGCGCCGAGGTCCCGGAGGAGGGAGACCACCTCGTCCATGGGATTGGCCTTGACGGCGTAGAAGACCTTGGCGAAGGGGAGGTGGGTCCGGAGCTCCTCGTACTTCTGCTTGATCACGTCGAGGTCGACGATGAGGCAGGGCGTCTCCTTGTCCGCGGCGAAGCGCTTGATCCGCTCGAAGCGCTCGCGGGACATGAAGCTCTCGAGCGGGAACTGGTACTGCTCGTCCAATTCGTACCTCTTGGCACGGTGATAATCGGCCGCGCCTTCGGGGCGAAGGGCGCGGCCGGTTCCACACAAACCATAGGTGCATGCTTGCCATCTTGTCAAGGATTCGGTATATCGATGGGATGATCGGGTTTTTCATCAAGAAGGCCTTCTTCGACGGCTGGGACCACCTCTTCACCCTCGTCCTCCTCAACCTCGCCTTCGTGGCGATCGGCGCGGTCGGGATCCTGATGCCCGGGATCGCGGGAGCCCCCGCCTGGCTTGGGATCGGGGCGGGCCTCGTCGCCGCCCTGGCCGGGACGGTCTGGTACTCGGCCTGCGCCTTCGCCCTGAACGCGGTGGCCGACTTCGGCTCGATCCGCCTCGCGGACATGCTCGAGGCCCTCAAGAAGGGCTGGCTACCGGGGATCCAGATCGGAGCCATCGGGGCGGCGGCGGCCTTCCTCCTCTCCATCGGCCTGCCCTTCTACCTCTCCAAGGGGGGCATGATCGGGGCCTTGGCCGCGGGCATCCTCTTCTGGTGCGCCATCATCCTCGCGCTCTCGCTCCAGTACTACATCCCCCTCCGGGCCCGGCTGGGCGGGGGCCTGCGCAAGAACCTCCGCAAGAGCCTCATCCTCTTTTTCGACAATCCCTTCTTCTCCTTCTTCCTCCTGCTGTACAGTCTCGCGAGCCTGGCCATCTCCTTCTTCCTGGCCTTCATGGCCCCGGGCTTCGCGGGCATGGCCCTGGCCGGGGACGTCGCGCTCAGGCTCAGGCTCTACAAGTACGACTGGCTCGAGGCGAATCCCGAGGCGAAGCGCAGTCAGGTCCCCTGGGAGGAGCTCTTGGCCGA
>CAYNPQ010000015.1:14239-46423 GCA_964399065.1 uncultured Treponemataceae bacterium | reverse complement strand
AACAGCTCCGCGCGGTCGAGGAGCTCGTAGCGGGCGCCTTCCACGGTGATGATGCGGCTGGCGAGGCGGTTGCCGAGGCGGCCGCAGTCGATGAGCTCCCGCCCCTCGATGTAGCCGTAGAGGAAGCCGGCCGAGAAGGAATCGCCGGCGGCCGTGGCGTCGACGCGGGTCACGCGCTCGCCCGGGACGTGGACGAGCCGGCCGCCGCCGAGGACGAGGCAGCCGCCCTTGCCGATCTTCATCGCCACGACGGGGGCGAAGCGCTCCGCCCTCCGGATTATCTCCGCGTCCGATCCTGAGCAGTCGGTGATCAGGGCGAGCTCCTCCCGGTTCCCGAAGAGGAGGTCCACCCGGCCGCGGAGCCAGTCGCGGAGCTCGCGGAAGTGGCTCTCCACGACGAAGGCGTCGGCGAGGTCGAAGGCGATCTGGACTCCGCCCGCCCGCGCCTCGTCGACCGCGGCCTTGAGGGCGAGCTCCTGGGGACCCGAGTCCCAGAGGTAGCCGGTGGAGTAGAAGAGGCGGGAGTCCCGGAGGATGTCGAGCCGGAGGTCCTCGGCGCGGTAGTCGCGGCTCGCGCCGAGGCAGGTGAACATGGTGCGCTCGTGGTCCGGGGTGACGACGATGGCGGAGACGCCCGTATTGCCCGCCTTGACGGCGAGGCCGGTCTCGATGCCGAGCTCCTCGAGGACGCAGCGGAAGGCGTCGCCCGGCTCGTCGGCGCCGATGCCGCCCGAGTAGGCGACGCGGGGGCCCGCCCCGGGCTCGGAGCCGTAGAGGAGGGCCAAGGCACGGGCTGTGTTCGCGCCGGAGCCGCCGGGCAGGACGCGGTAGCCCCGCGGAGTGTCGGTGACCTCGAGGAAGCGCTCGTGGTCGACGGTGCGCATGCTCCCCGGCTCGGCGCCGAAGCGCTCGAGCCAGGCCTTGTCCTCGTGGATGACGTAGTCGAGGAGGGGGTTTTCGACGATATACACCGAGCGCATGAGCCAGCCTTGCCGAGCTGCGATGTCGGGACGGGCTCCTGCCCCCCGTTGTTGACCAAAGCGGTTCGATATCCTATTATGTTTCAAGCGCTATGTCCATCGCCACGAGCCAGCAAATCTCAAAATGGCACGAACTCTATAAGGCCATCGACGTCACCTTCACGAAGGAGATCATGAGGGCCACGGGCCTTGACACCCGCGGGGTCTTCCTCAAATGCATCGGCGAGCAGTGGCCCTGCGTCCTGTATTCGAGCTCCTTCGCCGGCGCCAAGATCGTCGCCAGCTCCAAGTCGGCCCTCGTCGAGCGGATAAAGCGCGCCAACGGCATGGTCTCGCTCCGCCTCAGCTTCCGCCTCCCCGACAAGCCCGACCCCATGGCCTTCTTCATCGGCGCCAAGGTCGCGGGCTACGCGCCCTACAGCCAGGGGGGAGGCGACTTCCAGTTCGTCAGCCTCGCCTATACCCAACAGCCCCCGGACGACTACATCGAGATCATGGGCCGCCTCCTCGAGGCCAACATGAACTCGACCCGCCGCCGCGAGGACCGGATCCTCCTCACGCCCGACGCCATGCGGCGCATGGCCCTCGTCACCAAGGACACGGTGATCTACGTCCAGGGCGTGCCGCGGAAGTGCATCCTCCGGGACCTCTCCTTCTCGGGCGCGAAGGTCATCATCGTCGGCCTCGCCAAATTCCTCGTCGGCAAGGAGTGCATCCTCCGGGTCGAGATGGACGAGCCGCGGGAGCTCCTCGAGCTCAAGGGCTCGATCGTCCGCTACGAAGAGGTCGAGGGCAGGAAGGACCTCACGGCCATCGCCATCCACTTCGACGACCAGGCAGTGCCCATGTCCTTCAAGATGCATATCAACGACTGCCTCAGCCAGCAGCGTCCCTCCAGGACGGAGGAGCAGGCGGGCGCCCCGGCCGCGGCGCAGGCGCCCGCGGCCGGCCAGCCCCAGGCGCCGTCCGCCGGCGCGCCCCGCCCGGCACCCGCGCATCGCGGCTCGTAGGCGCACAAGGAACAATGATGGACGCGACAAGGAAAGGCTTCATCGAGGCCGAGGGCGGGGCCGGCGAGGCCGCCCTCAAGCGCCTCGTCTTCATCGAGCTGCCCCCCGCCCTCGCGCGGGATATCGGCGCCTTCAAGCCCGATCCCGCCATCCCCATCCCGGTGGAGACGGCGAGCCCGGCCGCCGGCGAGGGCGGCCCCGCGCCCTCCGACCGCGGCTTCATCAGCGCGGAGTCCATCGTCGCCGGCATGCTCAGGCTCCTCGCCTGGCGGCCCGCCCACGAGCACGCCGACTACTACCGCTCCTTCGTCCTCGCCGCGCGTCCGGGCATCATGACCGAGCTCTCGCAGGCCGGCATCGCCAAGGCGCAGAACAAGGAGTGGGAGATCGCGGAGGAGGTCTTCCGCGCCCTGGCGGGGCTCTTCCCCAAGGCGCCCGAGCCCCTCCTCGACCTGGCCATCATCTCCGAGGACCGGGCCGAGGCCTACGCCCAGTCGGGCCGCGAGGCCCTGGCCGAGGAGATGGACGAGCGCGCCTTCGACGCCTACAAGCGCCTCCTCGCCCTCGAGCCTCCCTTCCCGCCGGCCTTCTTCAACGCCGCCTTCTTCTTCATGCGTCGCCGGAACTTCGAGCGCGCCGCCTCCCTCTTCAAGACCTACGTCGAGATCGCGGACGATCCCGGCAAGAAGGCCAAGGCCGCCGAGATCATGAAGCGCCTCGGCGAGCAGGGCTACCTCGACAACATCTTCAAGGAAGCCTACGACTTCATCCGCCTCGGCGAGGAGGAGAAGGGCCTCGCCAAGGCCCGCGAGTTCATCGAGCGGCACCCGGCGGTCTGGAACGGCTGGTTCCTCTCCGGTTGGGCCTCGCGGCGGCTCGGCCGCTGGGACGAGGGACGCGCGGCCTTCGAGAAGGCGATCGAGCTCGGGGCCGAGGGCGCTGATGCCCTCAACGAGCTCTCGATCTGCCTCCTCGAGCTCGGCAAGCCGGTCGAGGCCAGGCGGGCGCTGGAGAAGGCCCTCCGCGTCGAGCCGGAGAACGTGAAGGTGATCGTGAACCTCGGCGTCGTGGCGCTGAGGCAGGGCAGGAGGGACGAGGCGGCCGGCTTCTTCCGGACCGCGCTCGAGCTCGAGCCCGAGGACGAGGACGCGCGGCGATGGCTTTCGCGGATCGAATCAGGGGACTGAGCGCGGGACGCCTCCCCTCGCGGCAGGCCCTCGAGCGCCTCGTCGCCTCCGCTCTCGACGCACTCAAGGCGGAGGCGCCCGAGCTCCGTCCCCGCGACTCGCGGGGCAGGCCCGGCGGCCTCCTCCTCCTTCCTCCCGTTCCGACCCTCGTCATGCCCGACCTCCACGGCCGCGCCTCCTTCCTCGACGCGGCCCTCTCCTGGCGGCCGCCGGGCTTCGGCGAGCCCATGCGCGAGCTCATGTCCGCGGGACGGGCCCAGCTCCTCTGCCTCGGCGACCTCTTCCACACGGAGACCGGCTCCGCCCCGCGGCGCTGGGCCGCGGCCTACGCCGAGTATGCGACGGGCTGGTCCTCGTCCCGCGCGATGGACGAGGAGATGGGCCTCTGCCTCGAGACCCTCGTCCTGGTCCTCGAGGCGAAGCGCGACCATCCGAAGGCCTTCCACTACCTCAAGGGCAACCACGACAACATCGCGAACGAGGAGGGCTGGGGGGACCACCCCTTCTACAAGTTCGCCTCCGAGGGCGCGATGGTGGCCTCCTGGTTCGAGGCCCGCTACGGCCGGGAGCTCCTGGAGGAGTACCGCGAGCTCGAGCTCGAGCTGCCCCTCCTCGCCCTCGGCGACCGCTTCGCGGCGAGCCACGGCGAGCCGGCCTTCGCCCTGGGCCGCGATGAGCTCGTCGAGTACCGCTCGCGCCCCGAGGTCGTCGAGGCCCTCATCTGGACGCGGAACGACGAGGCCGAGGAGGGCTCGGTGCGGGAGAGCCTCGCGCGGCTCCTCGGCGAGGGCGATGAGGCCGAGGAGGCGCTCTGGTTCGCCGGCCACCGCCCCGTCGACGGCCGCTACGCGCTCCGCGCGCGGGGGCGCTTCGTCCAGTTCCACGATCCCGAGGCCTGGCGCGTCGCCTTCCTGGCGCCGGGCCGCCGGCCCGACCCGGGCCGCGACATCCTCGACCTTCCCCGCCCGACCCGTTGACCCCGCCGGGTGCCGCGGCTAGTATCGGCAGGCGATGGCGGGAAAAAGTCGATCCTCCGGGCGCGAGGGTGAGGCCAACCGGGCGGGTTGCATGCTCTGGCTCATCGCCCTCGTCGTCATCCTCCTCCTCTTCCTCGTCAACCTTGGCAAGATCAAGGAGACGCTCGAGAGCACCAAATTCAAGGAGATCGTGAAGACCCAGCGGGAGAAGGAGCCGGAGAAGCCCCAGCCCGTGCCGAGCGCGCCCAAGGTCGAGGACACGGTCCCCGCCCCTCCCCAGGCCGAGAAGAAGCCCGCGGAGGAGCCCAAGAAGCAGCCCCTCGTCGAGACGCCCCAGCGGCCCGCCCCCGAGACCGGGCTCGATCCGAAGAAGCAGGCCGAGAAACCGGCGGCCGAGAAGCCGGCTGCCGACAGAACGGCGGCGGAGAAGCCCGCGGCGGAGAAGCCCCTCCCCCCGAAGACCCGCCAGGCCAGCCTCTTCTTCGTGCGCATCGACGACGACGGCATCATCGTGCGGCAGGAGGTCAAGCGGCCGGTCCCCGCCTCGGACTCTCCCCTGACCGACGCCGTCTCCGCCCTCCTCAAGGGACCGACCGAGGACGAGGTCAGGCGCAAGCTCATCTCCCTCGTGCCGGCGGGCACCAGGCTCCTCGGCGCCCAGGTGCGCGGCTCGACGGCCTTCATCAACTTCAGCGAAGCCTTCATGTACAACCACTACGGCATCGAGGGCTACGCGGGCCAGCTCAAGCAGGTCGTCTACACCGCCACGGCTTTCGCGACCGTGCACGACGTGCAGATCCTCATCGAGGGCGAGCGCCACGACTACCTCGGGGGCGAGGGCGTCTACATCGGGCGACCGCTGTCGCGCAACTCCTTCTGAGCCTGGGAGCGATTCGATAGTTAAAACGGGCGTTTCAGATATCTTGTCCGACTCCCCCGTACATGGTAGACTGCTGATATATCAGAAAGACCGACCTCAACGGAACAAGGAGGCTCGCTTCTTGAACACCACCCGTCTCCACGACTGGCATACGGCCCACGGCGCCAAGATGGCGCCCTTCGCGGGCTACGAGATGCCGATATCCTACCCGACCGGAGCGGTCGAGGAGCACCTGATCTGCCGGCGCTCCGTCGGCCTCTTCGACATCGACCACATGGGGCAGTTCGTCGTCACCGGGCCCGGGGCCGACGAGTTCGTCTCGGCGACGGTCTCCGCGACCGTCCTCGACATGAAGGACTGGGACGCCCGCTACTCCCTCCTCCTCGACGAGAAGGGCCTCGTCCTCGACGACCTCTTCATCTACCGGCTGCCCGGCCGCTGGTGGATCGTGGTCAACGCCGGCAACCGCGCCGCCGACCTCGCCTGGTTCGAGGCGAGGGCCGCGGCCTTCCCGAAGACGGTCTTCGTCGAGGACCGCTCCGAGCAGACCTACATGATCGCCGTCCAGGGCCCCCGGGCCATGGAGCTCATGGACCTCGCGTCGGACCGCAAGGTCTCCGACTTCCCCCGCTTCACGGCCGGCGAGCTCAAGATCGAGGGCGTCTCCGTCCTCTTCGGCCGCACGGGCTATACGGGCGAGGACGGCGGCGAGCTCTTCTTCCCGGCCGCGGGCGCGGAGAAGGTCTGGAACCTCTTCCTCGAGCGCGGGGCGAAGGCGGGGATCGAGACGAGCCCGATCGGGCTCGCCGCCCGCGACTCCCTCCGCTTCGAGGCCGGCATGCCCCTCCACGGCCACGAGATCAGCCCCTCCATCAATCCCATCGAGGCGGGCTTCAAGTGGGCCTGCGGCCTCGAGAAGGACTTCGTCGGCAAGGCCGCCGTCGAGGCGGTCATCGCCTCGGGCCCCTCGCGCAAGCTCGTCGGCCTCGAGGTGACGGGCGGCGTGCCCCGCGAGGGCTACGACGTGGCGACGCCCGAGCTCGCCGTCGTGGGCCGCTGCGTCGCCGGCATGTTCTGCCCGACGGTCAAGAAGTACGCGGCCAACGCCTTCGTCGAGCCCGCCTTCGCGAAGGTCGGCACGGCCCTCAAGGTGCTCGTGCGCGGCGCCCCGAAGGACGCCGTCGTCGTCAAGCGTCCCCTCTACCTCCCCGCGTACCGGCGCTAGTCCGGCATCGCGCAACGCGTCTAAAAGGAGCGAACGATGAAGATCGATAGGAACGCCAGGTACCGGACCTCCCATGAGTACGCCCGCAAGGAGGGCGCCGAGATCGTCGTCGGCATCTCCGACCACGCCCAGGAGTCCCTCGGCGACATCGTGTTCGTCGAGCTGCCCGCGGTCGGCAAGGTGCTGAAGCAGGGCGAGGCCTTCGGCGTCGTCGAGTCGGTGAAGGCCGCGAGCGACCTCTACGCGCCGCTGTCCGGCAAGGTCGCGGCCGCCAACGAGGCCCTCCAGGGCGACCCCGCCCTCGTCAACAAGGACTGCTACGGCGCCGGCTGGATGATCCGCATCGTCCCGTCGAGCCCCGCCGAGTGGGACGGCCTCCTCGACGCGGCCGCCTACGAGAAGGAAGCCGGGAAGGAGTAAGCCGTGCCCTTCGTAGCCAATTCCGACGCCGACCGCGCCGCGATGCTCGCGGCCGTCGGCGCGACGAGCGTCGAGGAGCTCTTCGCGGACATACCGGCCGCGCGCCGCTTCCCGAAGCTCGACCTGCCCGAGCCCCTCTCCGAGCCCGAGGTCCTCCGCGAGGTGGAGGCGATGGCGTCGCGCAACGTCACCGCCGCGACCTGCGCCTGGTTCCTCGGCGCCGGCGCCTATGACCACTTCATCCCCTCCGTGGTGCCGGCCATCGCGTCGCGCGGCGAGTTCCTCACCGCCTACACGCCGTACCAGCCCGAGGTCTCCCAGGGCACGCTCCAGGCCATCTTCGAGTACCAGAGCATGGCCGCCGCCCTCCTCGGCATGGAGGTCGTCAACGCCTCGCACTACGACGGCGCCACCGCCCTCGCCGAGGCCGTGCTCATGGCCTGGCGCAACGCCTCCGGCCGCGACCGCGTCCTGGTGCCCGCGGCCCTCCACCCCGAGTTCAAGGACGTCCTCCGCACCTACCTCGCGGCCTTCCCGGTGAGGATCGAGGAGTACCGCGGCGACCCCGCGGCCGCCTCCGTCGACGGCGGCACCTGCGCCATCGTCGCGTCCTATCCGGAGTTCGAGGGCGAGCTCCGCGACCTCGGCCCGGCCGCCGCCAGGGCCCACGAGGCCGGCGCCCTCCTCGTCGTCCAGGCCGACCCGATCATGTGCGGACTCCTCAAGAGCCCCGGCGAGATGGGCGCCGACATCGTCGTGGCCGAGGGCCAGTCCCTCGGCAACCCGATGAACTACGGCGGCCCCTTCCTCGGCATGCTCGGCTGCACGCAGAAGCTCGTCCGCAAGATGCCCGGCCGCATCGTCGGCGAGGCCCGCGACCACGAGGGCCGCAGGGGCTTCGTCCTCACGCTCTCGGCCCGCGAGCAGCACATCCGCCGCGAGAAGGCCGTGTCGAACATCTGCTCGAACCAGGGCCTCGTCATGCTCCAGGCCTGCGTCTACATGGCGGCCATGGGCTCGGGCGGCCTCAGGGCCGTCGCCGGCCTCTGCTGGGACAAGGCGCACTTCGCGGCCGGCCTCGTCGGCAAGATCCCCGGCTTCCGCGTGGAGAACAAGGAATTCTTCAAGGAGTTCCTCGTGGCCACGCCGGTCCCCGCCGAGGAGATCGCGACGAAACTCTCGCGCCGCTGCGTGGTGCCCGGGCTCCCCCTCTCGCGCTACTATCCGGACCGCAAGAACGAGCTCCTCGTCTGCGTCACCGAGAACTGCACGCGCGCGCAGATCGAGCTCCTCGCCCAGTCCCTCCGGGAGGCCGCGAAATGAACCTGAGACCCGAGCCCCTCGTCTACGAGCTCTCCTCCCCCGGCAGGACGGCGATCTCGCTGCCCAAGTCCGACGTGCCCGCCTCTCCGCGGCCCGCGGGCCTCGTCCGCGCGGAGCTCAAGCTCCCCGAGCTCGACGAGCTCACCGTGGTGCGGCACTTCACGCGCCTGTCGCAGAAGAACTACTCCATCGACACGCATTTCTACCCCCTGGGCTCCTGCACGATGAAGTACAATCCGAAGGTCAACGAGGCAGCGGCCTCGAACCCGGGCTGGCTCCGCACCCACCCCCTCGTGGGCGAGGAATTCAGCCAGGGCGCCCTCGAGCTCATCCACCGCCTGCAGGGGATGCTCGCCGAGATCGGCGGCTTCGAGGCGGTGAGCCTCCAGCCCGCGGCCGGCGCCCACGGCGAGCTCGCCGGCGTGTTCATGATCCGGGCCTACCACGTCTCCCGCGGGGACTCGAGGCGCGTGAAGATGCTCATGCCCGATTCGGCGCACGGCACGAATCCCGCGTCCTGCACGATGGCCGGCCTCGAGACCGTCACCATCCCCTCGGACGCGGAGGGCGGCGTCGACATGGCCGCCCTCAAGGCGGCCCTCGACGCGGCGCCCGGCGGGATCGCGGGCATCATGATCACGAACCCGAACACCCTCGGCCTCTTCGAGCGCAACATCGAGGAGATCGCGCGGCTCGTCCACGCGGCCGGAGGCCTCGTCTACGGCGACGGCGCGAACATGAACGCCGTCACCGGCGTGTTCAAGCCGGGCGAGTCGGGCATCGACGTCATGCATTTCAACCTGCACAAGACCTTCTCCACGCCGCACGGCGGCGGCGGCCCCGGCGCCGGCATGGTCGGCGCGGGCAAGGCCCTCGCCGCCTTCCTGCCCGGCCCGGTCGCGGTCCGGAAGGGCGGCGCGTACGCGCTCGCGACGCCGCCAAAGTCGATCGGCCGCATGAAGTCCTTCTACGGCAACTTCGGCGTGCTCGTGCGGGCCTACGTCTACGTGCGGATGCTCGGCGCCGAAGGGCTCCGCCGCGTCGCGGAGAACGCCGTCCTCAACGCGAACTACCTGAAGGCGCGGCTCGAGAAGGCCTTCCCCGTGAAGTACCCCCGCCGCTGCATGCACGAGTTCGTCGCGATGGGCGACATCGCCGAGGGGATCCACACCCTCGACGTCGCGAAGCGGCTCATCGACTACGGGATCCACCCGCCGACGATCTACTTCCCCCTCATCGTCCCCGAGGCCATCATGGTCGAGCCGACGGAGACGGAGGACAAGGAGGCGCTCGACGAGTTCGTCGAGGTCATGCTCAAGATCGCCGGGGAGGCCAGGTCGGCCCCGGAGCTCCTCCACGCCGCGCCGTCCTCGACGCCGGTGGGGAGGCTCGACGAGGTCGCCGCGGCGCGTTGCCCGGTGCTCTGCTACCGGGGCTGATCCGTACACGTTGCGCGAAACCAAGGGCCGCCCGCGAGGGCGGCCCTTTCCATTCCCCTCCTCGCCGGCGAGGGCTAGGCCGGAGCCCTGGCCCCCGCGGGCGCGGGGAAGACGAGGAGGACCGCGAGGCCCGGCGGCCCGGAGAACGAGAGCCGCCCGCCGAGCTGCTCCGCGAGGCTGCGCACGAGGGTGATGCCCATGGAGGGCGAGGCCATGGGATCGAATCCGGCGGGCAGGCCCGGGCCCCGGTCCCTCACCTCGAGGGCGAGCTCGGGGCCGCGGCGAGCGAGGGAGATCGCGATGCCGCCGGGCTCGTCGCGGTAGGGCTCGACACCCGGGAAGGCGTGCTTAATCGCGTTGCTGACGAGCTCGTTGGCGATGAGGCCGAGGGGGACGGCCGAGTCGAGCGGGAGGATGACGCCCTCGAGGGCGAAGACGGGGTTCCGCCTCCCCGCGCTGGACACGAGCGCCGAGGCCAGGGAGCGCAGGTACTCCGCGAAGTCGATCGAGGCGAGGTCGGGCGATCGGTAGAGCATCTCGTGGAGCTGGGCCATCGCGTAGATCCGCTGCTGCGTCTCGCGCAGCAGCTCGCGGTCCCCCTCGTCCCTGATCGACTGGGCCTGGAGGTTGATCAGGCTGGAGATGATCTGGAGGTTGTTCTTGACGCGGTGGTGGACTTCCTTGAGGAGTATCTCCTTCTCCCCGAGGGAGGCGCGGATCCGGGCCTCGCCCGCCTCCAGGAGGAGGACCTTGTCCTTGAGCTCGGCGGTGGCCGCCGCCACGCGCCTCCGCAGGGTCCAGGACAGGGCGCCGAGGACCAGTATGGTCGCGAGCGCCGCCCCCGCGACGATGGCCACCACCCGGCCGCTCCAGAAGCGCCGGATGTCCGAGCCCAGCCACTTGCGTTCGATGGCCGCGAGGCCGGACTTGCCGACTGCGTCGAAGCCGGCCTCGACCGCCGCGAGCAGGTCGCCCCGGCCCTTGAGCACCGCCCGGTGGAAGGCCCCTTGGGAGAGCGCGAAGGCGATGCGGAAGTCGCGGTCGACGCCGAGCCGGTACATCCAATACAGGGCGGGGGGCTCGTCCACGCAGAAGACGCGCAGCTCGAGGTCCGCGGCCGCCCGGATGATCTCCTCGTAGTCCTGGTAGAGCCTGAGCTCGCCGACGCCGCGCTCGATGAGCTGGCCGATGGAGGCGTCGCCGTCCTTGACCCCCACTTTGAGGCCGCGCAGGTCCCCGATCGAGGCGATGCCCGATAGGCTCTTGTGGATGAAGACGGGCACGGAGAGCGTCGCGTAGGGCGGGGTGAAATCGTAGCGGGCCTTCCTCTCGGCCGTCTCGAAGACCGTGTCGAGGACGTCGGCCCCGCCCGAGTCGAAGCGGGCGAGCGCCTCCGCCCAAGGCAGGCCGACGAGCTCGACCTTGGTCCCGGTCGCCAGCTCCCAGGCCTTCCAGTCGTCGACGACGATTCCCTCGAGCCGGCCCTCGTCGTTCCTGAAGGCGTAGGGGGGGTAATCCTCGTCGCAGAGGACCGTGATCGAGCCCCGGTCCGCCGCTCCTAGCGGGGGGGGAAGGACGGAGAGCGCCAGGATCAGGAGCGGCAATGCGGGCCATCTGCTCATGTAACTTAACTCTATGCCGCCAGGGGGCCGTCGGCAAGCCGCCCCGCCCCGACCGCCGGCCGGAGCCAGGACCCAACCGTCGGGACTGGTTGCGGATTTTTTCTTGCCGTCAGTACTTGATCATTATTGTCGAGATCATTATTTTAACTTTTGGTAAAATCTTGGGAGGGAGCATGGCGGCAGGAAACAAGTACGGACGGAAGCGGGAGGATATCCTCGCGAAAGCCGCCGAGATGTTCGCGACCCGGGGATTCGACGGGACGACGCTGGAGGCCGTGGCGGACGCGCTCGGCTACACCAAGCCGGCCCTGTACTACTACTTCAAGAACAAGGAGGAGTTGTTCTGCTCGCTGGTCCTGGATTCGCTCAAGGAGGCCTACGCCCGCATCGAGGAGATCGCCGGCCGGGACGAGGCTCCGAGCGCCAAGCTCGGCGGGTTGATCAGGTTGTCCCTGGACGAGCACAGGCGTCATCGGGGCTACTTCTCCTTCAACCACATGCTGTACGGCTTCAAGGAGAAGCTCCCCCCGGGCCCCGTGCTCGACGAGATCGAGTCGATCTCCGGCCGCATCCCCCAAACCATCATGGGCATCATCGCCGAGGGGATCGAGGCCGGGGAGTTCCGGCGCGAGGATCCCCGGGCCCTCGGCGCCATCATCTTCGGGATGCTCTCGGGGATCATGATCCACATCGACCTGCCTCCCCTCTCGGAAATCGACGGGGAGAGGCTCAAGACCACTCTGGACGAGATCATCGTCAAAGGAATATCGCCGTGAGACTGAACTTCAAGCGGCTTTGGAGGTTCATCGCCTCGAAGCCCAGGACCATCATCGCGCTCGCGCTCGGCGTCACGCTCTGTCTCGGCTTCGGGCTGACCAAGCTCAAGGTGGACTCGGACATGACGGACGACATCCCGAGCTCCGTCCCCGAGAAGGCCTTCTACGACGAGGTCGGGAAGATCTTCCCCTCGGACGACTTCCTCATCGTCGCCCTCTCGGACTCGAGGGGCGCCTTCTCCCCCGGCATGCTCCGCCAGGTCCGCGAATGGAGCGAGGCCATCGCCGGCATCGACGGCGTGAAGAACGTCATCTCGATCTCCTCCGCGGGCCTCATCAAGGGGACCGAGGCCGGCCTCGTCATCGAGAAGGCCATGCCGACCCTGCCCGAGAGCCCCGCGGAGATCGAGGCCTTCCGCGCCCGCGTCGCCGCGAGCGACATGACGAAGAGCCTCATCGGCAAGGACGGCAAGTCCACCGCCATCCTCGTCACGATGAAGGAGGGCATCGACGCCCAGGCCCTGCCCCGCGTTCGCATAACGCTCCCGCGGGGGGCCGCCGCGGACGAGTCCCTCGTCGCCGCGATCGCCGGGGCGGAGGCGGCCGCGGGCGCGGACGGCGCCGCGGTCAAGGCCGCGAGTCGCGTCTACGTCCCCGGCTCCGAGGCCGACCGCGCCGAGGCTTACGCCAGGTACGGCGAGCGGATCGGGCCGGACCGGAAGGGGACCTCGACGGTCCTCGCGGTCCTCGACCCGGCCGCGCCCCCGAAGGCCGCCTCCGAGGCCGTCGCCGCGGTCGCCAAGGCGAGAGGCTACCGCGCGACCGCCGCGTCGACCCCCTTCACGGGCTACGAGCGGGTCATGGCCGCGATCGGGGGCCTGCCCTCGCACATCGACGGCAAGGTCTACGTCTCGGGCTCGAAGGCGGTCTCCACCATCGTGGGCAAGCTCCTCATCAAGGACCTCGCCCTGCTCTTCCCCGTGGTCATCGCCCTCATCGCCCTGATCCTCTTCCTGAGCTTCAGGACGGCCCGCGGCGTCCTCATCCCCCTGGGCAACGTCGTGCTCTGCGCGATCTGGGCCATGGGTCTCATGGGGCTGCTCGGGCAGGCCATCACGATGGCCACGATGATCCTCCCGATCATCCTGATCGCCGTCGGCACCGCCTACACCATCCACGTGATCAACCGCTACTACGAGGACCTCATCGAGATCAGCGACAAGGAGTCGGCGGTCGAGTCGACCCTCTCCCACGTCGCCCTGCCCGTGTTCCTCGCCGGCGGCACGACCGTGATCGGCTTCGGCTCCCTCGCGGTCTCGAGCCTGTCGGCCCTGCGGATGTTCGGCATCCTCTCCGCCCTGGGCATCCTCTTCGCCCTCGTGCTGAGCCTCACGCTGACTCCCGCGATCCTCCGGCTCCTCCCCAAGCCCAAGCCCAAGACCGTCGAGGCCCACGACGACTCGCGCCTCGCGAAGGCCCTCGCCCGGTCGGGGAGGCTCGTCGCGGAGCATCCCCTCGCGACCCTCGTCGCCTCGCTGGCGCTCATCGTCGGGATCGGCGCGTTCGCGCCCCGGGTCTCCTTCGAGACGAACACCCTCAACTCCTTCAAGAAGGCGAGCGAGATCAGGCAGTCCTCGGAGTACCTCAACGAGAACTTCACGGGCATCACCGTGATGACCGTCGTCGTCAGGACCGACGAGGACGGGGCGGTCCTCGACCCCGCGGTCCTGCGCGGCATGGACGCCCTGCAGTCGAGGCTCGAGGCGCTCCGCGTCGACGGCGAGAGGGTGCTCGCGCCCGGCGAGCCCGGCTACGAGCGCGCGGCCGCCGTCGTCGGCGGCTCGCAGTCCATCGTGACCTTCGTGAAGGGCATCAACAAGGCCCTCAACGCCGACGACCCGGCCTTCGACAAGGTGCCGGACGACGTGACGGCGGTCCCCGTGACCACCGAGCGCTACGTCCTCGCGAAGGGCTTCCTCGAGGAGCGCGACTCCGAGACGGGGCAGCTGCTCGCGAGGTACGAGGAGGGCAGGGACTACCGGATCGAGGGCGGCTCGGCCCTCCTCGGCGCGAACGGCGCCGAGCGGCGGATCGACCTCGCGTCGGGAAAGGCCGCCGAGCTCGTGCCCGGCCGGGCCTATGTCGGCCAACTCGTCTTCCAGTACGAGAACTCGGGCAAACCCGAGGACATCGAGGGCTTCATCGACAACCCGCGGCGCACCGCGCGGATCAACGTCTTCGTCAAGTCGGCGAGCTCGAAGGTGCTCGGCCAGGTGCAGGCCCGCGCGCGCTCCTGGATCGCGGAGGACTTCCCCGCGGGCTCGAGGGCCGACATCACCGGTCTCTCGAACCTCACCATGGCCATCATGCGCCTCCTCGTATCCTCGCAGATCAGCTCGGTCGTCTCCTCGCTCGTGGTGTGCTTCATCTTCATCGCCCTCGTGGCGGGCAACCTCGTCGAGGGCCTCTTCTCGATCGTGCCCCTGACCGCCTCGCTCATCATCAACTTCGGGATCATGGGCATCTTCCGGATCCCGATCGACGTCTCCACCGCGACCATCGCCTCCATCGGCATCGGCATCGGCATCGACTACACCTGCCACTTCATCGAGCGGCTGAAGCTCACCATCGCGACGATGGGCCTCGAGGACGCGATCGAGGAGACGATGCGGACCACGGGCAAGGGCATCTTCGTGAACGCCCTCGCCGTCGCCGGCGGCTTCGCCGCCCTCCTCGCGAGCCAGCTCCGGGGCAACTTCTTCATGGGGCTCCTCATGGCCCTCATCATGGTGACGAGCTCCCTCTTCGCCGTGACCCTCCTGCCCGCCCTGCTCTGCCTCGCGAGGCCCAAGTTCATCATGAGGCGCGCGCCCGAAAAGGGCGGCGCCATCGAGCCCGCGGGAAGCCCCGCGAGCTGACCCCGATACCAAGGAGCACGTATGAAGAGAATCGCATTGGCCGCGGCGCTCGCGGCCGCGCTCGCCGCCTCGGCTTCCGCCCAGGCGCAGGACCTCGAGGCGCTTCTCCGGCGCAACGAGACCCAGCCCCGCCCCCCCGCCACGGAGGGCGAGATGAAGATGGTCATCACGAACAAGGCGGGCCAGTCCCGCGTCCGCGACATCAAGGCCTACACGAAGACGGAGGCCGACGGCACGGACCGGCAGCTCATGGTCTTCCTCGCGCCCGCCGACGTGCGCGACACCCGTTTCCTCACGGTCGATTTCGAGGCTCCCGGCAAGGACGACGAGCAGTACATCTACGTCCCCGCCCTCCGCAAGGTCAGGGCCATCGGGACCTCGGGGGGCGACTCCAAGACCGGCGCCTTCCTCGGCTCGGACTTCACCTTCGCGGACATCGGCTCCCTCGACCGCGCGGACTTCGACGTGCGGACGGTCGGCGAGGACTCGATCGACGGCCGCCGCTACCTCAAGGTCGAGTACGCGGCCAAGGGGCCCGCGACCGTCAAGAAGTACGGCTACGGCAAGGTCGTCCGCTGGATCGACGCCGAGAACGCGACGAGCCGCCAGTCCGAGTTCTACGACGCCTCGGGCAAGCTCGCGAAGCGGCTGGCCGTCAAGGGCCAGCACCTCGTCGAGGGCAAGTACTGGCAGTTCGAGAGCATGGAGATGAGCAACCTCGAGACCGGCGGCAAGACCGCCTGGGTCTTCGTGAAGACGGAGATCCTGCCGAGGATCGACGACGGATACTTCACGCTCCGCTTCCTCGAGAGGGGCCGCTTATGATGTCGCGCAACGCATCAATGGCGGCCCTCGCCGTCGCCGCGGCCCTGCCGCTCGCGGCGCCCGCGGCCCTATCGGCGGAGGGCGCTCCCGCGCTCGAGGCCCGGGCCGCGGGCTGGGTCGCCTCCTCGGCCTACTGCAGGCCCGCGGCCGCCGACCCGCTCGCCGCGGCGGGCCTCCGCGGCGGCCTGGCCCTCGACGGGACGGCCTTCGGCGCCGCGGGCTTCCGGCTCGCGCTCGAGGGCTACGCCAACCTCGCCGGCCTCGCGGACGGCGCGTCCTGGGAGGCCGGGAGCCCCTATCCCCTTTCCGTCGCCGCGACGGGCAACGGCCGCCTCGTCGGGGCCCTCGACCTGAAGGAGGCCTGGATCGACTTCGCGTTGGGCGATCTCGACGCGCGGATCGGCAAGCAGGTCCTCGCCTGGGGCCTCGCCGACGGCTCGAACCCCACCGACAACCTGGACGCGCGGCACGTCGGCACGAGGCTCGTCTCCACCCTCGACGAGCAGAAGATGGGCACGATCGCGGCCAACGTGGTCTACAACCTGCCCGGCAACCTCGGCTCGATCCAGGGAGTGTTCATGCCGCTCTCGATACCGAACGACATGCCCTCGATCGCGATGGACAGGACGGTCTCCTCGCCTCCGACCAGCCAGCGGATCGTCATCGAGGAGGACGAGGCGCCCTCGTGGTCATTCGACAACGTCGAGGGGGGCCTCCGCGCGCTTCTCTACCTGGGCAACCTGTCGCTCTCGGGAAGCTGGCTCTCCTGCCTCGACCGCTATCCCGACTTCAGCGTCGCATACTCGGGCTCCTTCCCGGCGTTCACGACCAGGATCACTCCCTTCCATTCGCGCGTCCAGCAATTCGGCCTCGACGCGGCCTGGCTCGTCGGGGGCTTCGACCTCAGGAGCGAGTGGGCCCTGACCATGACGGCGGACTCCTCGGGCGAGGACCCCGCCCTCCGCAACTCCGCCCTGAGCGGGGTCCTGCAGGCCTCGCGCTCCTTCCTCGACGGGAAGCTCAGCGCCTCGCTCGCCTGGTCGCCGAGGCTCGTGGTCGGCCACAAGGACGCCGCGGACTATCCCGCCGCGGGCGACCGTTACCTCGCCTCGATGCTCGCCGCGTACAACGGCCAGGCCTACGCCTTCGAGCAAGTCGGCAGCGCGAGGCTCTCCGCCAAGCTTCTTGGCGAGACCCTGCAGCCCGAGGCCCTCTTCCTCGCGGAGCTCGCCGCCCGGGACTACCTCGCGACCGCCTCGGTTTCGTACAACGTCGCCGACGGCGTCAACCTCAAGGCCGGGGGCGGGGTCTACGGCTCCTTCCGCGAGGCGGGCGACCCGGAGCGCGAGTGGGGCACCTTCTCCAACTCACGGATCATCGACAACGACTATCTCTTCGTGGAGCTGCGGCTGAGCTACTGAGCCCCGTCGCGCAGACCCGCGGACAAAGGAGAGGCCGCCCCTGCCCGGGGCGGCCTCTTTCCTTGCCGCGACGCGCCCGCCTCAGGGCGCCCCGGTCTCGAGGAACTTGGTCGTGAAGACCCCGGCCGGGATCTTGCGGCCGAACTGGACGATGGTCATCTCGAGGGTCGTCGAGGTCTTGTCGGGCGGGGTTTCGACCCTGACGACCCGGCTGACCCACTGGCCGTCGACCTTCTCGATCTTCGACGCGTCGAGCGTCTTCCGGAGGGCGCCTTTCTTGTCGTACATCTCCATGCGGACGACCACCGACTTCTCCCTGGAGATCCAGGCGACGACGCGGGAGTACTGCGAGTCGGCCGCGTCCTTCGCCGAGCTTTCGATGACCCAGCAGGCCTCGCCGCCCCGCTCCTCCTCGCGGAGGATGGCGTGCCTGTCCTTGGACGCGTCGTGGGGCGAGAGGTCGTCGTAGGAGAGGTCGGAGCCCATGAACGAGGCGTCGCCCTCGGCCCCGGCGATGCGCCGCGTCTTGCCGAGCGAGGGGAGGAAGATCCAGCGGTCGGACTCGCCGCCCGCCTTCTCGACCACGAGGAAGCGCGTGCCCTGCACGCTCGCCGGCTTCTGGAAGACGGTCATCGAGCGCGAGAGGCCCTGCTCCCGGATCATGTACTCGTCGAGCATGCGCTCGCTCGTCGCGCCCTTGCGGTCCACGAGCCTCATGACCAGGCGCGCCTGCATCGAGGAGGCGCCCTGGTAGTCGCGCGCCGCGCGCACGATGGCCTCGGGGTCGGGGGCCTGCGCGGCGGCGGGGAGGGCGGCCGAAGCGGCGAGGGCGGCGGCGAGCGCCAAGGGCGCGATGCGCGATATCGTCGATGTCATCTCTGTGCTCCTTCCTAGAACAGCAGTTTCTTGCCCAGGTACGCGGGCTTCGCGGCGTTGACGATGACCGGCAGGAGGCTCAGGCTCACGAGCGAGGAGGTGAGCATGGTCACCGCGATCAGGATCCCCAGGTAGGCCAGGGGGTTGAACGAGCTCCCGACGAGGACCAGGAAGCCGGCGGCGACGGAGAGCGCGTTCAGGATGATGGCCTTGCCCGAGGTGAGGAAGGTGCGGTACGAGGCCTTGAGCGGGTCCCGCCCGCCCGGCCTGTTCCAGGCGTGGTAGTAGCCCGACATGAAGTGGATGGTGTAGTCGATGCCCGTGCCGATGGAGATCGAGGCGACCATCGCCGTGCTCATGTCGAGGTTGATGCGGAGGAAGCCCATGAGGGCGAAGTCCACGAGGACGGAGGCGGCGAGGGGCAGGGTGCCGAGGATGCCGGCCGCGAAGGAGCGGTAGTAGATCCAAAGGATCGCGAAGACCATGACCAGGGAGGAGAGGACGCTCAGGACCTGCGACGACACGATGAGGTCGGTGATGGACTTCTCGATGAGGGCGATGCCCGAGGCCTCGGCCGTGTATCCCTCGGGAAGCCGCGACTTCGCGTAGGCCAGCGTCTCCGCGACGACCCGCTCCGTGGCGAGGTTCCCGGTGGCGTTCAGGACCACGGTCATCCGCGCCGAGCTCGGCTCGAGGGGGTCGTCCGCGAAGCCCCGCGTGCCCGCCGAGGCCAGCACGAGGTAGTTGCCGATGAGGGAGGCGAGCTCCTCGCGGCTCGCCTTGCCGTAGCGGGCGGGGTCCGCGGGGATCTCATAATACGCGTAACCCTCGTAATTCGTGGCCCGGTCGACGAGCTCGATGAGCTCCTTCGCGCCGATGCCGGCCCGGGGGGCCAGGGAGTAGGCGTCGTGCAGGGTCTTGAGGAGGTCGGGCGCCCTCGCGAGGGCCTCGTCGCCCGCGGCCGGGGCCGCGGCCGCCGCGCCGGCCGGCTCGGCCGCCCCCGCCTTCGGCGCCGCCGGGGCCTCCTCGAAGCCGAAGGCGGGCTCCCCCCCGCCTGAGCCGAAGCCGAAGGCCGGCTCGGCCGACGACGCGTTATGCGACGCCGTTTCCCGCGGCCGCACGCGGTCGACCGGCTCCCCCGCGTTGAGGACCTGGTTCATCCGCTTGACGAGCTGCGTGTAGCTCAGCACCTTGCCGACGGAAGGATCCCGCGCCGCGAAGGCGGCGATGTCGTCCATCGCGCGGAGGGCCTCGGGATCGTTCATCGCGCCCTTCTTCCCGCCGTCGATCACGATCGACAGCACCTTCGTGCCGGCGAATTCCTCGCGGAGGAACTTGTCGGACCTCGCGATGTCCGTGCGGTCGTTGAAGAAGCCTATCAGGTTGTTGTCGACCACCATGAGCCGCATCCCGAGGACCGACACGACGATCACCGCGGCCGCGACGCCCATGACGGTCTTGGGCCGGCGCACGAGGGCCATGAAGGCCCTCGCCACCGCGCGCGAGAAGCGGTCCCGCTCGAGCGCGGCGAGCTCGGCGTCCTGGCCGGCGCCGGCGGCCTCGCCCCCGAGGGACTCGGGGCCCGGGCCGCGGATCAGGACGAGGGCGGGCACCAGGGTCAGCGAGCAGAGCCAGGCGACCGCGGTCCCGAAGGACGAGAAGACGCCGAAGCTGAAGATCGGCTTGATGCTCGTGAAGCAGAGCGAGGCGAAGCCGGCCACCGTCGTGATCGCCGCCAGGAAGACGGGCTGGCCGACCTCGGAGAGGGTCTGGAGCATGAGCTCCAGCTGCTCCGCGCGGCCGTAGCCCCGCCGCGCCTGCCTGCCCTTGTCATAGTAGTGGCTCACCACGTGGATGCCGTAGGCCGAGCCCACCGCGATCATCATCACCGGCAGGACGGTCGCGACGATCGTGAGCTCGATCCCGAGGAGGGCCATGAGGCCGACCGACCAGACCGTGGACACGAGGACGCCGGAGAGGGGCAGGAGGATCCCCCCGAGGCGGCGGAAGGACAGGTAGAGCACGAGGACGACGACGAGGAGGACGAGGGGGATCAGCACCACGAGGTCGCGCTGCATGCTCCTCGACATGATGGCGGCCATCGCGGGCGTGCCCGAGACGTAGACCCCCCAGCCCTTCCTCTCGAGGCCCATGTCCGCGAGGACCGCCTTCACCCCGTCGTAGGCCGCGATCTTCGGGTCGGCCTCGCCGAGCCCCTCGCCGGTCAGCTTGATGTCGAAGAGGATCTCGGTCGAGCGGTAGTCGTCGGAGACGAGGGCCCGCGCGTACAGGTCCCAGGCCTGGATGCGCCGCTTGACCTCCCGCACCTCCTCCGGGCTTCCCGCGAAGCCCTTGGGCACGATGGACTCGACCGCGAGCTCGCCTTCGCCGCCCGCGATGAAGTCCGCGGTGGCCAGGCTCTCGACCTTCTCCGCGGCGGGGAGGGCGGCGAGCCGGTCGCTCAGCTCCGCGATGGCGCGGAGCGACTCCGCCTCGAAGACCGTCGCGCCGGGCGCCTTCAGGCCGATCATGATCGAGACCTGCCCGCCCGAAAAATCCTCCTCGACCCGCGCGAAGGCGGCGCGCGAGGGGTGGTCCTCGGGGACGAAGTGCACGACGTCGTTGTCGAGCCGCGCCTTCGGCAGCTGGAGGGCGAAGAACAGCGTGGCCGCGAGGAAGGCGGCGACCACGAGCCATGGGCGGGAGAGCATCCTGCGCACGCTATGCCTCTTTCACGTAGAAGATGAGGATGTCGAAGAATTGCTTGATGAGCTCGTCGGAGCCGAAGCCGAGGAGGGGGCCCGGGGCGCGCGGGAGCTCGGCGAGCTTCTCGAGGAAGCTGTTCACGAGGACGGTCACGAGCCCGACGAGGCGGGGGACGTCGATGCCGCGCCGGATGGAGCCCTCCTCGATCCCCTCCTCGAAGGTGCGGGTGAGGATGGACTCGAGCTTCATGAGCCGGCCGGCGATCTCCCCCGCGGGCCCGCGCGAGCCGGCCTTCGACGCGATGCGCGAAACCAACGTGAGGCTCGGGAAGTGCTCGGGCTTCTCGACGTGGAAGCGCCAGTACGCGCGGGCGAGCCTCTCGAGCTTCTCGATCGCCGTGCCCGCCGCGCCGAGCTCCTCGGCGATGATCCGGTCGAGTTCGTCCAGGGAGCGGCCCACCAGCGCGGCGACGATGTCGTCCTTGTCCTTGAAGGTGAGGTAGAGGCTCCCCTTGCTGAGCTCGACGGCGTCCGCGATGTCCTGCATGGTGACATTGTCGTAGCCCGCCGCCGAGATGAGCCTGCGCGCCGAGTCGAGGATGTCCTCCCTCCGGCGCTCGCGCTCGCGTCGCTTCCGATCGGTGATCGGCATTTTCCTGACTCCTTGGTCATATTCTGACCAACGGTCAGGAAATTACCGAAAACCTCATCCCTCGTCAAGGGAGTGTCGTGCGACCAAGATTGTTGGTCCGAAGAATGTGCAAGAGGGGCCACCTTCGGGGAAGGTTGCCCCCCTTGCGATCCCCCCTTCCAAGCAGCCTTGCCCGCGGCGGCGAGGCCGGGGGAGTCCCGCGCCCCGTCGCCCCAACAATCTTGGCGGCACTGGCTAATTCTTTACCGGTGATTCAGTTGCGCTTTTCGAGGAAGTACGCCCGGTAGGCGATGAATGCCATGACGAGGTAGGCGATCGTCTTGGGGATCATGAGGAGGCCGAGGGCGGGGATCTTCGCCGCGAAGAGGATGACCGGGGTGTAGAAGGCATAGGAGGCGACCATCGCCCAACCGATGCCGGCCCAAGCCCTGTCCCTCGAGGCCAGGCCCTCGGAGATGAAGAGGTAGGCCATGAGGAAGCCGGCGAGGGCGAGGGGGAGGTTCCTGACGAGGCCCATGGCGTAGGGCGGCACGGGGCTCTCCCAGGAGTTGCCGGGCAGGGCCATGAGGATGAAGCGCAGGCCGAGGAGGGCCTGGATGACCCAGAAGGCCGCGTCGGCCTTCTTCCCGGAGCGGAGACGGCGCGCGTCGGCGAGCACCATGTAGAAACCGGTCATCGTGTAGGCAGTCGCGAGCATGCCGAGCCCGAGGAGGGAGGAGCGGATGCCGCCGATCGTGATGTAGGCCGCGTCGAAGCCGACGATCTCGCCCACGACGCGGAAGCCGACGTGGAAGCTGTCGCCCGCCGCGAGGAGGAAGAGGGAGAGGAGGAAGCGATCCGCCATACCCGCCATGGCGGCCGGGACGCCCGGGCGCCGCTTCGCCATGAGGGCGACGAGGATCCATACCGTGGCCAGATAGAGGACGTTGAACAGGGTCTCCATGAGGGAAGCGCTTGGCGCCATTGTGGACTCCTTTGCATTGCGAAATGCAATATTGCACTTGCAAGTGTAATCTACTGATGCTATGCTCCCTTGTCAAGGAGTGGCGGTGGAGAATTCGGAGGGGCTCGGGGAGCGCAAGAAGCGTGAATCGCGGGAGCGGATCATCGCCGCGGCGGCGGCGCTGTTCATTGAGCGGGGAGCCCGCGCCGTCTCGCTCGACGAGGTGGCCGAGGCGGCCCAGGTCGCGCGGCGGACCCTGTTCAACTACTTCCCCAGCAAGGAGGAGCTCCTGCACGCCACGGCCGCCCCCATGCTCGAGGAGGCCGTCGAGCTCTGCGACGCGATCCTCGGCCGGGAGCGGGCCGGCCGCGAGGCCCTCGGCCTCGACGAGGTGATCGAGCTCTGCCTCGGGCTCTGGCGCAGCTGGGGCCGCCGGCTGAGCCTCCTGTATTCGATGGACCTCGGGGAATCGGAGCGCCTCGCCAAGCTCCACGAGCGGTACGTCGCGCGCTTCCGCCAGCTCGTCTCGGCCGCGCTCGCCTCCGACGCCGGCGCCCGCCCGTCGAGCAGGGCCGCCGGCAGGATCGTCTACCGCTGCTTCGTCCCCCTCCTCCTCGCCCTCGACGACGGTGCGACCGCGCCCGCCGAGCTCGAGCGGCGCTTCGCCGCCGGCATGCGCGGGCTCATCAAGGGCGCGGTGAGCTAGGGGCACGTTGCCGCCGCGATGGCCGTCGCATATACTTGGAAGGCGAGGAGGCCGCCTTGTTCCAGAAACAACCGGTCATGCGAAAGGTTCTCGTCGCCCTCGCCCCGCCTTTCCTCTTCTCGCTCTACCTCTACGGTCTCCGCGCGCTCGCCCTCCTCCTCGTAGCCTTGGTCGTCGGGACCGGCGTCGAGTACCTGGTCGAGCGGCGGAGGGGCAAGAGCGCGAGCGAGGCCGTGCTCGTGACCTGCGCGATCTACGCGCTCTCCATGCCGCCGGCGGTGCCGCTTTGGATCGAGGCGGCGGGCATCGCCTTCGCCGTCTTCATGGCCAAGGAGGTCTACGGCGGCTTCGGCCGCAACGTCTTCAACCCGGCCGCGGCCGGCCGGCTCTTCGTCTACATCTCCTTCGCGACGACGATGCAGGCGGGCTTCCTCGAGCCGGGAGCCTTCGGGGCCTCCGTCGACGCCGTGGGCAGCGCGACGCCCCTCGTCCTCATGCGCGCGGGGGAGCTCAGGCCCGCGGCCTCCCTCCTCCTCGGGCTGCGCCCTGGCGCGATCGGCGAGAGCTCCGCCCTCCTCATCGCCGCCTCGGCGGTCTTCCTCCTCGCGACCAAGGCCGCCTCCTACCGGCTCATGCTCTCGACCCTGGCCTCGGGCGGGGCCCTGGCCGCGATCCTCCTCTCCGCCGGCGTCCCGAAGGCCCTCCCTCTCGAATCCCTCCTCGCGGGATCCTTCCTCTTCGTCGCGGTCTTCATGGCCACCGACCCGGTGAGCGCGCCCAAGAAGCCGTTGGCGCAGTGGCTCTACGGCGCCTTGATCGGCGCCCTCGTCGTGCTCATCAGGACCTTCTCGCTCTTCCCGGAGGGGACGAGCTTCGCGCTCCTCATCGGGAACGCGGCGGCCTCCCTCCTCGACGATCTCGCGGCGGCCGCGGCGCGCAAGCCCGCCGGGGAGGCCAAGCCATGAAGCGGGATTCGATGGCCTACACGGTCGGATTCACCTTCGTCGTCTGCGCCTTCTTCGTGTTCTTCCTGGCGCTCGCGAACGAGCTCACCAAGGAGCGGGTCGCCGCGAACCGCCGGCTCGCCGAGCGGCGGGCCGTGCTCGCCGCCCTCGGCCTCCCGGACCCGGGCCCGGGAGGCGTCGACTCGGCGTACGAGAGCCAGGTCGCCCTCGTCGCGGCCGACGCGGCGGGAGCGCCGGCCGAGCTCTACCGCGCGGGCTCGGGCGCCGAGGCGCGTTATGCGATGAAGGCCTCGGGGCCCGGGCTCTGGGGCGGCATCTCCCTCATGCTCGCCGTCGACGCCTCCGTCGGGCGGATCGTCGGCCTAGAGATCCTGTCGCAGAACGAGACCCCCGGCCTGGGGGGACGGATAGCCGAGCCCTGGTTCACGGCCCAGTTCCGCGGCGAGGCGCTGAAATCCGGCGCCGTCCGCGTGCGGCAGGGCGGGGGCTCGGGCGACCCCGACCCCGGGAACGGCGAGCTCGACGCCGTGACCGGGGCCTCGCTCACCAGCGCCGCGGTGGAGAGGATCGTGAACGGGGGCCTCGCGGCCTTCGTCGCGTTGCGCGACAGAGGAGGCCTGCGATGAGTCCCCCCGGGAAGCGGAGCAAGGCGGCGGCCGTGCTCGTCGACAATCTCTGGTGGAACAACCCGGTGTTCGTGCAGGTCCTCGGGATCTGTTCCACGCTCGCGGTGACGAACAACCTCTCGAACACGCTCGTCATGACCGTGGGGGTGAGCCTCGCGACGGCGCTCTCGAGCGCCACGCTTTCGGCCATGAACAAGGCCATCCCCGCCAAGGTGCGGATGATCGTCCAGGTCCTCGTCATCTCGTTCTACGTCATCATCATCGACATCGTCCTCAGGGCCTACCTCCCCGAGGTCTCACGCTCCCTCGGGCCCTACGTGGGCCTCATCATCACCAACTGCATCATCATGGGCCGGGCCGAGGCCTTCGCCCGCTCGAACCCGCCTGCGCTCTCCTTCTGGGACGGCCTCACGAGCGGGCTCGGCTACATGGCGGTCCTCGTCGCCATCGCGATCGTGCGGGAGCTTTTCGGCTTCGGCTCGATCGCCGGCGTCAAGCTGCCCTTGGCGCGCTGGACACCCTGGACGATCATGATCATGCCCCCGAGCGCCTTCTTCCTCCTGGCCATGGCCATGTGGGGGCTGAAGTCGCTCCAGGCGCGCGCGAAGGGAGGGAAGAAATGAGCCCCGCCGTCCATCCGGCGACGCTCCTCGTCGCCTCGGTCTTCACCAACAACATCCTCCTCTCCAACTTCCTCGGCATGTGCTCCTTCATCTCGATCTCGAAGGACCGGAAGTCGGCGAACGGCCTCGGCGTCGCCGTCACCCTGGTCATGGCGATCACCATGATCGCCTCCTGGGCGGTCCTCAAGCTCGTCATCGAGCCCCTCGGGATCGAGTACCTCTCCTTCATCATCTTCATCATCGTGATCGCGGCCATCGTGCAGGTGCTCGAGATGGTCATCGACCGGGTCTCGCCCGCGCTCTACATGTCCCTGGGGATCTTCCTTCCCCTGATCACCGTCAATTGCGCGATCCTCGGAGCCATCCTCTTCATGCAGATCCGGGACTACTCCTTCTGGCAGGCGGCCGCCTTCGGCCTCGGCAGCGGGGCGGGATGGTGGCTGGCCATCGCCCTCCTCGCGTCGATCCGGAGGAAGGTCGACGCGGCTCCCGTGCCCGCGGGACTCAAGGGGCCGGGGATAACCCTGATCACCATCGGCTTCATGGCCATGGCCTTCATAGGTTTCTCCGGCATGGTCAACGTGCAATAGGGGGACGCGATGCATCCGCTCCTGCTCGGCCCGCTCGTCACCGCGGGGATCTCGGCCGCGCTCGCCCTGGCCATAGCGATCGCCGACCGCCTCCTCAACGACTACGGCGAGGTGGCCATCGACATCAACGGCGGGAAGAAGCGCCTCGTCGCGAAGGGGGGCGCGCCGCTCCTGGGCACCCTCGCGGGAGAGGGGATCTTCCTGCCCTCCGCCTGCGGGGGGAGGGGCTCCTGC
This sequence comes from uncultured Treponemataceae bacterium, assembly GCA_964399065.1. GTDB lineage: Bacteria > Spirochaetota > Spirochaetia > Treponematales > Rectinemataceae > JAKLFE01. The sequence continues at coordinate 20,500 of CAYNPQ010000015.1, read as the reverse complement.
GGGGCCTGCAAGGTCCGGGTCCTCTCCGACGTCGGGCCGCACCTGCCGACCGAGACGCCCTACCTCGCGCCCGAGGAGATGTCGCGCAACGTGCGCCTCGGCTGCCAGGTGAAGGTCAAGAAGGACCTCGCCATCGAGCTGCCGGACTACCTCTTCAACATCCGCAAGCACGCCACCGTCGTCGAGCGCATCCGCGACCTCACCTACGACATCAAGGAGCTCTACCTCCGCATCGAGGGGGAGAGGATCGCCTTCGAACCGGGGCAATACGCCCAGCTCGTCGTGCCGCCCTACGGCGACATCGCCGGGACGACCCAGCGCGCCTACTCGATGTCCTCGATGCCCTCGGACGGCGGGCACATCGAGCTCATCGTGCGCCTCGTCCCCGGGGGCATCGCGACGACCTGGGTGCACAAGTTCCTGAAGGAGGGCGACCGCGTGGAGGCGATCGGCCCCTTCGGCGACTTCAGGATCCGGGACACGCCCGCGGCCATGATCTGCGTCGCCGGCGGCTCGGGCATGGCACCCTTCAAGAGCATGCTCTTCCACATGGCCGAGACGGGCGCCTTCCCGGCCAAGGAGGTCTGGTACTTCTTCGGCGCCCGCTCGCTCCGCGACATGTTCTACCTCGAGGAGCTCGCCGGGCTGGAGGCGCGGATGCCCCGCTTCCACTTCGTGCCCGCCCTCTCCGACCCGCGGCCCGAGGACGGCTGGAAGGGCGAGACGGGACTCGTGACCGAAGTCCTCGCCAGGTACCTGCGGGAGAGGATCCCGGCCGGCGCCGCGAAGGAGGGCTACCTCTGCGGGAGCCCCGGCATGATCGACGCCTGCGTCAAGGTGATGACCGCGAACGGCATCGCCGCCGGCGACGTCTTCTACGACAAGTTCGCGTGACCGGGGAGGCTGCCATGAAGATGGGACGTGAGGACAGGGCGGCTGCCGAGCGGATGGGGCCGGGCGCGACGACCGGGCCCGGCTTCCTCGGGCACGACTCCCGCGCGTTGAGCGACATCATCGAGGCCGACGAGGAGGCCGCCCGGGCGATCGGCCTGGATTTCGGCGAGGCGGCGGCCCTGCTCGAGCGGCTCGCGGAGGCCGCCTGGGCGGGCATGGGCGAGGAGATCGAGGTCGAGGGGAAGTGGATCGTGCGGAGCGACGAGGCCCGGGGCAAGCTGCCCTGCCCCTGGCGCGACGGCCTGTACCACAAGGGCGTCGCCAGGGCCCGGCTCGTCGACTCGGACGAGGAGCTCGCCTTCTCCGAGCTCTCGGCCCATCTCCTGCGGGAGCATCATTTCTGCCAGGGCGAGGGCAGCCCCTTCCGCCTGGATCCGGCCGCGCTGAAGCGGGTGCTGCGCCTGTAGGCCGCGGCCGGCCCGCCGGACCCCGCCAAGCGATATCGACTAACGCGTCAACAGTCCGCCCGCCGCGCGCCGGCCCTTCCGGGCGCGGAGCAGGAGGGCCAGGATCGCGAGGCCGGCCAGGGCCAGGGCCGCGGAGGAGAGCATCCCCATCCGGTACGAGAAGACCGCCCCGCGCCCCGCGGCGAGGAGCCCGTCGATGATGGGGCCGGTGACGAGGGTCGATGAGAGGCCCCAGCTCAGGAAGAAGGCCGCGTTGTATATCGCGAAGTAGCGGCCGCGCCGCTCCGGCGGTATCAGTGTCGAGGCGAAGGCGTAGGCCGAGGCGGAGATGCAGCCGTCGGCGACGCCCTTCAGGACCGAGGCGGCGTAGACCAGCCAGAGGCCGGGCGCGGCGGCGTAGAGGAGCAGAGCCAGCACGCCGAGCCCCGAGCCCGAGAGGAGCAGGGCCTCGATCCCCATCCGCCGCCCCAGGGAGCCGAGGAGGAAGCCGACGACGATGAGGGCGGCGGACTCGACGTTGAGGACGAGGCTGACCGTCCTGGCCGAGGCCGCGAAGCCCTCCTCGAGGTCGAGGTACTGCGCCCGGAGGCCCGCGAGGGAGTTGAGCCCCGAGTTGACGAGGAAGATCGCGACGACGAAGAGGGCGAAGACGGCGATCCCGCCGCCGCGCCCCTCCCGGGCGGTCCCCTCGCCGCCGGCGGGGGCCGCCGCGCCCTCCCTTTCGCCGCGATAGGCGATACCGCCCTCGGGGATGAAGAGGAGGGGGACGATCGAGACGAGCATCGCGATCGACGAGGCGAAGAAGATCCCGCCCTTCGCGAAGCCCCAGCCGGGGTAGGTCCTGCCGAGGCCGTCGTAGAGGAGGCCGGCGATCATCGCCCCTAGGATCCTGCCCGCGCCGCCGACGCTCGCGAGCCTGCCCTGCACCGCGTTCCGCTCCGAGGCGGAGTAGACGTCCGAGATGTAGGCGCTCCAGCCGATGTTCGACATGGACCAGAAGATCTCGATGACCGCGAGGCAGCCGATGATGGCGTAGCCGGCGGCGCGCGGGCTCGGGGCGATGGAGTGCAGGTACCACATGGCGACGTGCCCCGCGCTGGCCAGCGCCTCGCCCGCGACGATCAGGCTGCGGCGGAGCTGCAGCCGGTCGGTGAGCCTGCCCCACACGAAGGTCTGGAAGGCTATGTTCAGGATCATGGGGATCGTCTCGTAGAGCGTCGTCTCCGTGACGCTCAGGCCGAGTTTGGTCCGCATGTAGACGCCGAGGAAGGTGTAGAATATGCCGCGCCGGAACATGGCGAGGGCCTGGAAGGAGGAGAGGCCGAAGAATATGGCTCCGGGTCGCGCGCTCTTCATCGAGTGGCGATTCTCGCGGAATCGCCCGGGGAGAGTCAAGGACGAGGCCTCCGTCGCGACGGCGGGGACCATCGTGTATAATGGGATCCAGCGACCGTCTCCAGGAGCCTCCCATGAGCCTCGGACACCCCCAGCGGCGACACGTCCCCGCCGCAGCCTCCGCGTTGCTGCTCGCCGCCAGCGCCGCCGGCCTCCTCGCGCAGGCCCTCGGGGTTGGGCCCGGCCGGCCGGCGGCCTCCCTCGGCCTCGCGTCCCACGTCGTCGGCCTCGCGCTCGCGGCCCTCGTCCTCGCCACGCTCCTCGGCTCCGGCCGCGGCCGCGCGGCGGGAGGGCCCGCGGAGGCGGGCGCCGACGGCCCGGCCTCGGCGAGCGAGCTCGCCCGCCGCGAGGGCGAGAGCCGCTTCCGCGACATCGTGGACCAGTCGCCCCTGTCCATAATGGTCTTCTCGCGCGAGGGGCGGGTGCTGCACGTGAACGACGCGCACCTCGCGCTCTGGGGCGTGCCTCGCGGGAAGGCCGAGTCCTTCGAGGCCTTCGACGATCCCCAGCTCGAGGCCCTGGGCCTCCTGCCGGTCTTCCGCCGCGCCCTGGCCGGGGAGAGGATCTCGGTCCCGCCCCTCGAGTACGACCTCGGCGCGACCTTCGGCCAGGGCCGGAGGCGTTGGGTACGCGCCGAATTCTACCCGACGAAGGGCCCCGGGGGCGAGGTCGAGTCCCTCATCCTCATGCACGAGGACGTGACGGACAGGATCCTCGCCGAGGCCGAGATCCGGCGGCTGAACCAGGAGCTCGAGGGCAGGGTGGAGGAGCGGACGACGGAGCTCCGCGACGCCAACCGCGAGCTGGAGGGGGCCCTCGCCGGGCTCAAGGAGGCCCAGTCGAGGCTCGTGCTCGCCGGCAAGCTCGCCGCCCTGGGCCAGCTCGTCGCGGGGATCGCGCACGAGCTGAACTCGCCCCTCGGGGCCATCGCCTCGTCGGCGGAGACGGCCTACGCGGGCCTCGGCGGGCACCTCCTGCCCTTCGCGGATTCGTATAACGCGTTGCGCGACTCCGACAGGCCGCTCATCGCGGGCCTCGCCCGGCGGGCCTTCGCCGACATCGGCGCGGTCGGGGCGGAGGAGGGGCGGAGGCGCAGGGCCCTCGAGGCCGGCCTCGAGGCCGCCGGCATCCCGGACGGCCTGTCCCTGGCCGCGGAGCTCGCGCCCGTCGTCGACGAGCAGTCGGCGGCCGAGGCGGCGCTGCTCGCCTCCACCCGCGAGGGCCTCGACTGCCTGCGGGCCCTCGCCGGCCTCGCGCCGGCGGTGCAGGCGGCCGCGATCGTGCGGCGCGGCGTCGAGCGCGCCTCGGCGGTCGTCGACGCCCTCAGGACCTACGCGAGCGAGGGCCGGGCGGCCGGCGCCGTCGAGGCCGTCGACGTCGGCGCCCAGCTCCGCACCCTCCTCGCCCTCAACGCGGTGAAGCTCGCGGGCAGGGTGGAGGTGGCGACGAGCCTCGAGCCCGGCTCGACGGCCCTCGGCCGGCCCGAGGAGCTTCACCAGGTCTGGCTCAACCTGCTCGAGAACGCCTTCGAGGCGATCGGCTATTCCGGCAGGATCGCGATATCGACCGAGTCGAGGGGCGGCCTCCTCGCCGTTTCCTTCGAGGACGACGGGCCCGGCATCGGACCCGAGATCGGGCAACGCGTCTTCGAGCCCTTCTTCACGACCAAGGCGGCGGGGGAGGGCACGGGGCTCGGGCTGGACATCGCGCGGCGGATCGCCGAGGCCCACGGCGGCTCGATCGGCTTCGAGAGCCGGCCGGGCCGCACCGTCTTCACCGTGCTGCTGCCGCGTCCCTGAAGCCCGGGCCGGGATCCATCCCCTCAGGGACGCGGCCGCGCGGGCCGCCCCTCGCGGCCCGAGGCGTAGATCGCCTCCATGAGCCGGACCGCCTCGCGGCCGTCGCGGCCGGACACGGCGGGCTCGCGCGCCTCGCGCGCGGCGGCGGCGAAATCCTCGACCTGCCGCGCGAAGAAGTGCCAGGTGGGGTCGATCCGCGAGAAGAGGGCCTCGTCCTCGGCCTTCCATCCCGCGATGAGCGATTCCTCCCCGGGCACGGTCCAGAGGTCGTTGTAGGGCGGCTCCAGGACGCCGCTCATGCCCGCGATGAACATCGCGCCGCCGTCGGTTTGCACGCCCGCCGAGGCCCCGCCGGAGCCGTGCACGTGCACCTTCGCGTGGATCCCGGGCTTCTGCGAGTTGGAGACGAGGATCGAGCCGAGCGCCCCGCCGGCGAAGCGCAGCGCCGCGACCGCCGTGTCCTCGACCTCGATGTAGGGGTGGTTGAGGTTGGCCCAGTAGGCCGAGACCTCGACGACCGGGCCCATGTACCACGAGATGAGGTCGAGCTGGTGCGGCGCCTGGTTCACGAGGACGCCGCCGCCCTCGGAGGCCCAGCTGCCCCGCCAGGGATCGGAGCGGTAGTAGGCCTCGTCCCGCCAGCCCAGCATCACGACCTGCCCCAGCGCCGGCGTCCCGAGCTTGCCCGCGTCGATGGCTTCCCTGACCCGCCTGCACGAGGGGTACCAACGGCGCTGGGCCACGACGCCGAGCGAGCGGCCCGCGCGCGTGGCCGCGTCGCACATCGCGTCGCAGTCGTCGAGTGTCAGCGCCATGGGCTTCTCGACGAGGACGTGGAGGCCCGCCTCGAGGCACTCCGACGCGTGCTCCCGGTGCAGGGGGTGGGGAGTCGCGATCACGACGGCCTCGACCCCGTCCCGCTCAGCCATCTCGGCGGCCGAGGAGCGCGAGGCGATGCCCCAGCGAGCGGCGAAGGCGTCGCGGCGAGGGCCGCCACGCCCGCAGACGGCGGCGAGCAGGGCGCCGCCGGGCAGGGCGTCCGTGCCCCCCGAGAGGGAGGCGAGGGACTTGGCGTGGAGCTCGGCGACCTTGCCGTAGCCGTAGATGCCGAAGCGCATGGGCTGCATGGGGACTCCTCAGGGCTCGAGCACGACCTTGAGGAGGCCGGGCTCCCTGCGGTACAGGCGGTCGAACCAGGCGGCGCCTTCGGAGAGCGGGGCGACCGCGGAGACGAGGGCGCGGGCGTCGACCTTGCCGCGGGCCATGAGGTCGAGGGCGACGGGGTACTCGCCCGAGATCGCGCAACTTCCCAGGAGCGACAGCTGCCGCGTCACGACCTGCTGGAGCGGCAGCTCGACCGAGGGGCTCGCGTTGCCGATGAGGGTGACCGACCCCCCCTTGCGCGCCGCCGAGATCGCCGTCGTGACGGGGGCGGTCGCGCCCACGGCCTCGAAGGACCGGTCCGCCCCGCGGCCTCCGGTGAGCCGCCTGAGTTCGGGCAACGCGTCGGGATCCGCGGGATCGAGGGCGGCGTCCGCGCCCAGGCGCAAGGCGGCCTCCCTCCGCGAGGTGTCGACGTCGAAGGCGGCGATGGGGCCGGCCGTCCTCGTGCGGAGCACCTGGATGAGGAGGAGGCCGATGAGGCCCGCGCCCACCACGGCCGCGGATTCGCCGAGGCCCAGGGGCGTGATCGCCGCGGCGTGGGC
>CAYNPQ010000015.1:0-14139 GCA_964399065.1 uncultured Treponemataceae bacterium | reverse complement strand
CGACCTCGCCGGCGGCCTCGTGGCCCATGATCAGCGGCGGCCGGCGCCGGCCCGTGGAGCCGTCCAGGCCGTGCACGTCGGAGCCGCAGATCGCGGCAGCTCGCACCCTCACGACGACATCGTCGTCGCCGCGGAGGGCCGGTTCCGGAACCTCGCGGTATCCGAGGCTCATGTAATCTTCGAGGACGAGCGCCTTCATGTCACCTCCGATGCCGAAGCGAGGGCCCCGCCGGGACCGGTCCGGTCGTCGCGGCGGAATTCGCCGCGGGGCCGACGATGCCGATGTCCGTTTGCCCTTCCATGCCTTGTCCTTCGTGTTCCGCCCGCGCTTGCCGAGAGGCGCGCGAGCCTATGTCCGCCGCTTCGCGATGACCGACCGCATCTCGGCGAGGGCGACGGACCCGCGCTCGCCGCGGCGCTGCATCACCTCGACGTAGAGCGCGTCCACGACGGCCAGCTGCGCGAGCCGGGCCGAGAAGGCCTCGATGGAGTAGGGCGAGGGGGGCGCGGCGGAGAGGAGGAGCGCGTCGGCCATCTTGGAGAGAGGGGTCCGCGGATAGGTGCTCATGGCGACGATGCCGGCTCCGCGGCTCCTGAGGACGTCGGCTATGGCCAGGGCGTCCTTGTTCGCCCCGGTGTGCGAGACGAGGACGGCGACATCGCCGGGGCCCGCTTGCGAGGCGGCCATGAGCTGCATGTGGAAGTCCTCGGGCGCGGCGCAATGGATGCCCGCGCGCATGATCTTGTGGTAGGCGTCCTTGGCCACGATCGCCGAGCCCCCCAATCCCAGGAAAAGGATGAAGGACGCGCCCGCGAGCATGTCCGCGGCTTTTTCCAATGTCCGCGGATCGATGCCCGCCTGGGTCCGCTCGAGGGCGTCTATGGCGGTCTTGAAGACCACGGCGACTGCCGATTCGCTCGAGTCGGCCTCCACCGGCTCGTCGTAATAGCGAGCCGTGGGCTCGGAGGTCTCCATCGCGAGCGCTATGCGGAACTGCTGGTAGCCTTCATAGCCGAGCTTGCGGACGAAACGGAAGAGCGTGGACTCGGAGACGCCGATCCGCTCGGCGAGCGCCTCGATGCTCGGATGCACCGCGTCATGGGGCGAGGAGAGGATGAAGTCGGCGATCTTGCGCTCTTTGGCGCTCATGGACGGAAGGCGCTCGTGGATCACGTATAAGCAACTTGTCGTGCTCATGGCTTCCTTGTAGTGGCAGTATATCGTGAAAAAAATATTCTTTCAATAAAAAAAATATTCAAATCATCCTTGACCGGAGGATGATGGGGATTGATAATGCGATAGAACAGTCGCTTCCGATCGATCCGAAGCAAGGAGGGTTACATGAGAAAGCTGATCGCGATCCTGCTGGCCGTCGTCCTCGTCGGGGCGCTCTCGGCCCAGGCCAAGGAGATCCGAGTCCTGCTCGCCAACCATCCCTACGGCGAGCTCCTCAAGGCCGCGATCCCCGAGTTCGAGCAGTCCACCGGCATCAAGGTCAACGTCGAGAGCCTCCAGGAAGGCCAGCTGACCACCAAGCTCACGACCGAGTTCGCCACCGGCTCCTCGACGGTCGACGTCTTCATGACCAGGCCCCTCCAGGAAGCCAAGATGTTCTACAAGAACGGCTGGTACGCGCCGCTCCCCTCCTACGACTTCGCCGACTTCCCCAGGAACGCCCTCCAGGTCGTGACCTTCGGCGCCAAGACCTATGTCGTTCCCATCGTCACCGAGTGGCAGGTCCTCTACTACCGCAAGGACCTCCTGCAGAAGGCCGGCGTGAAGGTCCCGGCCACCTTCGACGAGCTCGAAGCCGCCGCGAAGAAGCTCAATACCGCCGATGTCGCCGGCTTCGCCTCCCGAGGAAAGGGCGCCGCGGCCGTCACCCAGCTCTCGACCTACGTCTACAACTACGGCGGCCTCTACCTCGACAAGGGCAAGGCGGTCTTCGACCAGAAGCCCGCGGTGGACGCCATCCGCTACTACGGCAAGCTCCTGGGCAGCTACGGCCCGCAGGGCGTGACCTCGATGTCCTGGGAGAACATCATGCCTCTCTTCCAGGCCGGCAAGATCGCCATGTGGACCGACGCCTCGGTCTTCTACGGGCAGATCGTCGATCCGACCAAGTCCCAGATCCCCGCGGAGAGCGTGGGCATCGCGAACGTGCCCAAGGGTCCCAAGGCCCAGAGCCCCTTCATCGTGGTCTCGTGGGGCATGGCCATCGCCAAGAAGGCCAAGAACATGGAAGGCGCGCAGCAGTTCCTCGCCTGGGCGACCAGCAAGGACCTTGCCAGGAAGGCCCTCGCCGCCAACATCACGATGGCCCGGAACTCGCCCTGGGAGGACCGCGCCACGCTCGCCGTCGTGAATCCCGGCCTGGTCGAGACCCGCGCCTTCGCGGCGAAGAACGGCTACCCCCTCGACCGCCCCTACATGAGCGCCGTGGGAGAGGCCCGCGACCGCATCGGCGAGGTGATCATCGAGTCCATCAACACCAAGGGCGAGTCGGCCAAGCTGGATGCGATGGCCAAGGAGAAGGCCGCCAAGGTCAACGAGCTCCTCGAGGACACGGGAGAGTACGGGATCTAGCCCGGCGCCCGTCCCGGCGCGCGCGGTCCCCGGGCCGGTCCCGGAGGGCCGCGCGCGCCTTTTCTCGACATCGCGCAACGCGTCATCCCAGGAGGTCCCAGCCTTGAGAACCGGGTTCGTCGAGCGGAACCTGCGCGTCATATTCCCGCTGCCGGCGGTCGCCTTCGTGGTGGTGATGATGCTCTTCCCCGTCCTCTACACGGCCTTCCTGAGCTTCACGAACTGGAACCTCACCTCGGGCATGCCGCTCAGGCTCGCGGGGATGCGCAGCTACGCGCGCATCCTCGCCGAGCCGCGCTTCCTGGCCGCGGTGGGGCGCACCTTCGCCTTCACCGCCATGGCCGTCGCCGCCGAGACCGTCCTGGGCACGGCGGTGGCCCTGGTCCTGAACCGCGAGTTCCGCGGCAAGGGGCTCGTGAAGCTCCTCCTCCTCCTGCCGCTCGTGGCCACGCCTGTCGCGATCGGCATCGTGTGGAACCTCTTCTTCGACCCCACCATCGGACTCGCCAACTGGGCGCTCCGTCTCATGGGCCTGCCGAGGAGTGGCTGGGTCTCCGACGCCGCGACCGTGATCCCCTCCCTCGTCCTCGTGGACGTATGGCAGTGGACCCCCATGATCGCCCTCGTCGTGCTCGCGGGCCTCGCCGGCCTGTCGAGCGAGCCCTACGAATCGGCCCGCGTCGACGGCGCCACCGAGGCGCAGATCCTGTGGCGCATAACGCTTCCCATGGTCTCTCCGACCATCCTGACCGCGATGACCCTGCGCACGATCGACGCCCTCAAGACCTACGACATCATCTACGCGATGACGGGCGGCGGCCCCGGCTACGCCTCGGAGACGCTCAACGTCATGGCCTTCAAGTACAGCTTCGAGTACTTCAGGATGGGGCAGGCCTCGGTCCTCCTCGTCTTCCTGTTCATCATCGTGCTGGCCTGCAGCCTGGGCATCATGCGGCTGCGGGCGGGCGTGGAAGCCTGAGGGGGCGGAGGATGCGCGCATCGCCTGTCAGGGGCGCCCTGTTCTACGCCGCGGTCCTCGCGGTGTCGGTCGTCGTGCTCTTCCCCTTCTTCTGGATGCTCTCCTCGTCGCTCAAGACGCAGGTGGACATCATCGCCTGGCCGCCCCGCCTCGCCTTCGAGCCCACGCTGCGGAACTACCAGAAGGTCTTCGGCGAGCAGGACTTCCTCCGGTACTTCCTCAACTCGACCGTCGTGGGAGCGAGCGCCGTGGGGGCCTCCCTGCTCCTCGGACTCCCCGCGGCCTACTCCATCGCCCGCTTCGGCCAGAAGCGGCTTTCGGTCTTCATCCTCGTCGCGCGACTGATGCCGGGCGTCTCGCTCCTCATGCCCTGGTACATCATCTTCTCGCGGCTCGGCCTCATGGACAGCTACGCGGCGCTCATCCTCTCGCACATGCTCATCGCCCTGCCCATCGTCGTGTGGATCATGTCGAGCTACTTCGAGGGCGTGCCCAGGGAGATGGAGGAGTCGGCGATGGTGGACGGCGCGACGCGCCAACGCGCCTTCCTGTCGGTCATCCTGCCGCTCTCGGGCCCGGGCGTCGTCACCTCGACGACGCTGTCGTTCATCTTCTCGTGGAACAACTTCATGTTCTCCCAGGTCCTGAGCATGGAGAAGACGAAGACCCTCCCGCTCGCCGTGTACAACTTCGTCTCCTACGCCGAGGTCGACTGGGGCGGGGTGATGGCGGCGGCCGTGGCCATCATGGCGCCCGCGATCGTCCTCACCATGGCCTTCCAGAAGTACGTCGTGAAGGGGCTGACGATGGGGGCGGTCAAGGGCTAGCGCGAGGCGCGCGTAGCGCGCCTCGCGGCGACGAAGGCGCTTTGCGCCTTCGTCGGTTTCCCTGGGGCCGGAATCGCGGCGCGGAAGGTGGCCGGCGTCGTCGGTGCTGGCGCGCCTCGCGGCGGAGCTGGCGCGGAAGGCGCCTTGGCGTTATCGTGAAGTAATGATGTCCCAGGGCAGCTCGGAATTCCGCCCGGACGAGGAGCTCCGCTACGATCTCCGCGGACCGGGACGCTGGCTCCTCTCCCACCTGCTCCGCTATCCCTGGCTTCCCGCCCTCGCCCTGGCCTGCGCGCTCGCCAACAATGTCGGCGGGGCCGCGATGCAGGTCCTGGTGGGGAGGGGCTTCGATCTTTTGGCCAAGCCCGGCTGGGAGCCGCCGGCCCTCCTCGCCCTGTCCCTCCTCATCGGCGGGGCGGCGGCCCTGCGGGGCCTCGCCCGGGCGGGCTTCGGCGTCGCCTTCGAGTTCCTCGCGCAACGGGTCGAGCGCGACGCGCGCGCCGAGCTGTACGCGAGCCTCCTCGGCAAGAGCCAGACCTTCCACTCGCGGCAGCGCCTGGGCGACGTCATGGCGCGGGCGACCAACGACGTGCATTACCTCAACCTCATGCTCTCCCCCGGCGTCGCCCTCATCCTGGATTCCTTCCTCACGATCGCCGTACCCTTCTTCATGATCGCGGCCATCGACGCGCGGCTCCTCCTGACGCCGGTCGTATTCACGCTCCTCCTCGTCCTCACCGTGTGGGACTACAACCGCCGCCTGGGCCCCGCCGCCGACGAGCAGCGCGCCCGCTTCGGCGAATTGAACGCCGGGCTGGCCGACGCGCTGGAAGGCATCGAGACGGTCAAGGCGAACCTCGGCGAGGGCCGCGAGATCGCCCGCTTCGCCGAGGGCGCAGGCAGGCTCCGCGACCTGTACATCCGCATCGCGAGGATCGAGGGGCGGTACTGGCCGCTCTTGGTCTTCGCCCTCTGCTGGGCCGCGGCCTTCTTCCACGCCCTGGTCCTCTGGCGGGAGGGGGCGATCACGATGGGGCAGGCAATCGGCTTCGTGCTCCTCTTCTCGAGCTTCCGCTTCGCGACCTTCATCTCGCTCTGGTCCTTCAACCTCCTCCAGATGGGCTTGTCGAGCGCGGAGCGCGTCCTGGGCATGATCTCGGCGCGGACCGACCTCGACGAGAATCCCCGCGGCCATGCGGGTCGGATCGAGGGGAAGGTGGAATTCCGCCGCGTGACCTTCTCGTTCTGCGGCTCCTCCGGCTGCGAGGCGCCCGCGGAGGGCGGCCGCGGCGAGGCCGCCCCGACGGCTTCGCCGCGGGTGCTCCGGAACGTCTCCTTCGTCGTCGAGCCGGGGCAGACGGTGGCCGTCGTCGGCCGGACCGGCTCCGGCAAGACGAGCCTCCTCAAGCTGGTGAACCGGATCTTCGACGCCGACTCGGGGCAGGTCCTCGTGGACGGCGTGGACGTGCGGGACTGGAACCTCGAGAGCCTGCGCTCCCAGATCGCCTCCATCGAGCAGGACGTCTTCCTGTATTCGCGATCCATCCGCGACAACATAGCCTTCGGCCGCGGATCCGCCGCGGGCGGCCTCGCCGACCCGGCCGGAGCGGCCGAGGCGGCGACGGCCGAGGCGGCGGGGACGGGCCCGGGCGACGAGGGCGTCGAGCGGGCGGCCCGCGACGCCCGCGCCCACGACTTCATCACGGGCTTCGAGAGAGGTTATGCGACCGAGGTCGGCGAGCGCGGCGTCACCCTCTCGGGCGGCCAGCGCCAGCGCATCGCGATCGCCCGCGCCCTCCTCGTCGACCCGCGCATCCTCATATTGGACGATTCGACCTCGGCCGTGGATTCGCGCACCGAGGACGAGATCCAGCAGGCGATCAAGCGGGCCAGCGCGGGGCGGACGACCTTCATCGTCACGCACCGCCTCCACCAGATCCGCTGGGCCGACCGGATCCTCCTCCTGCGGGGCGGGGAGCTGGCGGCCTCCGGCACCCACGCGGAGCTCCTCGAGGCGAGCGAGGACTACCGCCGGCTCTTCGCGAGGACGTGACATGGGCTTCGTGATGGACGGCCTCGAGTCGGAGGCCTACGACCGCAAGTACTCGGACCGCCAGCTGGTTTCGCGCATCGCGGCCTACCTGGCTCCTGCGAGGGGCCGGATCGCGGCGGTCTGCGCGGTCCTCGCCCTGGCCTCCGTCTCGGAGTTCACGGCCCAGGTCGCGGTCGCCAAGGCGCTCGACGCCGCCGCGGCCTCGCCGAGGCCGGCGGTCTTCGCCCTCCTCGCGGCCGCGGTCGCGGCCTTCGGGACCCTGGAGTGGCTCCTCAACTACCTCCGCTACTACCTCTCGGGGCGCATCGTGGGGGACACGATATTCCGGCTCCGGAAGGACGCCTTCTCGCGCGCCGTGGGGCACGACCTGTCCTTCCACGACGAGGAGTCCTCCGGGCGGGTCGTGAGCCGCGTGACGACCGACACCGAGGACTTCGCCAACGTCACCGGCCTCGTCGTGGACTTCCTGTCCCAACTCGTCCTGGTCGCCGTCTTCGCGGCCTACCTCGTCTCGCTGAGCCCGAGGCTCTCGCTCCTGCTCTTCGCGATGGCGCCCGCGGCGGCGGCCCTGGCCCTCTCCTTCCGCTCGCTCGCCCGCTTCGTGACGCTCAACGCGAAGCGTGTGACGGCACAGGTCAACGCCCGCATCCAGGAGTCCATCGCCGGCATCGGCGTGGCCAAGGGCTTCCGGCGGGAGCGCGCGCTGTGGCGCGACTTCAGGGGGGACAACGACCTCTCCTACCGCTTCCACCTGCGGAGGGGCGTCGTGCTCCAGCTCATCTTCCCCGCGGTCAACCTCGCGGCCGGGATCGGCACCGGCTTCATAGCCTGGGCGGGCGGCATGGCCTCGCGCTCGGGCGCCCTCACGATGGGCGAATGGTTCCTCTTCATGCAGGCGGTGGGCTTCTTCTGGTGGCCCATGCTCAACATCTCCTCGTTCTGGAGCCAGCTCCAGGACGGGCTCGCCGCCGCGGAGCGCGTGTTCTCGCTCATCGACCGCGAGCCGAGGGTGAGGACCGACGGTTCCTGGTCGCCGGGGCGGATCGAGGGCGAGGTCGAGTTCCGCGGCCTCGGCTTCTCGTACTCGACCAAGGAGAAAGTCCTCGACGGCTTCGACCTCCGCATCGCGGCGGGCGAGAAGCTCGCGATCGTGGGCCGGACCGGCGCGGGGAAGTCCTCCATCGTCAAGGTGCTGTGCAGGTTCTACGAGTTCCAGGAGGGGCGCCTCCTCGTGGACGGGCGCGACGTCCGCGACTACTCGATCGACGCGTTGCGCGGCGCCATCGGGATCGTCTCGCAGGATCCCTTCCTCTTCCCGGGCACGGTGGCCGACAACATCCGCTACTCGCGGCCCGGGGCCCCCGACGCCGAGGTCGAGGCGGCCGCCCGCTCGCTCGGCCGCGGCGATTGGGTGGACGACCTGCCCGCGGGCCTCGCCTCGGCCGCCGGGCACCGAGGCTCCTCGCTCTCGATGGGCCAGCGCCAGCTCGTCGCCCTCGCGCGCGTCCTCCTCAAGGCCCCGCGCATCTTCATCCTCGACGAGGCCACCTCGAGCGTGGACCCCTTCACCGAGGCGCAGATCCAGGAGGGACTCGAGACCGTCATGCGCGGCCGCACGGCGATCGTCATCGCGCACCGGCTCTCGACGGTGCGCTTCGCCGACCGGATCATCGTGCTGGACAAGGGCCGCATCCTCGAGGAAGGCAGCCACGAGGTCCTCCTGTCGCGCGGAGGCGAATACTCGACCTTGTACGACACCTATTTCAGGCACCAGAGCCTTGAGTACATCGAGGCGGCCGGGGGCTGATCCGCCCGGGGAGAGGCAAGGGCGAGGCCGGGCCCGGCGAAAGTTATGCGATCATTGTATTCCGGGATGCCATGGGATAGCATAGAGCCCGATACTCGAATGATCAGTCAATGCTTGGAGGCGTCATGAACCATCGAATCCGCCCGACCCTCGCGGCGCTCGTCCTCGCCGCCGTCGCCCTTCTGGCCGCTGGATGCGGTCCCTTGTTCGGCTCGGATGAAGGCAAGCCGACCGTCGAGGCGACTCCCATCGAATCCTTCGTCGGCGCAGTCGGCTCGGGACTCCGCGCCCGAAGCCTGACCTCCCAGGAGTCCCAGTCCATCGAGGCCGGGGCCCTCGCCGGCGCCAAGGCCAAGACGGGCGTGGCCGAAACGGATCTCGAGCAGCTGGTGCCGGCCGCGATGGAGGGCGCGATGGACGCCCTCGGGAAGGCCGCCGGCATGACCGAGGACCGGAAGGCGCAGTGCGCCGAGGCCATCGGCGCCAGCTTCGTCGCGGCGCTCAAGGGGCGTTTCGCGGCCACGGGCATGGCCTCCGCGCGGGCACTCGACGGCGGCGTGGTCGCGAGCATCCTCGAGAGATTGTCGAAGGCCGCCGTGGCCAACCTGTCCAGGACCGGCATCGCCGCGACCCGGCGCGCCGCGGTCGCCGGGGCCGTGGTCGGCACCATCGTGGGGAGCCTCGACGAGGGCGGGGTGGACCGGACCCTCGTGAACGCCGCCGTCGGCAGGATCGCCGCGGCCGCGGTACAGGCCATCGCCGCGGACACGGGCATCAGCGGCGCGGCCGCGAAGCAGGCCGCCGTCGAGGCCATCGCCAAGGGCGCCGTCTCCGGCATCGCCCAGGCCGCGATCCCCGGAGTCGAGGCCGCCGACAAGCCGGCCTTGGTCCGCGAGATAGCCGCGGGCGCCGCCTCGGCGGTCGGCTCCGTGGCCGCCAGCTCCGAGGAGATCGCCGCCCTCGCCAAGGTGGTGGCCGCGGGAGCGGCGGAGGGAGTCGTCGAGCTCAAGAAGGCCGATACCTCCAATACACTGGACGACACGACGGTCAAATCCATGATCGCCAACGTGGCCGCCGGCTCGACCAGCGGCATCATGAAGGCGGAGAACGTCGATCCCGCGATGAGCGCCGCCAATCTCATCGGCTCGATCACCGCGGGCGCCTCGAAGGCCCTCGCCGCCAGCGCCTCGGATCTCGGGACCGCCCTGTCCGCCGCCGTCGCCCAGGAGATAGCCAAGGGCGCCTCGGCCGCGGCCCAGACCGCGGTGACGAACGGTCTCGACGCCGCCGCCCTCGCCGCGGCCATCAAGATCGCGGACAAGGACGGGGCGACGGTCGTCGTCGACCTCGGCGCGTCCATAGCGGACGGCATCGCGCTCGGCAACAACGCGGGCCCCCTCGTCGACGCGGCTCCCTACGACCGCACGGTGGTCGTGGGCGGCGCCCACGCCATCGACGCCTCGAAGAGCTCGGATGCCGAGGATGCCGCCGCCTCCTTGGCCCTCTCCTTCGCGTGGAGCCTGGTCAAGCCGGCGGGCAGCTCCGCCGCGCTCTCGGCCACGGCCGGCCCGAGCGTCACCCTGACGCCGGACATCGCGGGCAGCTACCTCGTCACCCTCCGCGTCGCCGACTCGAAGGGCGCCGTCTCCACCGCCGACATATCCATCATCGCGAAGAACCCCGCTTCGGACCCCCTCTACGGCGGGAAGACGGCTTCCCAGCGCCTCGCGGCCGCGATCGAGCTCCAGAAGGCCATGGACATGCCCGGCGCCCGCGACGAGCTCCTCCTCATCCTGGCCCAGTATCCCCAGGCCGAGATCTTCGCGGAGGTGTACTACCAGCTCGGCCTCGCCTACCGGAATCTCGGGTACTCGGCCAAGGCCAAGGCCCAGTTCGACCGGGCCGTCGCCCTCTACCCCGCGGCGCCCGCGGCCTACGCGGCGCGGATCGAGCGGGCCTGGCGGAAGCTTTCCGGCGCCGCGGCCGCCGAAGACTTGACCGCGGTCAAGAACGACCGGGCCGGGACCGCGGACGAGGCCCGGGCCATCCTCGGCCTCGGTCTCATCAAGATGGGCGCCAAGGATCTCACGGGCGCCAAGACCCTCCTGGAGGAGGCGGACGCCCATGCCCAGGCGGATCTCTTCACCCGCTACACCGCCCGGCTCAACGTCGCGTCGTGCATCATGGAAGAGTCCGGCGTCGCGGCGGCCGAAGCCGAGGCGGGCAGGTTGCTCGCCGAGGCTCGCTACTACTGCGCCAATCCCCAGGACGCGAGCACCTTCAAGTCGGGCGCCTTCTACGACGCCCAGTCGCAGATCGGAAACGCATACGTCGATCTGTATTATCTCTCGAAGGATGCCGCCGATCTCATGAAGGCGGTGGCGAGGTTCGAGGCCATCCGCGACGACCAGCGGGTCACGAACCGCTACCGCCTCCTCGCGGCCAAGCGGATCGCCGAGCTCTACCTGTGGGACTTTCCGCGAAACGAGGCCAACCTCAAGACTGGTTTGAAGGCGCTCGTCGACGCCTTCGCGGCCTATCCCCTCGGGACGACGGTCTCGGAGCGGAACAGCTACAACCAGACCCTGCTCCGCAAGGCCCAGACCCACGAGGCCCTGGTCTGGGAGCTCAAGCCCGAGGCCGACCGCAAGGCCGCCTACGACGCGGCAGTCGCCGCCTACGACCAGGCCGCGGCGGCCCTGCAGGGCGCGTGGTACGGCGTATCGACCCGCGGCAACGCCCTCGCGAACAAGGCCGGCATCTCCCTGTGGTACAAGCGGGACTATGCCGCCGCGGCGGCGGCCGCCCAGGCGGTCGTCGCCGAGCATCCCGCCGAGTACGACGACCAGAAGCCCCTCGCGACGGCCCTGCTCCGGCTCGGCCAGGTCTATTCCGAACAGGGTTGGGCCGCCAAGGACTCGAACGGCACGGATCACGTGCCCTTCTTCGAGAGGGCCCTCGCACTCTACTCGAGAGTCGCGCCCTCGGCCTTCCCCGGCCTGCCTCCCAAGGATTGGTACTTCCTCGAGGCGGCCCGCGAGGCCGCGCGCGCCTACTCGGGCCTCGGTCAGGTGGCCATCGCCACGTCGCGTTACGCGACGCTGCTCGCCGACCCATCCTATGCGCCGGCGGACCGGGCCTGGATGCAGAAGGAATACGCCGAGATACTGGCCGAGGAGGCCATGACCCTCCTCAGGGGCGATCCCGGTTCCCAGGCGGGGACTGCCTTCCAGGACGCCTACGCGGCCGCCAGGGCCGCCTTCCTCAAGGTGCCCACCTTCACGGAAGGCGACGGCAGCCTTCCGGACACCGGCAGGCCCGCCGGCGAAGGCTACGCCCAGGCGGCCTGGTACGCCCTCGAGACCGGTCGCATCCTCGACGAGGAACGGGGCAAGTACGACCTCGCCAAGCCCTATTACGAGGATGCGGTGGCCGCCGCCTCGGCGCTGTCCGATCCGGCCTTCGCCGGCTATGGCGAGGGCGAGTGGGGACGCTTCGCCGCCGACCGGCGCAGGGCGCAGGCCCTCACCTATCTAGGCCGGTATGACGAATCGCGCGCCTTGCTCGACTCGATCTTCGCGCGCGTGCAGGGCGGGATCTTCGAGGAATTCCGCGGTCCGCGGATCATGAAGGACAAGGCCTGGTCCCTGAGGAAGCAAGCCGACCGCCTCAAGAAAGCCGGCTATGTCACGAGCCAGGCCGCCTACGACGAGGTGAAGAACCTCTACCTGTCCTCCATCGCGGCCTCGAAGGCGGTCCGCGACGTGATGCCCGGAGACGGCCGCGGCGCGGTCCTCGATCCCTCGACCTGCGGCTGGGCCCTCTCCGACGCCGGATGGGCCTACAACAACCTCGCCGACCTCCGGGCCTGGCGCGGCTATTCGGGTAAGCCGGACTACGCGACCGTGAAGAGCGAGCTCGCCGCGATACGCGATGGCGCCCAGGAGCTCAAAGGCCTGGTCGCGGCCATCCTCGTCGACGGCAAGCCCGTGGATGACGGCGGTCCGGCCGCCGCCGTCCTCAACTCCGCGACCTGGGTCCTCCTCACCTACGCCTACTATCTCGATGAGAATCTGGATGCGGGCGAGAAGGACGCGAAGATCGCGGCCTTCCAGGCCTGCGCCGCCCAGGGGGACCGCCACGGCGATTACCCCCTCGGCGGATACTGGGACATCATCGACCTGCTCCACATGAGCAGCGAGGCCCGCTTCGAGCAGGCCAAGCTTTCCCAGTCCATGCCCCTCTTCATCGAGGCCGAGGACCGGGCCCTCATGCTGATCGCCGATCCCGACGCCGACGTGCGGCAGATCGCCAGGGCCTGCCTCCTCCTCGGCAAGAACTACATCATGGCCGGCCCCTCGCTCGTCGCCGCCGGGACCCATCCGAGCATCAAGACCGAGAACGACTGGCTGACCGCCGCCAGGCTCTTCCTCAATAGGGTGACGGTCGATTACAAGGACAGCGCGGAGTCCTGGGTCGTGGATGAGGCGAAGTACTGGATCGCGGAGGCCGACAGAATCTCCGCTCCCGCGGCTCGCGGCTTGTCGTCGCGGACCTTGCTCCCGGCCACGGCTCCCAAGACCAGGGCCCTCGCGATCCCGCGGTCGCATCTGCGTTGAACTTTCGCGTTTGAGCGGCCGCGCGGGCCGCCGGGTGCGACATTTCGTCGGACCGGCGGCCCGCGTCTTTCATCGCACCTTTCCGATCCGGAAAATCACTCGTAAAGGCTCTCGTGAGATAGCAATGACAGGGTAAACAATCCTTGCTGTGCATGTGGCACAGGTAAGAACGAAGAAGCGACAACGCTGCCGACGACCCTGATGGCCGAGGCCGTCGCCGAAGCCATCGCCGCCAACGAGCGGAACCTCTTCCGATACATGGCCGCCATGGGCGCGAAGGCGGGGGACGAGTTGCGTGACACCGGCGACACACTCAGCCTCTACACGGGCGCTCCCGCGCCTTCGATGCTCTCGAACGGCCCGTACCGCTGCCGTTTCGATTCCGGGGAAACCGCCGCGCGGGCCCCGTCGCCACATGATGAAGGCCATGCGATGCGATCGCGCAACGCAACATTTCCGCCCCGGCCTCAAGAGTGGGGGCAGCGAAGCCCACCGCAGGAAGCGCGCGTCATGCGATAAAATCGCACAACGCATTAATGCGCGCTTCCGAGGAGGGCGCAGCGAGGGGGAGCAGCGTCGGATGGATGTGAAATGCCCACCGCATCGTATCGGGTGGGCATTCCCTCGTCGGGGATGCGCTCCCCCCTTTCAGAGATCGCCTATCGTGGCCACCATGATCGCCTTGATCGTGTGCAGGCGGTTTTCGGCCTCGTCGAAGACCACGGAGTGCTTGGAGCGGAAGACCTCGTCGGAGACTTCCATCTCCTTGAGGCCGTGCTTCTTGAAGATGTCCTTGCCCACGTCCGTCTCCTGGTCGTGGAAGGCGGGGAGGCAGTGGAGGAAGATGGCGTCGGGGTTGCCGGTCTTGCGCATGAAGTCCATGGTGACGCGGTAGGCCTGGAGCTGCTTGATGCGCTCCTCGAACTTGGCCTCCTCGCCCATGGAGACCCAGACGTCGGTGTAGAGGACGTCGGCGCCCTTCAGGGCCTCGTCGGCCTTGGCGACGTCGAAGAACTCGATCTTCGCGCCGGTGGCCTTGGCGACCTCCCTCATCTCGGCGGTGAGCTTCTCGTTCGGCCAGAGCTCCTTGGGCGCGAGGGCGACGAAGTGGAGGCCCATCTTCGCGGAGCCGATCATGAGGGCGTTGCCCATGTTGTTGCGGGCGTCGCCGCAGTAGACCATCTTGACCTTGTTAAGGGGCTTGGCGACGTGCTCCTCGATGGTGAGGAGGTCGGCGAGGATCTGCGTGGGGTGGTCGTCGTCGGTG
>CAYNPQ010000014.1:8480-49382 GCA_964399065.1 uncultured Treponemataceae bacterium | reverse complement strand
CAGATCGACATCGAGATGTCCTTCGTCAAGCGCGACGACGTCCTCGAACTCGTCGAGGGCATGATGGGCCACGTCTTCCGCAAGACCCTCGGCGTCGACCTGCCCGCGAGGTTCCGCCGCATCGCCTACGACGACTCCATCGAACTCTACGGCACGGACAAGCCCGACCTCCGCTTCGGCATGGAGATGAAGGACTTCGGGGCCATCGCGGTCAAGTCCGGCTTCCAGGCCTTCAAGGACGCCCTCTCCGAGGGCGCCGCGAGGCAGGCCGCCGCGAAGGAAAAGGGCATCACCCAGGAGGGCGGCGCCGTGAAGGCCCTCCTCGTCCCGGGCAAGGCCGACTACTCGCGCAAGCAGATCGAGGAGCTCGAGGCCGCGGCCAAGGTCTACCGCGCCAAGGGCATGGCCTGGATGAAGGTCGGCGCGGAAGGCAAGCTCGAGGGCGGCGCCTCCAAGTTCTTCGCCGGCGAGAGCGCCCCCGCGGGGCTCGAGGCCGAGGTCATCGCCTTCATGGGCGCCAAGCCCGGCGACCTCATCCTCATGGTCGCCGACTCGAAGCGCAGGGTCGCCTGCCAGTCCCTCGGCGCGGTCCGCTCGCGGCTCGGCAAGGACCTGGGCTTCTGCGACCCGAAGAGGTTCGAGTTCGCCTGGATCGTCGACTTCCCGATGTTCGAGTGGAACGAGGACGAGGCCAAGTGGGACACCGCCCACCACATGTTCACGATGCCGCAGGAGCGCTACCACCCCACGCTCGAGTCCGACCCGGGCGCGGTCAAGGGCGATCTCTACGACCTCGTCATGAACGGCTTCGAGCTCGCCTCGGGCTCCATCCGCATCCACGACCCCGAGCTCCAGAAGCGGATCTTCTCGATCGTCGGCTTCGACCCCGCGGAGGCGGACAGGAAGTTCGGCTTCCTCGTCGAGGCCTTCAAGTACGGCCCGCCGCCCCACGGCGGCATCGCGCCCGGGCTCGACCGCCTCGTCATGCTCATGGCCGGCGAAACCTCGATCAAGGAGGTCATCGCCTTCCCGAAGAACTCCTTCGCGGTCTCGCCGATGGACGAGTCCCCGAACGAGGTCGACGAGAAGCAGCTCCGCGAGCTCTCGATCCGCATCGCCCAGGGGCCGAAGGGTCCCGAGGTCGAGATCCGCAAGCCCTGACGTCGCGGGCCGCGAAGCACTGAGGGGCGAGGATTCCGCATGTCCATCCGCGGCATCATCGCCCCCTTCGTCGGCCCCGTCAGCTCGGCCACGGTGGCCTTCCCCCTGGCCGCCTCGGTCCTCGCCCTGCCCCTGGCCCTGAGGCACTACCGACGGCACGGCCACGTCCACCCCTGGCGGGCCGTCGTCGAGTACTCCTTCGTCTACTACCTCATCGCGGCGACCTTCCTCGTCCTCCTCCCCCTGCCCGAGCGCCCCGCCGGCGGGCTGGAGGGCTGGAACGCGCGCTTCGGCGCGCTCCGCCGGCCCCAGCTCGATCCCCGGGCCTTCTTCCTCGCGATCCTCCAGGCACCGAGCCCCCAGGCCAGGGCCCGCGCGATCGCCCAGGCCGCCTTCAATCTCCTCCTCCTCCTTCCCTTCGGCTCCTACCTCGTCTACCTCTTCCGCCGGAAGCCCATCGCGGCCTGGGTCTGGGGCTTCCTCCTCTCCCTCCTCTTCGAGACCTGCCAGCTCACGGGGATATTCTGGATCTACCCAGGACCCTACCGCCTCTTCGACACGGGCGACCTCCTCCTCAACTCGACGGGCGCCCTCGCGGGAGCGGCCCTGTCGGCCCTCCTCCTCCGCCTCCGCGCCATCCCCGATCTCGACTCCCTGAAGGGCCCCGACACTCCTTGGATAGGCCCCATCCGCCGCGGCCTCGCCCTGGCCGTCGACTGCGCGGCCGCGTCCGTCTCCTCGCTGGCCTTCCTCCTTCTCGCGGAGGCCGCGGGCATGAGGCCGGAATGGAGCCCCCTCCTCGTCGCCCTCGTCTTCGCCGCCTGGCTCATCGCCCTCCCCGCCCTCGACGGCGGCCGGGGCCTGGGAAAGCGCCTCGCCTTCTGCGCGATCAGGCGCCGCGGAGGCGGGAAGGCGGGGCCGGGCAGGCTCCTGGCCCGCCAGGCGGCGACCTGGGCTCCACCCCTCATCCTCGTCGGCCTGTCGGGAAGCGCACGGGCCCTGCCGTCGATCGCCGGGGCGGTCATGGTCATGGCGGCCCTGGCCTGGCTCGTCTTCGCGGCGGCGGCCCTCCGGCTGCTGTGCTTCGGGAAGGAGCACGAGAGCGGGCTCGACCGCGCCCTCGACCTGCGCGTGCGCAACGACTGGAAGCCGCCCGCCGCGCCCAAGGCCGGCTCAGCGCGCCGACGGGGGGCCAAAGCCGGCGGGAAGCGCCCCGCCTTGCCTCGCCGCGAGCCCAGGCGATAAGCTGGTCGACGAGCGCCTGTCCCCCGGGCGCCGAACTGGAGTGCCGCGATGAGCTCCCCCTCGAGGACTAGACCCCTTCCCCGGCTCGATTGGCCCAACTTCGGCTACCTCTTCGCCGACGCCTCGGAGCGCTTCGCCTCGGGCGTCGCCTTCCGCTACCGGGCACGCGGCGAGCGCGAGTTCGAGGAATGGAGCCACGCCAGGGCGAGGAGGGAGGGGGCGGCCCTGGTCGCCCTGCTCCGCGGCCAGGGGCTCCCGGCCGGCGACCGCGTCGCCATCTGGTCCGAAAACCGTCCCGAATGGTGCGTCGCCTACCTCGCCCTCGCGGCCGCCGGCTTCGTCGTAGTCCCCGTCGACGCCCTCCTCCCCGAGGAGGAGGCGGGCAACGTCCTCGCGGCCTCGGGAGCGGCAGCCCTCGTCCTGTCGCCGAAATTCGCGGAAGCCCTGGATCGGCTCCGGCCTTCCCTGCCAAGCCTCCGCGCCCTCGTCCTCCTCGACGAGGCGGGCCGCGGCGAGCGGAGCGGCCCCGGCGAGGCCGCCGCCCCGCGCGACGGCGCGACGCGCTGGCGGGACATGGCGGCCTCGGCGCCTGTGGACGTCGAGGAGCGGATGCCCGACCCGGCCCTCATCGCCCCGGAATCCCCCGCCGTCCTCATCTTCACCTCGGGCACGACGGGGGCGCCGAAGGCCGTCATGCTGAGCCACAAGGGCATCCTGGCCAACGTGCGGGCGGCCCTCACGGCCCTCCCCTGCTGGCCGGAGGACGTGATGCTCAGCGTCCTCCCCCTCCACCACACCTACCCCGCCACCTGCTCCTTCCTCTCGCCCTACTCGGTAGGCGCCTCGATCACCATCTGCGACCGCATCATCGGCAAGGTCATCGTCGACGACGTGCGGGACTCGGGCGTGACCTTCATGATCGGGGTGCCCCTCCTCTTCGAGAAGCTCGCCCAGGCCATCGAGCAGGGCATCGGGGCCAAGCCCCTGCCCCTGCGGCTCATCCTCTCCTCCCTCCTCGCCTTCTCGCGGGCGGGGAGCCGCGCCGGGCTCCGCGGACTCGGGGTAGTCCTCCTCGCGCCGGTCCGGCGGCAGGCGGGCCTCGGGGGCATCAGGCTCATGGTCTCGGGCGGAGGGCCGCTCAGGGCCGCGACCGCCGACTCCTTCGACGCCCTCGGCTTCAACCTCGTGCAGGGCTACGGCATGAGCGAGAACGGCCCCCTCATCTCGGTGAACCCGCCCGAGGCCCGCGACAACCGCTCGGTCGGTCCCGCCGTGCTCGGCACGGAAGTGCGCATCGCGGCCGAGCCCGGCTCGGCGGAGGGCGCGGCGGGCGTCGGCGAGATCCAGGTGAGGTCGCCCTCGCTCATGCTCGGCTACTGGAAGGACCCCGAGGCCACCGCGGCGGCCTTCACGCCCGACGGCTGGCTCAGGACGGGCGACCTCGGGCGGATCGACGACCGGGGCTACGTCTTCATCACGGGCCGGATCAAGAGCATCATCGTCACCGCTGGCGGCAAGAACATCTATCCCGAGGAGATCGAGGCGCTCTTCGCGGGCTCGCGGGTCGTGAAGGAGATCCTCGTCGTCGGCAAGCGGATCGAGGCGGGGGGCGCCGGGGAGGGCGGCGGCTCGGCCGAGGAGGTCGCCGCCGTCGTCGTGCCCGAGCTCGAGGCGATCGCGGCGGATCGGGGAGCGGGGACGACCGCCGACCGCGAGACGCTCCGCGAGCTCGTCAAGGCCGAGGTCGAGCGGATCAACCGCTCGCTGCCCCCCTACAAGAAGATCATGGACTTCCGCCTCCGCGAGTCCGAGTTCGAGAAGAACTCCTCCAAGAAGATCAAGCGCTTCCTCTATCGCGACTGGGAGAGCGCCGCCGGGGTCCCCGTCGGGACGAATTTGCATTAAGCGGGCGAATCCCTATACTTCGTAGCGTACGGCGCGCGATCCCGGCCTTCTCGGCCGGGAAAAGGAAGGGCACGGCGTATACGAGGTAAGAATTGACAGCCGGTTTCGCATCCCGCGATTGATCCCGAGGGCATAGAGCCGCTCCCCGCAACCCCCACCGGGCGGGATGCCGCGACATCATCCTCAGAAAGGCGCCGCCCATTGCGGAGGCCAGATGGCAGAGTTCCCGTCCTCGCTCGATACCGGGAAGACCGACCTCGCCCGCGCCTTGAAGGGTTCCGCGGGATTCGAGGAGGCGCCCTCCCTCCGCATCGAATCCGAGCGCAAATTCCGCGCGCTCTTCGAGGCGGCGGGAGACTCCATCGTCATGGTGGACTCGGGCATGCGCGCCGCCATGGTGAACCCGCGGGCGGTCGAGAGCTTCGGCCTCGACAGCCCCGACGACGCGGTGGGCAGGCCGGTCCTCGACTTCATCCCCCCGGAGGACCGGGAACGGGCCGTCGCGGCCTTCCGGCAGGTCTTCGCGGAAGGCGGCCAGGCCACCTCCGAGTTCCGCGTGCTCCGCAAGGACGGCTCCTCCTTCCCGGCAGAGTTCCGCTCCGCCGTGGTCGTCGACGACGCCGGCACACCGGTCGCCGTGGTCAGCTTCATCCGCGACGTGGGCGAGGAGCGCCGGTCGGAGCGGGCGCTCCAGGCCCTCGTGCGCTGCATGGCGGGCTCGGTCGGCCTCGCCTCCCTCGAGCGCCTGGCGGCCGCCTTGGCGGACTGGCTCGGCGCCGACCTCGTCGTCGTGGGCGAGTCGACCCCGGACGGACTCGCGCTCCGCCCCCTCGCGTCCTTCGGCAGGGGCCCGGCCGCCGAGGCCGGTTTCCTGCCCGTCGCGGGCCTGCCCTGCGAGCTCGCCATGGAGCGCGGTTTCTTCCTGGCGCCCGACGGCCTCGGGGAGCGCTTCCCCGCGGCCGCCTCCCTCGCCGGGGCCGGTTTCGTCTCCTACGCCGGCGCCCGCATAACGGCGGCCTCCGGGGCCGTCCTCGGCTCACTCTGCGCCTTCTCGCGGCGCCCCCTCGCGGAGACGCCCTCGGTCGCCGAGGTCATGGGCCTCATGGCCAGCAAGGCCGGCGCGGAGATCGAGCGCGCGCGGATCGAGGAGAGCCTCAGGCGGAGCGAGGAGCGCTACCGCACGATAGTCGACACCGCGAACGAGGGCATCTGGGTCGTCGACGCGGATTTCAGGACCACCTCGGTCAACGCGGTCATGGCGGCGATGCTCGGCGTCGAACGCGAGGCGATGGTCGGCCGCCCCCTCTCCGACTTCGTCTTCCCGGAGGACGAGGAGGACCTCGGCCTCCGGATCGCGCGCAGGCTGTCGGGACGGGCCGAGCGCTACGAGCGCCGGCTCAGGCGGGCGGACGGCAGCCCCCTCTGGGTCATGGTCTCGGCCCAGCCCCTGCTCGACGGGAGCGGCCGGCCGGTCGGATCCTTCGCGATGTACGCCGACATCGGCGACGCCAAGCGCGCCGAGTCCCTGGCCAGGATCGAGCGCGACCTCGCCTTCGCCCTCCTCGAGACCGGGGACTACGACGAGAGCCTGGCGCGCTGCCTCGACACGGCGCTCGACGCGACCGGCCTCGACGCCGGGGCGATCTACCTCCGCGACGAGGGCTCGGGCGACTTCAGGCTGGCGGCGAGCAATGGGGTCTCGGAGGGGCTCGTCGCGGCGCTGGCCTCCTTCCCGGCCTCCTCCGACGCCGCGGCTCGCCTGGCCGCGGGGGAGGCCGAGTTCACGAACTGCTCGGCCATACATCGCCGGGTGGGGAACCTCATGGCCGCCGAGGGCCTGCGCGCCATCGCCTTCGTGCCGGTGAAGCGGGCGGGCAGGGTCGAGGCGGTGATCTGCGCGGCCTCGCACTTCGTCGACGAGGTCCCGCCGGAGGCGCGGGACCTCCTCGCCGTCGTCGTCGCGCACATGGGCGGCATCGTCGCGGCCCTCCGGGCCAAGCGCCTGGCCAAGACCGTCGAGGAGCGCTACCGCAGCCTCGTCGAGATCTCGCCCGACTCGATATTCCTCGTCGACCTCGAGGGGCGGATACTCATGGCGAATCCGCAGTTCCTCGCGCTCCGCGGCCTCGGGAGCGAGGCGGCGGTCGTCGGGAGGCCCCTGTCCGAGCTGGCGGCCGCCGAGGGCGCTGCTACCGTCTCCGCCTTCCTCGACGAGGCCGCGCGCTCGCGGGGGCCCGCCTGCGCCCGTTTCCGGATGCGGCGCTTCGACGGCCTCCCCTTCCCCGGCGAGATCTGCGTCTCCGCGGTGCGCGACGGCGACGGCGCGCCGACGGGACTCATCTGCGTCGAGCGGGACGTCTCGGAGCGCGAGCTCGCCGAGGCCGAGCACCGGCGCAACGAGCGCCGCCTCGACCTCCTCCTCAGGCTCTACGACCGGCGCGACCAGGGCATCGACGAGATCACGTCCGAGGCCCTCGACGGCGCGATCGACCTCACCGACAGCGAGATCGGCTACCTGTACTTCTACGACGAGGCGACTCGCGAGTTCACGCTCTTCGCCTGGTCGGACGAGGCGATGAAGCGTTGCACGATACAGGAGAAGCAGACGAAGTACCGGCTCGATCGGACCGGTCTCTGGGGCGAGGTCGTGCGGCAGCGCCGGGCGATAATAGAAAACGACTACGCGGCCCCGAACCCGTGGAAGCGGGGCTGCCCCGAGGGCCATGTGAGGCTGGCCCGCTACATGTCGATGCCCGTCTTCAAGAACGGCGGGATCGTCGCCGTCGTCGGCGTCGCGAACAAGGCCTCGGACTACGTCGAGGACGACGCGCGCCAGCTCAGGCTCTACATGGACGGCCTCTGGACCGTGATCGAGCGGAGGCGGGCGGAGGACGAGCTCGCGCGCTACCGCGAGGGGCTCGAGGAGCTCGTGCGCAGGCGCACGGCCGAGCTCGCCGGCGCGAAGGAGGACGCCGAGCAGGCCACGCGCGTGAAGAGCGAGTTCCTGGCGAACATGAGCCACGAGATCCGAACGCCCCTCAACGCCATCCTCGGCTTCGCGACCCTCGCGCAGGGGACGCGCACCAGCCCGAGGCAGCGCGACTACCTCGCCAAGATCAAGGACGCGGGGGACACCTTGCTCGGCATCGTCAACGACGTGCTCGACATGTCCAAGATCGAGACCGACCGCCTCGAGCTGGAGAGCGTCGAGTTCTCGCTCGGCAAGATACTCTCCCGCGTGCGCTCCATGCTCGAGCCGCGGACGCGCGGCAAGGGCGTCGCCTTCTCAGTCGAGGTCGCCGAGGGGCTCGGGGACTGGTACGAGGGTGATCCCCTCAGGCTCCAGCAGGTCCTCATGAACCTCGCCGCGAACGCGGTCAAGTTCACCGAGCGCGGCAGGGTCGAGGTTTCGGCCAGGCAGGTCGAGGGCGACGGCGATTCCGCCGTCCTGGAATTCTCGGTGCGGGACACGGGCATCGGCATGACCCCGGAGCAGATGTCCCGCCTCTTCCTCCCCTTCTCGCAGGCGGACGCGTCGACGACGCGCCGCTACGGCGGCACGGGGCTCGGTCTCAGGATCTCGAAGCGGCTCGTCGAGCTCATGGGCGGCGTCATCCGGGCGGAGAGCGTCCCGGGCGCGGGCTCGAGGTTCTACTTCACGGTGCGGCTCAAGCGCGCCCCCGGGGGGCTCGCGAGGGATTCCGCCGCGGCTATCCCCGGCCTCGAGGCCCTCGTCGTCGCCCGCGACGCGCAGACGGCCGCGGAGATCGGCCGCTCCGCCGAGGCCATCGGCCTCGCCGTCCGCCTCGCCCCGACGACCAACGACGCGTTGCGCGAAATCAAGAAGGCCCGGGAGGACGCCCCCGTCCGCCTCGTCATCACGGCCGGCGGCCCGGACGAGGTCAGGCGGCTCAAGGCCGCGGCTACCCGGGATCCGCCCGTAGTGTTCCTCCTCTCGGCGCCCCCGGAGGACGGCGCGCCCGGCGGCGGGGGCGAGGACGAGGCCTACGACGCGGGCGCCGACGCCGTCCTCGCGCGGCCCCTGGATCCCTCGACGCTGAACGACGCCCTCGCGGCCGCCTTCCCGGCCGAGAAGGCGGGCGGGGGCTTCGACGCCGGCTCGGCCGCCTTCCTCGCGGGCGCCCGGGTCCTCCTCGCGGAGGACAATGAGATCAACCGCGAGATCGCGGCGGCCCTCCTCCGCGCGGTAGGCGTCGAGGTCGAGACGGCCTCGAACGGGGCCGAAGCGGTCGATATGGCCCTCTCCGGGAGTTACGACCTCGCCCTGATGGACATCCAGATGCCCGTCATGGACGGCTACGCGGCGACGAGGAGCATCCGCGAGCGGGAAGGCCCGCGCCGGCTGCCCATCGTCGCCCTCACGGCCCACGCCTTCGCCGAGGAGCAGCGCGCCGCCGTCGAGGCGGGCATGGACGACCATGTGGCGAAGCCGATCATGGCGGAGCTCCTCTACGAGGCGATGGCGAGGCAGCTCGGCCGCGCCTTTCCGCGGCGCCGTCCCGGCCTCCAGCGCGAGCCGAGGCGGGGACGGGCGGCGCCGGAGCCGGATCAGGCGGGCGAGGGACAAGGCGCGGGCCCCTCCGGGAATGGCATCGCGAAGGGCCTCGAGCCCGCGCTCGCGGCCCTGGCCGCCGCGGGGATAGACGGGCTCGAGGGCATCGCGCGGTCCGCCGGCGACCGCGGACTCTACTTCCGCATCCTCGGCAAGTTCGTCCAGAACGAGGAAGGGGCGGCCGGGGAGATAGCCGAGGCCCTGGGCAGGGGGGATCTCGAGCGGGCGAGGAGGGTCGCCCACACCGCGAAGGGCGTCTGCGGCAGTATAGGCGCGAAGGAAAGCGCCCAGGCGGCGGCCTTCCTCGAGCGTGCGATCGCGGATTCGGGCGGAAGCGCGGCGGCCGAGGGCCTCGCGCGGCTGGCGGCCTCCCTCGCGCGGGCGGCCGCCGGCGCGAGGGAGGCGCTCTCCGCCGCGGCGCCCACCCCCGCGGGCGTAGCGGGACGGCCGCGGATGGACGCCCCGGCCGCGGAGGCCGAGCTCGGCCGCCTGGCCTCCCTCCTCGAGGAGGGCGACGCGGAGGCGGTCGCCCGCTGGCGCGAGGCGCGGGAAGTGCTCTCCTGCGCCCTCGGCGACCAGGCCGGCGTCGCGGCCTTCGAATCCGCCCTCGGGAGCTACGACTTCGACGCCGCCCTCGCGGCGCTTCGCGCCGCGTCGGCCGCCGCTGGCCTCGAGATCGGAGGATCGACGTGACCAGGGATTCCGAGGAGTCGGCGCGCCCCACGGTCCTCGTGGTGGACGACGCGCCGGAGAACCTCGCGCTCATGAGCGCGATCCTGTCCGGAGAGTACCGGGCGAAGGTCGCGAACTCGGGAAGGAGGGCCCTCGAGCTCGCGCGCTCGGGCAAGCCCCCCGACCTCATACTCCTCGACGTGATGATGCCCGGCTTGGACGGCCACGAGGTCTGCCGCGCCCTCAAGGCCGACGCGGCGACGGCCCGCGTGCCCGTCATCTTCCTGACCGCGAAGTCCGACGTCGACGACGAGGCCGCCGGCCTCGCCATCGGCGCGGTCGACTACATCGCCAAGCCGATCAGCCCGCCCATCGTGCTGGCGCGGGTCAGGGCACACCTCCAGCTCAAGGGCCTGCGGGACTTCCTCGAGGACAAGGCCTCGTACCTCGAGAGCGAGGTGGAGCGCCGCAGCCGCGAGCTCGGCACGATCCAGGACGTGACCATGGTGGCCATGGGCTCCCTGGCCGAGACCCGCGACAACGAGACGGGCAAGCACATCAGGAGGACCCAGCACTACGTGCGCGAGCTCGCCGAGCGTCTCGCCTCGACGCCCCGCTTCGAGCCCTTCCTCGGCGGCGACGCGCCGATGCGGCTCTTCAAGTCGGCGCCGCTCCACGACATCGGCAAGATCGGCATCGCGGACCGGATACTCCTCAAGCCCGAGCGCCTCGACACGGACGAGTTCGAGATCATGAAGAGCCACACGACGATCGGCCGCGACGCGATCCGCAACGCCGAGCGGCTCTTCGAGACGCCGGACAACTTCCTCGCCCTGGCCCGCGAGATAGCCTATTCCCACCACGAACGCTGGGACGGGGCCGGCTATCCCGAGGGCCTGTCGGGCGACGCGATACCGGCGGCGGGCCGCATCATGGCGGTGGCGGACGTCTACGACGCGCTGCGCAGCCGCCGCGTCTACAAGCCCGCCCTGTCGCACGAGGAGGCGGTCGACGCCATCGAGGCCGGCGCGGGCGCGCACTTCGACCCCGACGTCGTCGCCGCCTTCTCCCGCGTCGCCGACCGCTTCCGCGAGGTCGCCGAGAACTACCTCGACGAGTGACGGCCGGCCGCGGCCCTCGGCGCGGGCGCCGCGATCGCGGCCGCGGGCACCCGCGCGAGGAGCCGGGCCCGCTTGCGCGCCCCGCGGTCGCGGAGGAGGAGGGCGCCGAGGAGCCCCGAGCCCGCGCAGATCCCCGCGATGATGAGGAAGGCCCCGGGGTGGTCCTCGAAGGGGACCTTCACGTTCATCCCGAACATGCTGACGATCAGGGTGGGGATCATGAGCACGATCGAGATGATCGTGAGCCGCTTCATCTGCATGTTGAGGTTGTTCGAGATCACCGAGGCGAAGGCGTCCATCATGCCCGAGAGGATGTCGGAGTAGATGTTCGCCATCTCGATGGCCTGCTTGTTGTCGGTCAGCACGTCCTCGAGGAGCTCCGACTCCTCCTCCTTGAAGCGCAGCGCCCGGGTCGACTGGAGCTTCTCGAGGAGGATCTCGTTCGACTTGAGGCTCGTCGTGAAGAACACGAGGGACTTCTCGAAGGCGAGGAGCTGCGTGAGCTCGTGGTTCTTCACCGAGCGCTGGAGCTCGCGCTCGATGCCCGCGGTCTTGCGGTTCACGTCCTTGAGGTAGCGCAGGTACACGATGGCCGCGCGGCCGAGGACGTGGAGGAGGAAGGAGCCCTTGTTCGCGGGGTCGAGGTGCTTCGCGCGCCCCGAGCTCAGCTCGCCGAGGACCTCGCAGTCGGTCTGGCAGACCGTGACGATGCGGTCCGGGAAGAGCAGGATGCCGAGGGGCACCGTGTAGTACGGCAGCTCGAGCCGGGAATCGTAGACGGGGAGGCGCACGATGAGGAGGGAGTACTCGTCCTCCTTCTCGATGCGCGCCTGCTCGTCGAGGTCCATGATGTCGGCGAGGTGCTCGGGATTGACCCGGTACTCCTTCTCGAGCCAGGCGAGCTCGTCCTGGCTGGCGTTGCGGATGTCGATCCAGGAATCGGGAGCGGGCGTCGCGGCCGCCGCGAGCGCGGCGCCGTTCTTGACGCGGATCGTGGTCATGTCGTCCTCCTGGGGCCCTGCGGGCCCTGCCCCAAGGGCTGGAGGACGAAGGCTCGCCCTATCGGGCGAGCGCGGGGCGACCTCCGCGCCGGGGCTTGCGTATGTGCGGTGATAGGGGTTCCGATGGAATACTGTCGGAATCCGGCATACCCTGCCCCTTTCGCGTCCCGGTGAACCTCGGCCGATGGCCGGTTTCCCGGGGGAGATCGCCCTCGCCATGGAGGGTGGACCTGCGGCTCCCTCCGGTCGATGGGACGGGACGGGTGCAGGATCATTCACAGGATAGCGATAAACGACACTCTATGCAAGCCGAATATGGCGCGACCAAGATTGTTGGTGGCAGGATCAAGCGAGGCGTGAGGACTTCTGTCCGCGAGCCTGATGGAAGGTCAGCCCCCTCGCCCCAGCCATTCCGCGACGAGGGCGCGGGTCCTGCCCGAATCGGCGTCGAAGGGGA
Organism: uncultured Treponemataceae bacterium; assembly: GCA_964399065.1. Lineage (GTDB taxonomy): Bacteria > Spirochaetota > Spirochaetia > Treponematales > Rectinemataceae > JAKLFE01. The sequence goes on along the minus strand of CAYNPQ010000014.1, from coordinate 37,247 downwards.
AGAGGTGCCCCGCGCCTTCGATGCTCCGCTTCTCGAAGGAAGCGGCGCGGCTCGCCAGGGACTCGACGTAGTCCGCCACCGAGGGAGGGACCGAGAGATCCTTCGAGCCGACGATGACGAGGATCTCCGAGCCGACGCGGGGCAGGGAGCGTCGCGCCGTCCTGACGACCTTGAGCAGCTCGGCCGCGCCGGCGACGAGGTCGTCCCTCCAGTACTCGGGATGAAGCCGCTGGCGCGCGGGGTCGGTCTCGGTGTTGGGCCTCCCGCGCCGAAGTACGGGGACGAAGGGCGCGAGAAAAGGCGCGAGTCGCGTACCGGGCTTCGAAATGCGAAAAGCCGGCGCAAGAAGGATGAGGCGCGGGGCGTCGAAGGAGGCGGCGACGATGGTCGCGATGGCGCCGCCCATCGAGTGGCCGCAGACATGGACGGTTCCGTACTCGGCCCTGAGCTCGAGGTAGGCGTCGAAGGCCCGGCGGAGCCAATCCCGGGCTCCCGTGGCGAGGAAGTCGGCGCGGTCGCTGCCGTGACCCGGGTAGCGGGGACAGGACGAGGCGTAGCCCGACTCGGCCAAGGCCTCGCCGATGCCCTCGAGTTCCTTCGGGATGCCCGTGAAGCCGTGGAGGAGAAGGAAGGCCTCCGTGGCGCCGGGCGGATCCTTGCGCCAAGGCCTGGCATCGGGCTCGAGCCGCGTCGCTGCCTTGGCCTCGACGAACACGCGCAACATCGACACGGGTATCCTCCTCGATATGGACAATGATAGCCTTGGTCAGCGTTCCGCGAAACAGCCTCGTGGGTAGTGTCACGAAGCTTTGGGACGATTCTCGCCGTTCAACCTCGCGGAGGTCGGCAAGGCGAGGATGCAGGGAAGGACGACGACCTTCGACGACAGTTGCTTGACTCACCCAACCAACCAGCGTACAGTATCCACGAGCCTTTCCTGAAGCGAGGATCCCATGGACTACGGCCGCTTCGACGATGAGCGTCGAGAGTACGTGATCACGAGGCCCGACACCCCCCTGCCTTGGCTCAACTACCTCGGACAGGAGAACTTCTTCGGCCTCTGCACGAACACCGGCGGCGGCTACAGTTTCTGGAAGGACGCGCGGCTCAGGCGCCTCACCCGCTATCGCTACAACAACCTGCCCTACGACACGGGCGGCCGCTACCTCTACGTCAACGACGGCGGCTCGGTGTGGAACCCGGGCTGGAAACCCGTCAAGGCCGGGCTGGACCACTACGAGTGCCGCATGGGACTGGGCTACACCAGGATACGCGGCGAGCGCGACGGCCTCGAGCTGGAACTGACCTTCTTCGTGCCGGTCGGCGAGGACCTCGAGCTCTGGAAGGTCGTCGCGCGGAACAAGTCCGGCGCGAGGAAGCGGCCCCGTCTCTTCTCCTACCAGGAGTTCTGCTTCTACGAGGCGCTGAACGACATGACGAACTACCAGCGGACCCTCTCCATCGGCGAGGTCGAGGTCGAGGGAGGCCGCGCCGGGGAGCCCGGCCCCTGCGCGATCTACCACCGGACCGAATATCGCGAGCGCCGCTCCCACTACGCCCTCTTCGCCTGCCTCGGGCCCGCGACCGGCTTCGACACGAGCCGCGAGGCCTTCGTCGGCGTCCACGAGGGCCTCCACGAGGCGCGCGTACCCTTCGCCGGGGCCGCGACCGGCTCCCGCGCCTACGGCTGGAACCCGATCGGCTCCCACCAGGTCGACCTCGACCTCGGGCCCGGCGAGGAGGCGGAGCTCGCCTTCATGCTCGCCTACGTCGAGCAGGGGGACGCCCCCAAGTTCGCCTCGCCGGATGTCATGGACAAGTCGAGGGGCCGCGCCCTCATGGAGCGTTATGCGAAACAAGGGGCCGTCGACGCGGCCTTCGAAGGCCTGGGCCGCCACTGGGACGGCCTTCTCGGCTCCCTCGGCGGCGAGCTGCCCGACCCGCGGGCCTCGCGCATGCTGAACGTCTGGAACCAGTACCAGTGCATGGCCACCTTCAACCTCTCTCGCTCCGCCTCCCTCTACGAGACGGGGATCGGCCGCGGCATGGGCTTCCGCGACTCCGCGCAGGACCTCCTCGGCTTCGTCCACATGGTGCCCGACCGGGCGAGGGAACGGCTTCTCGACCTCGCGGCGACCCAGCTCTCGGACGGGACCTGCTTCCACCAGTACCAGCCCCTGACCAAGAAGGGCAACGCCGAGGTCGGCGGCGGCTTCAACGACGACCCCCTCTGGCTCGTCCTCGCGGCCTGCGCCTACGTCCGCGAGACCGGCGACGCCTCCGTCCTCGACGCGCCCTGCGGCTTCGCCGACGCGCCGGCGCCCGCGACCGGCCCCGGCGGCCCGACCCTCCTCGACCACCTCGAGGCCTCGATGGCCTACACCATGGCGAGGCGGGGCCCGAACGGCCTGCCCCTCATCGGCCACGCCGACTGGAACGACTGCCTCAACCTCAACTGCTTCTCCACCGAGCCGAACGAGAGCTTCCAGACCGCGGGCGACGTCGAGGGCAGCGTCGCCGAATCGGTGATGATCGCGGGCCTCTTCCTGCAGGCGGCGCGAGAGATGGCCGCGTTGTACGATTTCATCGGCCTGCCCGCGCGCGCCGCCCGCGCCCTCGCCGACCGCGCCGCGATCCTCGGGGCGGTCGAGGAGGCCGGCTGGGACGGCGAGTGGTACCGCCGCGCCTACGACGCGGCCGGCCGCCCGATCGGCTCGGCCTCCTGCGACGAGGGCCGCATCTTCATCGAGAGCCAGGCCTGGTGCGTCCTCGGCGGCGCCGGGGCGGACGGGGGGCCGGGCGGGACCGCCGGCCGCGCCCGGACCGCGATGCGGAGCCTCCACGAGCGGCTCTACACCCCAAGGGGCGTCGTCCTCCAGCAACCCGCCTATACCGCCTATCGCGTCGAGCTGGGCGAGATCTCGAGCTACCCGCCCGGCGTCAAGGAGAACGCGGGCATCTTCTGCCACAACAACGCCTGGATCCACCTGGCCTGGTGCCTCCTCGGCGAGGGCGACCGGGCCTTCGAGTACTACCTCTCGATCTGCCCCGCCGCCAAGGAAGCCGAGATCGAGACCTACCGCTCCGAGCCCTACGCCTACGCCCAGATGATCGCCGGCCGCGACGCGCCGAACTTCGGCGAGGCCAAGAACTCCTGGCTCACGGGCACCGCGGCCTGGACCCTCGTCGCCCTGAGCCAGGGCATCCTCGGCCTCCGGCCCGACTACGCGGGCCTGGTCCTCGATCCCTGCGTGCCCGCGGCATGGAAAGGCTTCACGGCGACGCGACGCTTCCGCGGGGCGACCTACCGCATCGAGGTCGCCAATCCGCGGGGCGCGCAGGCGGGAGTCTCCTCGCTGAGGATCGACGGGAGGGACTCGCCCGTCATCCGCGACTCGTCGGCCCGCGGCGCCCTCCTCCCCCTCTTCGAGCCCGGCACGGAGCACCGGATCGAGGCGGCGCTGGGCTGAGGGATCGAGGCGCTTGCCGCGAGGGCGGGCTTCGTGCAATCGTATCCGCATGGACGAGACCGAGCCCGTTCCGCCCCGCCCCTTCGGCGACGTCGACCTCGCCTTCCCGGTGACCTTCGACCTCAGGATGATCTACGTCCTCGCCCAAGGCGCGACGATCCAGCCCGACCTCGAGCGGATCTTCGGGGAGGTCGGCGTGGCCTGCTCCCTGATGCAGGGCATGGCCGCGCCCGGCGCGAAATACGGCCGCTGGGGATGTCGCATAACGCTCCAGAGCCGGGAGCAGATGTACGCCCTCTACGCCGAGATCGGCAAGCTGCCCTACATCAAGGCCGCGATCTAGCCGCGCCCGCCCCTCAGGCCTCGAGGGCCCTTCGCGCGAAGTCGAGGATGGACTCGATGAGGGCCTCCTCGGCGAGGGCCTCGCCCTCGCCGAGGCCGAGGAAGAGCCGCAGGCGGTCGCGGTAGTAGTCCGAGGCGAAGGAGAACTGGAAGAGCACGATGAGGTTGTCGAGGCAGAAGGCCGCGGCTCCGAGGTCGACGCCCCGCCTGATCTCGCCCTTGGCGACCGCGGCCGCGAGGGCCTTGCGGTAGAGCTCGACGGTCACCGCCTCGAGGCTGCCCGAGAGCCTTTCCGCGAGGAGCCGGAGGCCCTGCGTCGTCGCGTCGAGGTAGACGAGGTTGAGCTCGGGGTTGGACTTCGCGTAGTCGCGGGCCTTGCGCAGCATGGCGCCGAAGTTGTCGAAGAAGCCGGCCTCGGGGTCGATGTCGGAGAGGGCCTTCTCGAGGAGGGCGTGGCCCATGTCCGCCACGGTGAGGAAGAGGTCCTCCTTCGAGGGGAAGTAGGAGTAGAGCGAGCCGATCGACACGCCCGCCTTGCGGGCGAGGCCGTTGACGCTCGTGCCGTTGAAGCCCTTCTCGGCGAACTCCGCGAGGGCCACGGAGAGGATGGCGTCGCGGCGCTCGGCGTCGATCTTGTCGAAGGTCTCGGTGTGGAAGCGGCGGCGCGCGCTTTCGTTGTCGTTCTTCTTCATGGGCGTCCCATCGTAGGGAGGCGGGCCTCCGATGGTCAAGTGGAGCGCCCGCCGCGCGGGCCGCCCGGCAGGCGGCGGCCCGCGTTTCGATGCGCCGTACGCTTTCCCCGCGGGCTAGGCGTAGTACGAGGCGAACCTGCCCTTCTTGAGCGCGGCCCCGAGGAGGCCCCCGACCGCCTTGAGCGCGGGTCGCAGGGCCTTGAGGTCGATGAGCTCGACGAGATTCCCGTCGGGGTCCTCGAGGAAGGCCCACTCGACGTTGCCCGTGCGAGAAGGCTTGGTCACGAAGCGCACGCCCTCGGCCTCGAGCCTCCGCACCCAGGAGTCGAGGCCCGAGACGTTCAGGGCGGCGTGGGTGAAGCCCGGCGCGTTCCAGGTCGGCCGGTTGCCCGCGGCGCCGCGCGCGGCGGCGGGCTCGAACTGGAATAGCTCGAGCACCGAGCCGCCGGGCGCCCGCAGGAAGCCCATGCGCACGCGGGCCCCCTCGACCTTGTAGAGCGGAAAGAGCTCCTTCGTCGCCGCGGGCTCGAGGACGTCCTCGGAGACGAGGAGGAAGCCGAAGCGCTCGTGGTACCAGCGGACCGCGCGGCCGAAGTCGGACACGGTCAGGCCTGCGTGGCTGATTGACTTGACCTTCACCCGGCCCTCCTATTTCGCGTAACTTCCGACGAGCAGCATGAGCTCGCCGAGCATGGCGCCGTACTCGGGCGCCCCGAGCATCCTGATCCGCGAGGCGGTGGTCGCCTCTATCATGTCGTCCGTCTCGAGGAGGATACCGAGGGCGCTCTTCGAGGAGTCGAAGCTCATCGTGAAGAAGGGCTTCGATCGCTCGTAGACGCCGCGGGCCGCGCGCGTGTTGCCCGCCTTCACGCGGATGTAGGCCGAGAGCTCGGGCTTGCCCTCGACCGACCAGGCGTAGACCCGGTCGGGGCTCGCCCGCGCCCACTTCGCCACCGCGGGATGCCCCGCCTTGTTGAGCTGGCTGATGCCCGAGGAAAGCAGGTAAAAATACAGCTTCGCGAGGAGGTCCCGCTCCGCGTCGGCCTCGGGCGCGTCCTTCGCGCCGAGGGCGGAGGCCATCGCGAGGAGGGACTTGAAGGTCGCGATGAGGAGGCCCGGCGAGCGGAGAGCCCCCTTGATCGCGGGGAGCTTCTTCGATTTGCCTGAGAAGAAACCGTTCAGGGCCTCGATCGAGGGGAACTCGAGCTCCACGTCAGGCGACGCGTGGAGGCCCTTCGCGAACCTGAGGCAGCCCTCCTCGACGACGAAGTGGGTCCCCGCCTTCGCGGGGGCCGCCTTGGCGGGGCCGGCAGACGCGGGCGCCGCGCCGGCCTTCGGCGCGGCGGAGCCGAAGAGGCCCTCGTACTCGGCGGCGCGCGGCCCGAGGAGGGCGCTGACCTGCACGACGCCCGACTTGCCCGCGAAGGACTTCGCGAGGCCGGGCCTCGCCTCCACGAGAGGCTTGAGGAGGGGCAGGGCCGAGTTCAGGAAGATGCGCGAGGCGTAGATCGCGTCGTCGGCCATGCTACACCTCGTCGTCCCAGTTGTCGTCCGCCTCGAAGTCCTTGCCCATGAGCTCGCGCACCGCGGCCATGATGCCGTTCTCGTCGATGCCGTAGTGGGCCATGAGGTCCTCGTGGAGGCCGATGATGGAGAAGCAGTCCGGGATGCCCAGGCGCTTGAAGGAGAAGGCCATGCCGAGCCCCGCCGCGACCTCCGCCACCGCGCTGCCGAGGCCGCCCATCACGTTGTGGTCTTCGACCGTGACGACCCGCCGCGTCTCCTTGACCGCGCGGGCGATCGCCTCGACGTCTATCGGCTTTATCGTGTGCATGTTGAGCACGCGCACCTTGAGGCCCTCCGCCTTCTCGAGGGCCTTCGCGGCCTCGAGGGCCCGCCAGGCGCAGGCGCCGCAGGCGATGACCGTGAGGTCCGTGCCCTCGTGGAGCGTCACCGCCTTGCCGAGCTCGAAGCCGTAATCCATGCGGTCGTACAGGACCTGGTCGAAGCCGCGGTTGATGCGGATGTAGACGGGGCCCTTGCGGTCGTAGGCCGCGCGCACGGCGTGGCCGGTCTCGATGCCGTCGGCCGGCACGATCACCGTCATGTTGGCCATGGCCCGCATGATGGCGATGTCCTCGGTGCAGTGGTGGGTCGAGCCGGCCTGCCCGAAGGAGAGGCCCGCGTGGGTGGCGATGATCTTGGCGTCGAGGTTCTGGTAGCAGATGTCCGTGTGCACCTGGTCGAGGGCGCGCATCGAGGCGAAGACCGCGAAGGTCGAGAGGTAGGGCGTGAGCCCCGCCTTGGCCATGCCCGCCGCCATGCCCACCATGTTCTGCTCGGCGATGCCGGCGTTGAAAAAGCGCTCCGGGAAGGCCTCGCCGAAGAGCCCGATCTTGGTCGACTTCGCGAGGTCGGCCGAGAGGCCGACGATGTCCGGATGCTCGGCGCCGAGTTCGCACAACGTCTTTCCGTAGATCTCCGCGGTGGACATCTTCATCGCGTCGAGCATCGTGTAGGTGAGTCCGCCCATTCCTAGGCCCCCTTCGGGCCCGCGGCCCGCTCCGCCCTCGCGCGGCGCTCCCCGTGGTAGCGCTCGAGGGACTCGGCCGCCTTCGCCTTCTTGTCGGCGTCGAAGGAGCCGTAGTGCCAGCGGTAGTCGCCCGCGATGAAGTCGATGCCGCAGCCCTTGACCGTGTCGGCGACGATCGCGACCGGCTTGTCGCCCGCGGCCAGGGCCCGGTCCAGGGCGCCGGCCAGCGCGTCGAAGTCGTGGCCGTCGACGACGATCGCCTCGAAGCCGAAGGATTTCCACTTGTCGACGAAGGGCTCGAGGGACATGACCTCCTCGGTCGGCCCGTCGATCATGCACTTGTTGCGGTCCACGATCACGACGAGGTTCGTCGCCTTGAAGTGGGCGGCCGCCATGGCGGACTCCCAGACCGCGCCCTCGTCGCACTCCCCGTCCCCGAGGAGGACGAAGGTCCGCCAGGTCTCGCCCTTGACGCGGGCGCCGAGGGCCATGCCGAGGCCGACCGCCAGCCCGTGCCCGAGCGAGCCCGTCGAGGCCTCGACCCCCGTCACCTTGGTGGAGTCGAGGTGCATGCCGAGGGGGCTGCCCGTGTGGTTGTACTCCTTGAGGAGCTCGCGGTCGAAGTAGCCGAGGTCCGCGAGCACCGGCGCGTAGCCGACGCCGATGTGGCCCTTCGAGCAGACGAAGCGGTCGCGCTCCGCCCAGTCGGGCCGCTTCGGGTCGACCTTCATGTACTTGTGGTAGAGGATCGTCATGACGTCCATCGCCGAGAGGGCGCCGCCGATGTGGCCGGAACCCGCCCATACGACGGTCTCGAGCGTGAGCTTGCGGAGCTCGTGCGCCTTGTCCTCGAGGCGGAGCCTCTCCTCCCTGGTCAGCGGCATCGCTACCTCGCCTTCCGGCCCGAGCCGGGCCCGCCCTTCGCGACGACCGAGAAGGCCTCGTCCGCCACCTCGAGGGTGTAGGCGATGTCCTCGTCCGTCAGCGCGGCGTTGATGAAGTGGTTGTGGTGGTTCGTGAAGAAGACCCCGCGGCGCACGCACTCGGCCACCCAGGACTGGTGGAGCTGCCAGCTCTCGTCCCCGAGGATGCGCATGAACCACATCGAGGGCTCGCCCGAGACGCGGAGCTCGAGCCCGTGGCGCCTGCCCGCCTCGACGAGTCCCGCGGTGAGCCTGCGGCCCTTGTCCATGCAGACCTTCGCGACGTCCATCTCGCGCATCTTGCCCACGCAGGCGATCGCGGCCGCGATCGGCGCGGCCGAGAGCCAGTAGCTCCCCGTGTACATCACCGAGCCCGCGGCCTCCTTGAGCGAGTCCTTGCCGCAGATCGCGGAGACGTTCCAGCCGTTCGCGAGGGCCTTGCAGAAGCACTCGAGGTCGGCCTCGAAGCCGTAGTGCCGGTCCGAGCCGCCAACGTCGAGGCGGAAGCCGCAGCGCACGTCGTCGACCGCGAGGACGACGCCTTCCCGATCGCACAACGCGCGCACCTTCTTCCAGTAGCCTTCCGGCGGCAGGCGGTTGTCCTCGAAGACGGGGTGGTGGTAGGGCGTCGCGATGAAGCAGGCGACCTGCCCGCGGTTCTCGGCGAGGAGCCGCTCGAGGGCCTCGTAGTCGCCGAACTCGACGTAGAGGTTGTTGGCCACGTCGCTCGGCGTGACGCCGGGATGCCCCTCCTTCTGGGTCCAGGGCGCGACCCCGTGGTAGCCGCCCCGCGTGAGCACGGCCTTGGGCCTGCCGGTCGCGGCGCGCGCTATCATGAGGGCGAACATCGTCGTGTCGCCGCCGTTCTTGCAGAAGAAGGCCCAGTCCGCCATCTCGACCGTGTCCACCATGAGCTCGGCGAGCTCGACCATCTTCGAGCCGGGGGCCGTGACGCAGTTGCCGTCGGCGAGCTGGGCCAGGGCGGCCTTGTCGACGTCGGGGTCGCCGTAGCCGAGGATGTTCGGGCCGTAGGCGCACATGTAGTCGATGAAGCGGTTGCCGTCGACGTCCCAGAAATAAGAGCCCTGGGCCCGGGACGAGAAGAGCGGGTATGCCTTCACGGGCATGAAGCAGCCCTCGGCGGGGCCGAGGTGGCCGTAGACGCCGCCGGGAATCACCTTGGTCGCGCGGGCGAAGAGCTCGCGGCTCTTCGAGTGATCGTAGCTTTGCACGGCTCTCCTCCTATTTCAGGTAACGCGGCACGAGGCCGAGGATCTTGTTCATGTTGTCGAGGAGGGGCACGAAGCCGCCGAGCTCGAGCCTCTCCGAGCCGATCGCCGTGTAGGAGTCCATCTCGCCCCTGAGCAGGGCGCCGGCCGCGGCGAGGTCGGAGAAGACCATCCGGGCGCGGAGGGCGCGCGGCGGCCCTTTGCGGCACTCGAGCCGCCCGCCCCTGGCCTCGATCGTCAGCTCGGGGCCGCCCTTGGCCGCGAGGAGGATCTCGCCGTCGGGCATGCGCGCCGCGTTGAGCCGGCCGTCGCGGTCGCCGTTGCCTATTTCGGCCAACGCGTATACCGCCGCCCGGAGGCTCAGGGCCGCGTTGGCCGCCTTGTAGCCCTCGTCCGCGAGGAGCTCCGGCCGCGCGCGGAGATAGTAGGCGAGGCGGTCGGTCAGGGTCGTGAAGGGCCCCTTCAGGTAGGCTATCTTCGTGAGGCCTTTCAGGGGGATGGGGTTGCCCGTGCCCGCGAACATCGCGTTCAGGGCCTCGGGCTTCGGGAACCAGAGATTGATGCTCTTCGGCCCGGGGCCCGGCAGGAACTCGATCCGTCCCTCCCCTATCGCGAGCCGGGCGGCGCCGACGCCGCCCACCGTGAACTGGATCGTCTCCCGCGCGCCGGCCGCGATCTCGCGGGCCTGCGCGTCGTAGCTCGGCAGGTCCTCGAGGCAGCGGATCAGCGCGAAGACGTTGACCCTTGCCAAGGTAGTCTGATCCAAAACGCGCCTCCTGTGTTTCGAGCGAGCGCTCGCTCTATGCCACAGGATACACCTCTTTCAGAAATGCGCAAGGAGAAATTCACGAGGGCGACGCGATGAAGCCGTGGCTGCGTGGAAGGAGGTGTTTTGTATAATTCCTTGCTTGGAAATGAGGAAGTGAGAGGGAAACCTCGACAAGAATACGCCCCGAAAGGTCCCCTCCCGCTCGACTACCTGACCAACAATCTTCGTAACACTAGGGAAGAGTCACGAGATTCCGGTCAAAGCCTTGATGTACTGGAGCCTCAGGTAGCGATCCGGATCCCCCGAGCGCCACTGGCAGAGCCGTCCCCGGAGGGCGGCGAGGGAGGCCTCGCCCCGGCCCTCGAGCCAGGCAGCCATGCCATGCTTGATCTCCCCGATGACGCCCCAACCATGCTGGTAGATGGCCGAGCAGAGCTGGACGGTCGAGGCCCCGGCCAGGACGAGCTTGAGCGCGGCCTCGGCGTCATGCACGCCGGTGCCGGCCGCGAGCTCGCAGCCGACGCGGTCGTAGAGGATCGAGATCCAGCGGAGGCTCTCGTGGTAGTCCTCGCGGGAGCTCCGCTGGGGGCCGGGGCTGGGCGCGAGCGTATCGAGGTCGATGTCGAGGCGGAAGAAGCGGTTGAAGAGGACGAGGGCCCCCGCGCCGGCCCCGGCGAGGGAGCGCGCGAGGTTGGGCAGGCTCGTGTAGCCCGGGCCGAGCTTCACCGCCAGGGGCAGTCCCGTCGACTTCCGGACGCCGGAGACGACGCGGACGACCCGCTCCTCGATTTCGGCCCCCCGCTCCTCCGTGGAGACGGGCATGAAGGCGATGTTCAGCTCGAGGGCGTCCGCGCCGGATTCCGCGATGCGGGCGGCGTACTCGGCCCAGGCCGGCTCGCCGCGGCAGTTGACGCTCGCGATGACGGGGACGGCGCCGGCAGCGGCCTTGGCCTCGCGGACGAGGGCGAGGTACTCGGCCGCGCCCTCGGCCCAGCCTGCGCGGGAGAGGAAGTCGGCCGCCTCCGGGTGGGCGCCCGCCTCGAGGGAGGCCGCCGCGCCGGCGACCTCGGCCTCGAGCTGCTCTTCGAAAAGGGATTTCAGGACGACGGCGCCCGCCCCGGCCTCGGCGGCCTTGCGGACGCCGGCGCTCGAGGCGGTCAGCCCCGAGGCCGCGACGACGAGGGGGTTCGAGAGCCCCAGCCCAAGGTAGCGTACCGAGAGATCTGCCACGTGGCGCCTCCGCGGGGAATGGGTCATGGGATAAGCCTAATTCCCGCGGGGGGCCGGGGCAAGGATATGCTACGCTTTTCCGACGAGGAGGCTCGTCGGCCTGGCCAGCTCGATGCCGGCCTCGGCGAAGCGGCGCAGGACCTCGAGGTTGGTCGCGCTCAGGGTGCCGAAGTAGTCGGCGCCCTTCTTGATGAAGACGACGAAGGTCAGCTTGAGGGAGTATTGGCCGAAGCCGGCGAGGGCGGCCACGGTGCCCGCGTCGAGGCCCTCCTGGGCGGACGCGACCTCGAGGAGGATGGCGATGGCCTTCGAAGCGCCTTCGTGGCCGATCTCGGGCGAGAGCTCGAGGGACTGGGCCACCTTGGTGCTGGGCTCCGAGCTCACGTTCTCGATGGCGCCGGAGGAGAAGGTCGCGTTCGGGATGGTGACGACGCGGTTGTCGAGGGTCGTGAGGCGGGAGGTGCGGATCCCGATCTCCTTGATGGTCCCGTCGAAGCCCGCGACCTTGATGCGGTCGCCTATCGCGAAGGGCCGGTCCACGAAGATGGACACGGAGCCGAAGAGGTTGGACAGGGTGTCCTTGGCGGCGAGGGCGACCGCCACTCCGCCGATCCCGAGGCCGGCGAGGAGGGCGCCGACGTCGTAGCCGGCGTTCTTGAGGGCGATGAGGAAGGCGAGGGCCCAGATGAGGCCGCGGGCCATGTTCCGGAGGAGGGGGAGGAACTGGTCGTCGAGCTTGCTCTCGGACTTGGCGACCGCGGGCACGAGGTACTCGCGGATGATGGCGTCCACGCCCTTGTCGACGGCCCAGGCGATCGCGAAGGTGGTGAGTATGCCGACCACGCGGCCGGTCCAGAGCGCGGCCTCGCCCTCGAGCCCGAGCCTGCCGACGCCCAGGCCGACGCCGATCATGAAGACGATGAAGACCAGGGGCTTCTCGACCACGGCGAGGACTATGTCGTCGACGCGGTTCTTCGTCTTGGCCGCGATCCCGCGGAGGATGCGGGAGGAGACGAAGGCGATGAGCTTGCCCGCGAGGAAGGCGCCGGCGACGTAGAGGGCGCAGACGAACCAGTGGTCGAGGTCGATGCCGAGGAACATGGTGTCGAAGAGCTCAGTCATGATGGGGCCACAGTAGACGAAAGGGGCCGACTCCATCAATCGGTCGGGCCTCCCCCGCCCGCTCCGCCCGCCCCTGGAGGGGCGTCCCGGGGTCGCTCGGGGCGGCCGCCCCGGAGAAGGCCTACCAGCCGGCCGAAGGCCCCCGCCGCCCCCGCGGCGAAGGCGAGGGGCGCGGCGAGGGCGCCCGCGAGGGCGCCGAGCCCCGCGGCCGCGGGCGGGAGGAAGGGGAAGGCGGAGAGGTCCTCCTCCTCCACGAGGTAGGTCCAGGTGCCCGTCGGCCTCCAGGAGGGCGCCGCCCCGGCCGCGCCTCCGACGCGGTCTTCCGCCGCTGCCGCGTCGATGTCCCGTGCGGCGGCGGCCTCGGCCTCGGCCATGCCCTCGTCGAAGGCCCGCGAGAGCCTCCGGACGTACTCGATGCCGGGATCGCGTTGCGCGAAACGGGAGAGGCCGATGCCCTGCCTGATGTCCTCGGCGAAGAGGAGGTGGTCGGCCCAGAAGCGGTCGAGCCCGGCGAGGTAGGCGGCGACCGCGGCCCGGCGCGCCGCGGGGTCCGCGCCCTCGAGCAGGGACTCGATGGAATCGGGCAACGCGTCCTCGAGGAGGGCCCGGTCGCGGGCCTCGCGCGCGGCGCGGCGCTCGATCTCGAGGGGCAGGCCGAAGCGGCGGAGCGACTCACGGACGGCCGCGTGCCGCCCCGCGAGGACGCGTTGCGCGCGATCGATCTCGCGGAGCGCGCGCGGGTCTTCGATCGGGCCCGCGGCGTCGAGGGCCTCGTCGCTCGGCCCGGGCTCGCGGTATCCGCGCGGCAGGAAGGCGCGGACGCCGTGGCGCCCGAAGAGGGGATCCTCGAGGCTGACGAAGAAGCGCGTCAGCCCCGGCTCGCCCTGCCGGCCCGCCCGCCCGCGGAGCTGGTCGTCGATCCTCCTCGTCTCGTGCCGGTTCGCGCCGATCACGTAGAGCCCGCCGAGCGCCGCCAGGGCCTCGCGCTCGCGCGCGTCGGCGCCGGGGCCGCCGAGGCGGATGTCGGTGCCGCGCCCGGCCATGTTCGTCGAGATCGTGAGCGCGCCGCGCCTGCCGGCCTCGGCGACGATCCCGGCCTCGAGGCGGTCGTCCTTGGCGTTGAGGAGGGCGCAGTCCCTCCCGCGGGCCCTGATCGCCGCCGCGAGCTCCTCGGACTCGCGGACCGAGGCGGCGCCGACGAGGACGGGCCTGCCCGAGGCGCTCTCGCGCAGGACCTCCTCGACGAGGGCCCGCGTCTTGCCCTCCCTCGTGCGGTACAGCCTGTCCGGCGCGTCGACGCGGCGGCTCGGACTCGCGGGCGGCACGACGACCACGTCGAGTCCGTAGGCCGCCTTGAGCTCGGCGGCCGAGGGCTCGGCGGTGGCGGTCATCGCGGCCATGCGCGGGTAGAGGACGAGGAGGTGCTGGATCGCGATCGAGCCGAATATGCGGCCCTCGGGCAGGGGCTCGAGGCCCTCGGCCGCCTCGACCGCGGCCTGCACGCCGTAGGGCCAGCGGCGGCCCTCGGCCACGCGGCCCGTGTGCTCGTCCACGAGGAGGGCGCGCCCCTCCCTCACCACGTAGTCCACGTCGCGGGCGAGGAGGGCGCGCGCGTGGAGGGCCGCGTGGAGCCGCGCGAAGGCGGCCAGCGAGGCCTCCTCGTGCATGCCGCCCACTCCGAGGAGGACCGCGGCCCGGGCCTCGCCCGCAAGGGTCAGGGCGACGCGGCGCGCGGCTCGGTCCGCGAGGTAGTCCCGCCCCTCGGCGAGGGCGCGCGCGACCCGGTCCGCCTCCGCGGGGCCGGGGCCGCCGCAGTCCTCCCGCGCGGCGATGACGAGGGGCGAGCGCGCCTCGTCGATGAGGATCGAGTCGGCCTCGTCGACGATGGCCAGCTCGAAGCCGCGTTGCGCGATCTCGGAGCGGTCGTAGGCGAGCTGGTCGCGGAGGAAGTCGAAGCCCGCCTCCTTCGCGGTGAGGTAGGTCAGGTCGGCGGCGTAGGCGCGGCGCCGCTCGCCGAGTCCCGAGGAGCCCAGGACGCGGTCGGCGCGGAGGCCGAGGAGGGCGTAGACCGGCCCCATCCAGGCGGCGTCGCGCTCGGCGAGGTAGTCGTTCGCGGTCATGACGTGGACGCCGCGGCCGGCGAGTGCTCCGAGAAAGGCCGGCAGCACGGCGGCGAGGGTCTTGCCCTCGCCGGTGGGCAGCTGGGCCAGCTTGCCCCGGCACATCGCGACGCCCGCGAGGAGCTGGGAGCGGAAAGGCTCGAGCCCGAGGGCCCGTCGCGCCGCCTCCGCGAAGAGGGCCGTCGCCAGGGGAAGCTCGCCCTCGGGGGCGAGGCACTCTCCCGCCTCGCCGCGGGACTCGGCGCCCTTGATTCGTTCGCGCAACGCGTTGGCTGCGACCGACAGGTCCCGCTCGGAGGACAGGTCGATGCCGCGCGAGCTCTCGACGACGGCCGCGTAGGGCCCGAGGTCGCATTCGACGGAGGAACCCTCCGCCATGCCCAGGAATCTCGCGAGCCTGCGGCCCGCGGCGACTTTGCTTTCGTCCATCTCATCTCTCCCGCGTCGAGGATCGCCGCGCCTCGGGCGCGGCCGGATCAGGCGGCGGAGGGCGGGGGGGAGCGGGAGCGGAGGGCGAGGGGGAGCCGCGCGAGCCGCGGGGCATGGGCCGGGACGACGATGGCGCCGAGGGCGGGAAGCGCGAGGACGAGGAGGGGAAGGGCCGCGACGAAGGCGGATCCGCCCGGCGCGGAGAGGAGGATGAGGATCGCCAGGCCGAGCAGCGCGAGGGCCCGCCCCGCGCGGGCGGACGCCGCGCGGCCGAGGATCGCGACCAGACTCGTGCCGCGTCCGCGGCGGGCCTTCGTCATGCGGAAAGGATACTGAGGAGGAGGCCGGCCGGCAAGGTCGGGTCGCCGACCGGTCCCGCCCGGCGATCCTAGCGCGCGTCGTCCACGCTGACGACGACGGGCTTCAGGGCCTCCACCAGCTTGGCCTTGGTCACGCCCTGCACCTTCATGGCGATCTTCCAGGTCTTGCCGGTCTTGTCGACGACGTCGCTGACGCCGAGGCCGACGATGTCGCCGCCCGCCTCGAAGACCGCGTGCGAGAGGCGCGCCATCGTGCCCTTGGCCCCGCCGATCGTGGCGCTGACGCGCACGCCCTCGCGGTAGCCGCCGAGGAGGTCGACGAAGGCGCGGAAGAGGTCGGTCTCGGTGATGATCCCGACGAGCTTTCCGCCCTCGACCACGGGGAGGCCGCCTATCTTGCGGTCGGCCATGATGCGGGCCGCCTCCTCGATGGGCGTGTCGCCGGACACGGTGACCACGTTCTTCGACATGACCTTCTCGACCTTCAGCTTGCCGAGGAGGGAGTTGATCTCCCAGACGCTGAGCGAGGTCGAGGGCGAGGGGGAGGCGTAGAGGAGGTCCTTGTCCGAGACGATGCCCACGAGCTTGTCCTTGGCGTCGAGGACGGGCAGGCGCCTGACCTTCTTGTCCTTCATCAGGGCCAGGGCGTCGGGCACCGACAGGTCGGGCTTCACGACGAGGGGCTTGGCGGTCATTCGGTCGCGGACGAGCATGGCTACCTCCTGGGGGGATCTGCGATGCCCATACTATAACGCCTCCCGGCCCCGGAAGCGAATTCCCCCCGGGCGGGGGGACGGGGATTCAGGCCCTGGCCGCGGGCTCCCGGGCGAGCGGCGAATCGATGACGCGGAGGCCCAGGGAGGCGGCGTAGGCCCGCCCCTCGGCGAGGCCGACGGCCGCGTCGACGGGCCGGTGCGCGTCCGAGCTGACCACGACGTCGAGGTCGTAGGAGGCCGCGAGCTCCCAGAAGCCGCGGTGGGGATAGGGCCAGCGCTCGCCCTCGGGGGCGCGGACTCGGGGCTTGCGCATGCCGTAGCCGTTGATCTCGACGGGGATGCGGGCGTCGCGGGCCATGTCGAGGAGGTCGCGGGCGCAGGCGCGCGCGTCCTCGTCCCAGCGCAGGTAGCCGAGGCAGTAGAGATCGGGGTGGGCGACGAAGGCGAAGAGGCCGCTCGCCACGCTCCGCTCCACGTGCCGCGCGTAGGCCGCGAGGCCTGCCGCGTCGCGGAGCAGGCCCACGTCCTCCCAGGCCCCGCGGTCGAGATAGTAGTGGGTGCCCGACACGAGGTACTCGATCCCGAGCCCCCCGACGAGCTCGTCGCGGAGGTAGGAATCGTCGTCGGGGGACCACTCGCACTCGAGGCCGAGGACGATCCCGACGCGGCCGGAGGGCCGCGCGGCCTCGGCGCGGGCGGCCGCGCGCACGGCCTCGACGTAATCGGCCAGGAGGCCGTAGTCCATCCTGCTGTCCGGCCAGCGGCCGTCCTTCCAGGGGACGTGGTCGGAGAAGCCGAGCTCGGCGACGCCCGCCGCGCGGGCGGCCTCGACGTAGTCGGGCACGTCGCCCGAGGCGTGCCTGCAACGATAGGTATGGGTGTGGTAGTTGTTCATGCTGGCGATGGATCCATCCTACGACGGGGGGGCCTCGGGCCTCAAGGGGGCGGCCCCCCGCCTCTCAGGCGGGACGGGGGGCCCGCCGGCCGCGGCGCCACCGCGGCCGGCGCGCGGGATCAGGGCTTCGCGGAGAGCGGGGCCGGGATCTCGAAGTAGTCGAGCTCCTTGAAGGTCGTCTTCTTCGGGTCCTCGCGCTGCATGGACCAGAAGGCGATCTTCTCGTCGTTGACGAGGACCACGTTGACGATCTGGCGGTCGAACTCGTCGGCCTTCACCTCGGTGAAAGGCTTCGAGCGCTCGAGCCAGTTGTAGTACTTGTTGCCGACGGTGCCGCCCGTGACGTAGGTCGTGCCCTCGCCCGGCTTGACCTTCTGGTCGCCCTTCATCGAGGTGCGGAGGTAGAGGTGGTCGTGGCCGGTGAGGACGAGGTCGATCTTCATGGCCTCGAGCCTGGCGGCGGCGATGTCCTTGATCGGCGTGCCGTCGTGGTTCGAGGAGTAGGGGCCGGCGTGGAAGGCGACGATCTTCCACTTCTTGGTCGTCTTCCTCACGGCGCCCTCGAGCCAGGCCAGCTCCTTCTCGAGGTTGGTCTTGATGGCGGCGATGGGCACCGCCTCGGTGTTGAGCACCGCGAAGAAGGCGTCGCCGTACTCGAACCAGTAGGCGGTGCCGTCGAGGTCCCCGCCGGGCCCGTTGGCGGGCGTGTTGAAGCGGCTCTTGAAGGTCAGGTAGCGCGGATCGCCCTTGTAGTCGTGGTTGCCCATGGCGGGCATGAAGGGGATGCGCGTGAGCTTGTCGCCGACGCTCTGGAAGAAGCAGGACCACTGCGACTGCTTGTAGCCGTCCTGGGTGATGTCGCCGGTGAGGAGGGCGAAGGCGGGCTGGTCCACCAACGTGAGGCCGAAGTCGTAGCAGAACCTCAGGGACTCGTAGTCCTTGATGCTCACCGACTGGGGGTCGGACATGAAGAGGAAGCTGAAGCCGTCGACCTTCTTCGGGTCGGGCGGGGCCGTGAACTCGTACTGCCAGCTCTGGAAGCCCTTGCCGTCGCCGACTCGGTACACGTAGGTCGCGCCGGGCTCGAGATCGCTCAACGTGACCTTGTGGCTCATCCTCTCCTTGAAGCCGGCCGTGACCGCGACGAGGGAACTCGCGCCCTTGGCCTCCTTGAAGCGGCCGTCGAAGCCCTCTTTCCTGGCGTAGTAGACGTAGCTGTCCTTGATCGAGGGTATGGTCATCCAGTTGATCCCGATCGAGGTCTGCCTCTCGCCCAGTGAGATGACGACCTCGACGGGCTCCCCGTAGACCGTGCCGTCGTCGATCGCGACCGCGACGGGCGCGGAGAGCTCGTAGGGCTTGTTGATCTCGGCGCCGGAGGCCGAGACGACCTTCACGAAGTAGTAGACCGGCCCCTTGGCGGCGCCGGGTATCTTCGCGGCGTAGGCGTCGCCCTTGCCCTTGGCCATGGCGACCTTCTTCGTGAAGGCCTTGCCGTCCGCGGTCTCGCCGTACCAGAGCTCGACGCTCTTCGGGGGCTTCGAGGCGATGACGCGGGCCTCGACGGCGATGTCGGCCTTGGCCTTGGCCGTGGCGACGGGGAGCATGACGACGGCCGCGTCGAAGGAGTAGTCGACCTTCCGCTCCTGGTCCTTCGCGGAGAAGGACTTGAGGACGGGATAGCCGGCGGCGTCGCTTCCCTGCCAGCCCCAGGCGCCCTTGAAGTCCCAGCCCATCTTGACGAAGGTGTCCTTGGCCTGGATCTCCGCGGCGCTCTTCTCGGCCCACTTGACCGGCTGCTCGACGGGCTCGTTCCCGACGACGGCCATCGCGTCCCAGGCGATGTTGCCCGTGACCTGGGCGCCGGACTCGTCGTAGAGCTGGCCGACGATCTTGTCGGTGTCCTTCTTCCCGACGAGCTTCGTGTTGAGGGCGGCGCAGTTGCGCACGACCTGCCCCGCGTTGAAGGAGCCGACGATGCCGCCGCAGGCGCCGTTGGCGTCGCGAGCGACCACGGTGCCGGCCGCGTAGCTGCTCTCGATGATGCCGCCGCCGTCCTCCATGCCCGCGAGGCCGCCGACGTTGAACTGGCCCTCGATATCCACGACGGCGTAGCAGTCCTTGATGAGGCCGATGAGCCCGCCCTCGCCCTCCTTGTTCTTGCCGGCGATGCCGCCCACCGTGCCCGCGTTGGAGCCCTTGTCGTCGCGGATCTTGCCGGTGACGAAGCAGTTCTGGATCGTGCCGTAGGTGACGCCGACGATGCCCGCCACGTTCTGGGTCCCGGTCACGTCGATGTTGACGAGGCCGAGGTTCTTGACGACGCCGAGCTGGTCCTCGTTGCCGACGTAGCCGAAGAGCCCGACGTACTTCTTGCCCTTGCGCTCGATGACGAAGTTGCGGATCACGTGGTTCTGGCCGTCGAAGACGCCGTAGAAGCAGTTCTCCTTGTCCTTCGCAATGGGGACGTAGCCCTTGACGCCGTCCATGTCGATGTCGGCGACGAGGACGTACCTGCCGTCGCGCGGGACCTCGGCCTTGCCGAAGTTCTCGCCCATGTAGAGCAGGTGCTCGGGCTTCGAGAGCTCGTACGCGCCTTGGGCGTTCTTCGGCGGCGCGACCGGCGCGACCTGCGCCCAGGCCGCGAAGGCGCCGAGGGCGAACGCGACCGCCAGGATCGCCGCGGAATACCTTCTTTTCACGATGATGCCTCCTCTCTAAACGATTCCAGAATGAGACCTCTTGCGGATTCCCCTCAGCGGCGCTGTCTCCGCATCCGCTCCTCGACCTCGGCCATCGTGCCCGCGAAGGGGCCCGGGCTCTCCATCTTGATGCTCGTGAGCGCCGCCGCGTAGCGGACCGACTCCTCGATCCCGGCCGTCGCCCTCCTGGCGATGTAGGACAGGAAGCAGGTGTCGCCCCGCCCCGCGCGGCCGTCGAGCCTGACCGGATCGAAGGGCGCGCGGTGGAAGGACTCCCCGTCGTAGGCGAGGACCTCGTCCTGCCGCGTGATCACGATCTCCATGCGCCCGCCGGCGCGCGCGCCGTTCCCGTCCCGGCCCCAGGCGTGGATCATCCGCGCGGCCTCCTCGCGGTCGTCGGTGCCGGTCAACGCCTGTATCTCGACCGAGTCGGCCTTGACGTAGCCCGCGAAGGGCAGGTACTCGGCCTTGGCCGGCCAGTCGCGGAAGGCCACGCCCCCGCCCTCGAAATGGCGGAGCACGGCCTGGAGGTCGAGGGCGACCCTGCCCCTCGCCGCGAGGACGCGGATGGCCTCGTCGGGCACCTCGTCCTTGAAGAGGGCGGCGATGTGGTAGACGCGGGCCGCCGGCAGGGCGCGGACCTCGTCCATGGTGAAGGCGTCGGCCCTCGAGACCATCTTGAGCCTGCGGTCGTCGGGATCGGGCGAGAGGAAGATGTTCTCGATCGAGGTGGTCGCCCTCGAGGGCAGGAACCTGAGGTCGACGCCCTCCCTCGAGAGGAGCCCGACCGAGTTCCGGTCCTTCTCCGCCATCTTCGTCACCACGAGGACCCGCGCCCCCGTTCGCGCCGCCGCCACGGGCGAGAAGTAGGCGGCCCCGCCGACGAAGGGCGTCCGCTCGCCCATCATGTCGCGGACGTCGTTCGTGATGTGGCCGATCGATACGATGTCGTAGTCCATGCGCGTCCTTCCCTGCCCGCCGTCGGTGCGACGGCGCCGCCATATCTCTAATACGTTTAAGTAAAGCCGATTCCCTATACCAACCGGAAAGCACGGAGCGGCGTCGCGCAACGCGCGCCATCGCCGCCCCGCCGCCGGGGAAAGCGCGCCTCCCCGGGGGAGGCGCGCCCGCATCAGCTACTTCTTCTTGAGCGAGAGCCAGAAATTGGTGACCTTGACCGTGTTCGGGTAGTTGTATTTCGCGTCCTCGGGCCAGAGGTTCATCTCGGCGAGGGGCGTCTTGCTCTTCGTGGCCATGTCGGACCTGGTCGGCCAGGAGCCCTCGACGTCGAAGGGCGTGTAGCCCGCGGCCTTGCCGTCGATCTCGCCGGCCATGAAGCGGACGAGGAGCTTGGCGGCGTTGGTGTGCTGGCCGCCCTCGACCATGGCGAGGTAGGCCGGGTTGCCCGTGGAGGAGCGGGGCTTCAGCGTGGTGACCATGCCGAGCTTGAGGCCCTTGCTCTTGTCGCGGATCTTCGAGGAGGTGGCGATGCCGATGGGCGGGTTCTTCTGCCCGGCGGCGCCGATCGCGTCCACGACCTCCTGGTCGGAGTTCGTGATGACGAGGTCGTTCGCGGCGAGCCGCTTGATGTACTCGTAGCCGGCGTTCGCGATGCCGGGGCTGAGCTTGATGTCCTGGCCGAATTCGCGCTTGTAGTCGGCGGCCATCTCGGCGGAGTTCTGCACGAAGCTGCAGAAGAGGCCGAGGGTCTCGATCGCGGCCTGGGGGTTGGTCATCATGATCTTGCCCTTCCACTCGGGCCGGGTCAGGTCCCACCAGCTGTCGATCGGGTCCTTGTCGTAGACCTCGGTGTTGTAGAACACGAGCTTCATCTCGAGGTAGATGGCGAAGCCGGGCTGCTTGTAGACGTCGGCGACCTTGGCGCCGAGGTCCCTCGGCACGTAGCTGTGCACCACGCCGCGGGCGTAGAAGTCGTTGGCCATGGTGCCGTCGGAGTCCTTCACGAAGATCACGTCGGCGTTCTTGATGCCGGCGGCGCTCTCGCGCTCGATCTTCTCGAAGATCTCGGTGTTGCGCATGTCGTAGGCCTCGACGGCCACGCCGGGGTACTTCTTCTCGAAGGCCGACTTGACGTCCTTGATCCGCGAGGACATCGAGTAGATGACGACCTTACCCTCCTTCTTCGCGGCCTCGTAGAGCTGCTCCGGGGTGTCGGGCGCGTCGAGGGCCGCCTTCTTGGCCCATGCCGTGGACACCTGGGCCCATGCCCCGCCCGACGCGAGGGCCAGGGCGAGCAGGGACGCGATCGCGACGACGGTCGCGCGTGAGCGATGGTTCATTCCGTGCCTCCTTCGATCGACGTTATGCGCTCGAGATATCGCGAGGCCCGGGAAGCCCTCAGGCGAGGGCCCCGAGCGAGATGCGCCCGCTGGCCTTGTCGTAGACGTTCAGCTTGTCCTCCTGGAGCGAGAGCCAGGCCTCCTCGTCGAGCCCGAACTCCTCCTGGCCGATGACCTTCGCCATCACCGTGTCGCCGTTGACCGCGGCCTGGATGAGGGTCTCCGAGCCGGCGGGCAGGGCCGAGTAGATGCGGCAGCGCACCGCGCCGGGGCTCGCCTCGCGGCTCACGCGGACGTGCTCGGGCCGCACCGCGAGGATGGACCTGCCCCCGCAGGAGGCCGGCTCCACGCCGAGCCCGCCGAAGCGCGCGTTGCGCGACGCCACGTCCCGGAGCACGCGCCGGCCGAGGACCGACTCGACGACCATGGCGTCGCCGTCGCGCGAGCATTCGCACTCCACGAAGTTGATCTTGGGGTTGCCGATGAAGTCGGCGACGCGGATGTCCACGGGGTTGCCGTAGATGCCGCGGGGCGTGTCGGCCTGCACGAGCCTGCCCTCGAAGAAGACGGCGATCCTCGTCGACATCGTCAGGGCCTCGACCTGGTCGTGGGTCACGTAGACCACCGTGGTCTTGAGCTCCTGGTGGAGGCGCTTGAGCTCGGAGCGCATCTCGATGCGGAGCTTCGCGTCGAGGTTCGAGAGCGGCTCGTCGAGGAGGAGGACGCGCGGCTCCGAGACGATGGAGCGGGCGATCGCGACGCGCTGCTGCTGCCCTCCCGAGAGCTCCGAGGGATAGCGCCCGGCGAACTCGGAGATGTGGAGCCGGGAGAGCGCCCCCTCGACCTTCGCGCGGATGACCGCCTTGGGCGTCTTGCGTATGGTGAGGCCGAAGGCCACGTTGTCGAACACGGTCATGTGCGGCCAGAGCGCGTAGCTCTGGAACACGAGGTTCACGCCGCGCTTCGCGGGCGGCATGTTGAAGCTCACCTCGCCGTCCGCGGCGACCACGCCGCCGATCGACACCTTGCCCGAGCGCGGCGACTCGAGGCCCGCGATGACGCGGAGCGTCGTGGTCTTCCCGCAGCCCGAGGGCCCGAGAAGGGTCATGAAGTCCCCGTCCTCGACGACGAGGTCGAGGTCCTTCAGGACGTGGACGTCGCCGTAGTACTTGTTGACCCTGGAGATCTCTATGCGGCTCATCGGAGTTCAGCCCCCCAATCCCTTGGACATGTCGACCTTGCCGATCTTCGCGGCGAGGAGGTAGACGACCATGATGATGGCCACGATGACGGTGATCACGGCGTCCGAGAACTGGTGGAAGCCGCCCTCCGCGTAGGAGTAGGTCACCGCGGTCAGCGTCGAGGTCGACGGCGTCATGAGGAGGACGACGAGGTCGAGCTCCTTCATCGCGCTGATGAAGATCAGGATGAAGCCGCTCACGAAGCCCTTGCCCGCGAGCGGCATGACGATCTTGCGGAAGCGCTTGGCGAAGGAGGCGCCCTCGACCATCGCGGCCTCCTCGAGCTCGGTCCCGATCTGCATCATGTTGCTCGTGCCCGCCCTCACCGAGAAGGGCAGGTACTTCACGACGCTGATGAGGACGAGGATGGCGAGGGTGCCGTACAGAGCCGGCATCAGGAAGCGGGGCCGGGAGAACATCGACAGGTAGATCGCGCCGAAGGCGATCGAGGGGATGAGGTAGGGCAGGAAGGAGACCTGGTCGATGATCCGGCCCGACGCCTTCTTGCGGCCCCTCGAGATCACGTAGCCGAGGATGAGGCCGACGAAGGTCGCGATGAGCGACGCCGTCAGCACGAGCTTCATGGTCGTGCCGAGGGCCGTCCAGATGGCCGCGTTGCGGAAGATCCCGGGCTCGCCCTCTGCGATGGAGCTCTTCGACTCGCCGATCCAGTAGTGGAGGGTCAAGTTGTCGAGCGCGTAGATGCCGTCGCGGGCGAGGAAGGACTGGAGGAGGAGGACGGCGACGGGGAAGATCACCGCGACGACCATGAACAGGACGAGGGCCGCGAGGACGGGCTTCCGCCACTTCCCGAGTGGCACGAGGTTCCGCCTCGTCCCCTTGCCGCCGATGGTCGTGTAGCTCTTTCGCTTCCCGATCATGGCCTGGTTCATGTAGACCGTGAAGACCGCGATGAGGATGAGGACGAGGCTGAGGATGTAGGCCTGCACGGTCTGCCGGTTGCGGACGCTCGCGTAGAGCATCGTCGAGATCGTGTAGTAGTTCACCTTGAGGCCGAGGAAGGCGGGCACGCCGAAGGTGCCGATGGCCCGCGAGAAGGTGAGGATGAAGGACGAGAGGATGGCCGGCAGCACGAGGGGGAAGGTGATCTTGCGCAGGATCGTGAGGCGGCTCGCGCCGGCGATCTCGCCCATCTCCTCGAGGTCGCCGCCGATGGAGGAGAGGGCCGAGGAGATGAGGAGGTAGGCGAAGGCGTAGTAGTGGATCGACAGGGTGAGGACCGTCGGGAGGAAGCCGTAAGCGAGCCAGTCGGGCGGGTTCCAGCCGAAGATGGCGCCGAGGAAGCCCGGGTAGCCGCCGACGCGCTCGTTCTTGAACACCGTGATCCAGGCGAGGGCCTTGTACCAGGAGGGGAGCATGTAGGGCACGAGAACGGTGAAGGAGAAGAACTTGCGTCCGGGCAGGTCGGTCCGCGTCGTCAGCCAGGCGATGGCCCCGCCGAGGAGGAGCGAGATGGCGGAGACGCAGAGGGCCACCGCGAGGGAGTTGCCCAGGGGGACCCAGAGCAGGGAGCGGGCGACCTCTCCCGCGAACATCTCCTTCCAGTGGTAGGTCGTGAAGGCGCCGGGCACGGCGCCCTCGACCAGCCGCGCGTCCTTCGGCTGCCACTTGAAGGTCGTGGAGACGATCTCGCCGAGGGGCACCACGATCAGGTAGAGGAGCACGACGAGGGAGACGAGACTGATGACGTTGTAGGGGTTCGTGAACAGCGAGGCGAGGACGTTGCGGGCCTTCTCGGCCCCCCTCCACCGCCTTCGGGTCGCGACGGCGGTCGCGTCCCGGCCTTGTCCGCTCATGGCAGCCTCCCGTCCTGGGATTCGAGTCCCGCGGGCCCGGCCCCGAGCCTCTCGAGTATCGCGACCGTCTCCCGCAGGTCGGCGATGACGTAGTCGGGCCGCGGACAGTCGGGCGGCAGGTCGACGTCCCTGCCCGCGGTCATGAAGGAGCGGATCTGGAAGGCGAGGGCGTAGCCCGCGGCCTTCGACCCGGAGATGTCGCGCGAGACGGTGTCGCCCACGTAGGCGGCGCGCTCGGGAGGCACGCCGAGGAGGGACAGGGCCTCGAGGAAGATGCGCGGGTCCGGCTTGCGGATCCCCGAGACGCAGGAGAGGCAGAGGCATTCGAAGAAGCCCCGTATGCCGTAGCCGTCGAGGGTCGCGACCACCTGGCTCCGGCTCGAGGTGTTGCTGATGACGCCGAGGCGGAAGCCGCGCTCCTTGAGGGAGCGGAGCGTCTCCAGGGCCTCCGGCCTCAGGGAGCGGGTGTGGAAGCGCGTCTCCCAGATCAGGCCGAGGCCCTCGGCCACGCGGTCGAGCTCCGCGCGGGGGACAGGGAACTCCCGGAGGTACCACTCGGCCCAGACTCGGTTCGTCGGAGCCTCGATCATCGTGCGCTCGCAAAAGGCGCGGTAGTCCCGCGAACCCCGCTCGACCGCATCGAGGAGCTCATCGGCTCCGGCCGGGATGTTTATGTTTTCTTCAGTCAGAAAACGTTTAAGTTCACGGCAAGCATCGAGCCGCGACTCGCGGTCGTAACGTACGTCCTCGATGGTCCCGCCGAGGTCGAAGAGGACTGCGTCGATCCTCATGGCTCCTCCCCTCCCCGCCCCGGGGCCCGCCCAGGGGCGGCGCAGGTAGCGCGGACCACGAGGCTCGGCTTCACCACCCGGCGCCGCTTCTGCGCCATGCCGCCCTCCTCCATCGCCTCGCAGAGGAGCTCCACGGCGATGACGCCCATCTCGAACTTGGGCTGGGCCACGGTGGTCAGGTTCACGGTCGGCAGGGAGGCGAACATGATGTCGTCGTAGCCGACCAGGGAGAGGTCGCGGGGGATGACGACTCCGCGCGTCGCGGCGGCGCGCATCGCGCCGAGGGCCACCATGTCGCTCGAGGCGTAGATCGCCGTCGGCGCGCGGCCCCGGGACAGGGCCTCGAGGGTCGCGGCGCAACCGTAGTCCACGCCCTCCGCCGCGTCGTCGGGGGCGATGGAGAGGCGCGGCTCGAGGCCGCGGGCCGCCATCGCGGCGCGGAAGCCCTCGACCCTGTCCTTCTTGGTCTTGGTCTTGTAGTTGTCGCAGAGCATGAGTATGTCCCTGTGGCCGAGGTCGGCCAGGTAGTCGACCGCGAGGGCCGAACCGAGCTTGTTGTCGTTCGTCACGTAGTTGTCCATGCTGTTGTTGACCTTGCCGCCGACGAAGACGAGGGGCATCCTCCCCTTGGTGAGGGCGAGGACCTGCTCCGCGTCGCTGTCCACCGGCGCGACGATGATGCCGCGGGCCCGGTTCTCCATGAGGGTCCGCACGTAGGAGATCTCGAACTCCTTGCTTCGGTTCGTGTCGCAGAGGAAGAGATTGAAGCCGCGGCGCTTGGCCTCGGCGTCGAGGCCCTTGAAGATCTCGGCGTAGATCGGCGTGGAGATGTCCGGGATGAGGAGGCCGAGGATGTTGCTCGTCTTCTTGACGAGGTTCCGCGCGATGGCGTTGGGCGTGTAGCCCATCTCGGCGCTGATCCGGACGATCCGCTCCCGGGTTTCCTCCCCGATGTCCGGGTAGCCGTTCAAGGCCTTGGAGACCGCGGCGGGCGAGACGCCGGCCGCCTGGGCGATCGTCTTGATGGTTACGTTCATAGGCTTTCGAAAACGTTTAAGTGAGTATAAACCCGCTTTCTCGACTTGTCAATGAAAAAGTTATACGTTTTAGTACCCTAGTCAGGGGTATGGTCGAATTGCGGCGGCAGGAGGTCGGGATGGACAGGATCGAGGAGCTCGAGACGCGGATCATGTACCAGGAGAAAGCGATCGCCGACCTTGGCGCCGAGGTTTACGAGCAGGCGGGGAGGCTCGCCTCGGCCGAGCGGCTCCTTCGCTCCATGGCCGAGAAGCTGAAGGAGCTCGCGGGGGAGGGCCCTCCCCTCCCGATTGGCGAGCGGCCGCCGCACTACTGAGCGCGGGGCGGGCCGGCACCGCCTCCCCCTATATACGAAGGCCGTATTTCGTTATGCTGTAGTCATCGAAGAAGCTGCGAGGGCCTTTCGTCCCTCGATACGGCTCAATACTTTATCCATACCGAGCGTGAAACGATGGAATTCTCGGAACTGAACCTCCACCCCGACCTGCGCAAGGCGCTCGACGAGGTGGGCTACGTGACCTGCACCCCGGTGCAGGAGATGGTCTTCGGCCACGCCTTCGCGGGCGAGGACATCTACGCCCAGTCGCAGACCGGCACCGGCAAGACCGCCGCCTTCCTCATCTCGATCTTCCAGCGCATCATGTCGAACGACTCCCTCCGCGCCCGCAAGGTCCTCGTCCTCGCGCCGACCCGCGAGCTCGCGGTGCAGATCGAGGGCGAGGCCAAGCGCCTCGGCAAGCACCTCCCGATCAGCTCGGGCGCCTTCTACGGCGGCGTCGCCTACGGCCCCCAGGTCGACATGCTCCGCGACAACGTGCAGATGATCATCGGCACGCCGGGCCGCATCATCGACCTCGTGAAGCAGGGCAAGATGCTCCTCCGCGAGGTGGGCTTCCTCGTCATCGACGAGGCCGACCGCATGTTCGACATGGGCTTCATCGACGACCTGCGCAAGCTCATCCGCTATCTCCCGCCTCCCGGCGACCGCCAGACCTTCCTCTTCTCCGCGACCCTGGGCCTGCGCGTCAAGGATCTCGCCTGGGAGTACATGGACCGGCCGAAGGAGATCGCGATCGAGCCCGAGCACGTCACGGTCGACCTCGTGACCCAGGAGCTCTACCACGTCGGCAACCACGAGAAGTTCAGCCTCCTCCTCGGCATCCTCGCCCGCGAGAATCCCGAGAGCGCCCTCGTCTTCTGCAACCAGAAGTTCATGGTCGAGGAGATCGCGCGGCGGCTCAAGGTCAACGGCGTGGACTGCGAGTTCATCATGGGAGACCTGCCCCAGGCCAAGCGCCTCGAGATCATCGAGCGTCTCAAGGAGCACCGGATCCGCATCCTCGTCGCCACCGACGTGGCCGCCCGCGGCCTCGACGTCGAGGCCCTCGACCTCGTCGTGAACTACGACCTCCCCGACGAGGCCGAGTCCTACGTGCACCGCATCGGGCGCACGGCCCGCGCGGGCAAGGCCGGCAAGGCCGTGTCCTTCGCCTGCGAGAAGTTCGTCTACAACCTGATGGCGATCGAGCGGCTCCTCGGGAGCAAGATCCCCGTCATGCCCTTCGACACCGCCCTCCTCCTCCCCGACAGGAGCGCGGGCATCCGCTTCGGCCACACCCGCGACCACGACCGCGCCCGCGGCCAGCACCCCGGCAGGGAGGGCTCGCGGCAGGGCGCTCCCCGCTCCGGCGGCCGCGACTCGCGGCGGGGCGGCCAGCGCCCGCCTCAGCGCCGCGACGAGCAGCGGGCGACCGCCGGGGAGCGCGACGAGCGGCCCCGACGCGAACGAGCGCCGGAGCGCGCCCCCGAGCGACCGCGCGAGCGTGAAGGCGCCGCCGATGGTCGCGATCCCTACGCCCGGAGCCAGGACGAGCGGCTCAGGATGTACAAGGAGAAGTACGGCCAGGGCAAGGCCGAGGGCGGCGCCGATAAAAACGCCGCGCCCCGCGGCCCGGGCAAGGGCGGTCCCGCCAGGAACGGCCCCTCGAAGGGCGGCGACAATCGCCGCGAGGATACGCGGCGCGATGGCGGCAGGCAGGCGGCGGGCACAGGCCAGGGCGGCCGGAACGCCCCCGCGAATGGCGGCCA
>CAYNPQ010000014.1:2488-8380 GCA_964399065.1 uncultured Treponemataceae bacterium | reverse complement strand
GGCAGGCGGCGGGCACAGGCCAGGGCGGCCGGAACGCCCCCGCGAATGGCGGCCAGCGACAGCCCAGGCCGGCCCCCGTCGAGCGGGAGCCCTCCCGCGCAGCCCCCGCCGAGAAGAAGCCCGGCCTTCTCGGACGCATCAAGAGCCTCTTCACCGGCAAGAAGTCCTGACGCGAGGGCGCGCGGGCCCCGGCCGCTCCGGCCGGCCCCGCGCGCCATTCCGCCTCCCCGTCCCGTTCCCCGCCCTTCCGCCGAGTCCCGCGCCCCCCAGCCCAGATCCCCGTCCCGCGCAGTCGTCGCCCTCCGCCGCCCCGCCGGATTCTCGCGCCCTTGCCTTTCCCCGAAAATGCGCTAGTCTTTAATAAAGAGGCGACCCGGAGGGGTATTGACCTCCCGGGGCCGCCCCTGATATTTAAGATATCGGAGTCTTAATTACTATTTATCGAGAGGGAACCGATGGACAGGATCCTGGCGGTCACCGAACGCGCGAACGCCGCGCTCCACGCCCTGGCCCAGGCCGCCGCGAGAGGCGGCTCCGTGGCCTCGGGCGAGGCGGCCCGGGTCCTCGGGGTGTCGCCGAGCTACCTCGCGAAGGTCCTGCAGTCCCTCGCGAAGGCGGGACTCCTCGAATCGAGCAGGGGCCCCGCCGGAGGCTTTTCGCTGACCAAGGACCCGCGTCGCATGACCTGCATGGAGGTCCTGGTCGCCCTCGAGGGCGAGTTGCCGGAGCGCGCCTGCCTATTCTCGAAGCCCGTCTGCGGCTCCGGGGAGTGCGCCTTCTCGCGGCTCTGCGTGGAGACCGCCAAGCGGTTCAAGTCGACGCTCTCGAGGACGAAGATCAGCGAGCTCGGGGCCTGCTTCGCCGAATGAGTCGAGCGCCCGCGGCGCGTCCGCGGAGAAATTTCACGGGAGGGTGCGAATGTTCTGCCATCAGTGCCAGGAGACGATGAGGAATTCGGGCTGCGACGCCGCCAAGGGCGTCTGCGGCAAGAGCGCGGAGACCGCCGACCTGCAGGACCTCCTCCTCCACGTCTGCAAGGGGATCGGCTGGTGGGGGAGCCGGGCCGCGGAGAAGGGGCGTTACGACGAGGGAACGGCCTTCTTCGTCGACCGCATGCTCTTCGCGACGATCACGAACGCCAACTTCTCGGCCCGCGAGTTCGAGGACTGGACGGCCGAGGCACTGAGCCGCCGCGACGCGTTGCGCGACGCGTATGTCGCGGCGGGCGGCGCGGCGCCGGCGAAGGCTCCCGACGCGGCGACCTGGAAGGCGGCCGACCTCGAGGGGATCCGCGCCGCGGCCCGCGCCGGCAAGGGCGGCTGGAAGGAGACCGCGGACGAGGACGTCCGGGCCCTCCGCTCCCTCGTCCTCTACGGACTCAAGGGCATGGCCGCCTACATGGAGCACGCCTACGTCCTCGGCGCGAAGTCGGAGGAGCTCTTCCGCTTCATGCTCCGCGCGATGGGCGACATCGCGAACGACGCGCTCGGGGCCGAGGCCCTCACGGCCCTGGTCCTCGAGACCGGCGCCATGGGCGTCAAGGCCATGGCCCTCCTCGACGGCGCGAACACCGGCGGCTACGGCAAGCCGCGGATCACGAAGGTCCGGACCGGCGTCCGCGACCGGCCCGGCATCCTCGTCTCGGGCCACGACCTCCGCGACCTCCACGACCTCCTCGAGCAGACCAAGGGATCGGGCGTCGACGTCTACACCCATGGCGAGATGCTCCCGGCCCACTACTACCCCTTCTTCGAGAAGTACGACAACCTCTACGGGAACTACGGCGGGGCCTGGTGGAGCCAGGCGGGCGAGATCGAGAAGTTCCGCGGCCCCGTGCTCTTCACCTCGAACTGCCTCGTGCCGCCCCGCGACTCCTACAAGTCCCGGGTCTTCACGACCGGGGTCGTGGGCTTCGACGGCTGCGCCCACATCGGCGACCGGCCGGCGGGCGGCATGAAGGACTTCTCCGCGATCGTCGCGATGGCCAAGGCCTGCCCGCCGCCGGAGAGGCTCGAGGAGCCCGCCGGATTCCAGGGCGAGATCGTGGGCGGCTTCGCGCACGACCAGGTCATGGCCCTCGCGGACAAGGTCGTCGCGGCGGTGAAGTCGGGAGCCATCAAGCGCTTCGTCGTCATGGCGGGCTGCGACGGCCGCGCGAACTCGCGGGCCTACTACGCCGACGTGGCGGGCGGCCTCCCGAAGGACGCGGTCATCCTGACCGCGGGCTGCGCGAAGTTCCGCTACATCAAGCTGCCGTTAGGCGACATCGGCGGCATCCCCCGGGTCCTCGACGCGGGGCAGTGCAACGACTCCTACTCCCTCGCCCTCATCGCCCTCGCCCTGAAGGACGCCTTCGGCCTGGCCGACGTCAACCAGCTGCCCCTCTCCTTCGACATCGCCTGGTACGAGCAGAAGGCCGTCCTCGTCCTCCTCGCCCTCCTCTCCCTCGGCTTCAAGGAGATCCGGCTCGGGCCGACCCTGCCGGGCTTCCTCTCGGCCGGCGTGGCGAAGGTCCTGGTCGAGCGCTTCGGGATCAAGGGCATCGGCGAGGCGCGCGCCGACGTCGAGGCCATGATGGCCGGGAAGTGAGTATGCCCGGATGGCCGGCGCCCCTCGCCGGGCGCCGGCCATCCGGCGATGCCGTCCTGGCTCCCGGCGAAGACTCAGGCCAGGAAGTCCTCGCGCTGGGGCGTGAAGCAGTCGAGGAGCCGGCCGGCGACTACGCAGGAAGCCTGGTGCCGCAGGCCGCCGGGGATGTAGACCGAATCGCCGGCCCGTATCCTCGCGGTCTTGCCGCCCACCGTGAAGTCGAACTCGCCCTCGAGGCAATACGTCGACTGCTCGTGGGGATGCTCGTGCTCCTTGAGCTCGACGCCCCCGGCGAAGCCGACCTCGACCATCATGAGCTTGCCGCCCCGGGCCTTGACCTTGCGCGTCACCCGCCCGGGCTCGACGACCGTCGACGCGATCGAGCCGTCCTCGAAGAAGTAACCGTCCATGCCTTCCCCCTGGGGATAGTGTGGCGCCGCCCCGCGCGGGGCGGGGGCGCGGAGAAAGTATACGACGATATGCGACGCGACGATATGCGATGCGGCGGCTCGGTGCCTAGGCGCCCGCTTCCGCCCGGGGGAGCCTCACGACGAAGGCCGCTCCGGGACCGCCCTCGGCGAGCTCGATGCCGCCGCCGAGCGAATCGACGATGCGGCGGCAGATATCGAGACCGAGGCCGAGGCCGCCCTTGGTCTTCGTCGTGAAGAAGGGTTCGAAGACCTTGTCCCTGAGCTCCGCGGGGACGCCGGGACCGTCGTCCCGGAGCTCCACGACCACGTAGCTCCCCTCGATCGCCGTCGAGATCTCGATCCTCCCCTCCCCCTCCATGGCGTCGAGCGCGTTGTTGATCAGGTTGATCCAGACCTGGTTAAGCTTGTCCTTGTTGCCGCGGACCGTCGAGCCGTCGGCGTATCGCCGCGCGATCTCCACCCCCTTGGTCCTGCCGCGGTAGAGGGTGAGGACGGTCTCGATCTCGGAGGCGAGGTCGACGACGGCGAGGGGGTCGTCCTCGCCCTTGTCGAGGTAGCTGCGGAGGGCGCGGACCACGGCCGCGGCCTTCTCGGCGCCCACGGACTCGATGGCCGAGAGCCGCCGCAGGTTGGCCAGCGAGCCCGCCTTCTCGAGAAGCTCGCGGGCGTCGGGCCGGCGCAGCGTCGGGCCGAGCTCCGCGACGCGGTCCGCCAGCTCGAGCTCGGCGAGAAGCTCCCCGGTCTCCGCCGGCTCGGGGACCCCCATATCCGCCAGGCGCCTCTCGAGCTCCCTGCGGTCCATCTTCGGGCGGCTGCCGTCGACGACGGTCGCGCGCTCCATCGCGAGGGACGCGAGCGACAGGAAGACTTCCCTGCCCTCCTCGTCGAGCCGCGAAAGGAGCCCGGTCAGGCGGGGGATGTCATCGTCGAAGATCCCCTCGATCGAGCTCGCGGCTGATTCGATGGCCCCCAAGGGGGTGTTGAGCTCGTGCGCGACGCTCGCCGCGAGCTGGCCGAGCACCGCGAGCTTCTCGCTGCGGAGGAGCTGGGACTGGGTGCGCGTGAGCTCGCCCATGGCCGACTCGAGGCTCTCGTTGCTCCGCGAGAGCTCGGAGTTCGCGCGGGCGAGCTCGGCGGTGCGCTCGAGCACCTTGCGCTCGAGCTCGAGGTTGAGCGCCTTGAGCGCGCCGCCGAAGCGACGGCTCATGGCCGCGACGGCGGCGATCGCCCCGGCCGCCAGGGCGGCGATCATGCCGAGGAGGAGGCCGAAGTTGTACCGCCGGGCGGCCCGATCCCGCGAGGCGTCGATCCCGACGCGCACGACGCCCTCGACCTCCCCGCCCGGCCCTCCCCGGTAGGTGACGAGGACCTCGCGGTACGGAACCCCCGCCCTGGACCGATCGACGAAGACGGGCCCCGCGGAGGAGAGGCTGAGGCTGTCGACGTCCTCCCCTTCGATCAATGACGAATTCCGCGCGGGATCGCTGTGCGCGACGACGATGCCGTCGGAGGACTCGACGGACACGTAGCTGAGGTAGGGAAGGAGATCCTTGATCTCCTCGACGAAGAGCCGCGCGTGGTACTTGCCGGAGAAGCTGACCCGCCCTATGGACTCCCCGAGGATGACCGCGATGGCGCCGGCGAGCTTGCGCTCCTCGCCGCGGCGCAGGGAGTCGGAGAGCAGGGAGGCCGCGAGGGCCGTCGCGGCCATGAGGACGAGGACCAGCGCGCCGAAGCTCATCGCGAGGCTTCGCTCGCCACGGGCGGGGCTCCAGGCGGAGTCGCTCCCGCGCTCCCGCCTCACTCCTTCACCACCTTGAGCGCGCCCTTCCAGTCGGGCTCGGGGCTCGGCCAGGGCTTCCGGAAGTCCCTCGGGACCGGCCCCATCCAGCCCGGATAGAGCGGGAGGGTCTCGGCGGTGATCGGGAAGGTGGGAACCAGCGCGTGGTAGGGCACGGCCCTTTTATTGAGCAGGTCCCAGGCGGCCTTCAGCGCCTCGGCGCCGAGGGGGCCGCAGAACTGCGCCGCGTCTATGGCCGTGAGGCGGCCGGCCTTGATGTTCTCCACGGAGGCGGGATCACCGTCGACGGTGGCGACGACGATCTCCGTCCTGCCGGCCGCCGCGAGCCGGTCGACGACCGCCAGCCCCCCGCCGTCGTTGACGGTGAAGAGCGCGTCGACCGAGCCCCGCGCGGGGAAGTCGGCGAGGATGGCGGCGCCCGCGGCCGCGCCCGACACCGGCTCGACCGCGTTGTAGGTCTTCAGGATCCGGTACTTCCGGCCGGCGGCGGCGAGGGCGTCGAGGAAGCCGTTCACGCGCTCCACCGTCGAGGAGACGTGGGGATACTCGACGAGGGCGATCCGGAGCTCGCGATCCTTGGGGAAGCGGGAGGAGACGTACTCCCCGCCGAGCCGGCCCGCCTGGTAGTTGTCCGAGGTACGGTACGCGGCGAGCTTGCCGCCGCTGATGTACTGGTCGTAGGCGACGACCGGGATGCCCGCGGCGTTGGCCTCGCGGAGCGGCGCGGCGAGGGCGGCGTTGTCCGTCGGCTGGACGACGATGGCGTCGACCTTGGCGGCGACGAGCTCGCGCATCTGCCTGATCTGGTTCTCGATCCCCGCGTCCCCGTCGCCGGCGACCCGCGGCTCGAGGGCGAGGCGGGGCCCCGAGGCGCCCGCCGCCGCGTTGATGCGCGCGGCCTCGGCCTCGAGCCCCCGCCGCATGGCCACCTGGCCGGGGATGTTCATGGACCAGTACAGGACGCCGACGCGGAAGCTCCGAGCGGGCGCCTGGGCCCCGGCGGGCGCGGCGAGCAGGGCGGCCGCGCAAAGGGCCGCGGCCATGATCGCCGCGCGCGGCGATCCGGGTCGA
>CAYNPQ010000014.1:0-2388 GCA_964399065.1 uncultured Treponemataceae bacterium | reverse complement strand
GGCGGCCGCGCAAAGGGCCGCGGCCATGATCGCCGCGCGCGGCGATCCGGGTCGAAGCGATCGATCGAAGGCACCGTGCATACTAGAAAAGTATCATCACGGCGAAGGCGGGCCGCAAGGGCGCGACTCGATCCTGCGCCGGCTCGGACGACTGGTTCAAGTCCCCCTCTGGACCTCGCTGAATATTCGGGACTTGGCTTCCGCTCGCGAACGTCCTGTTCGCTCGCTCCAGCCCAGCTCCGCGGCTAATCGCGCCATCCATGGCGCGATTCCCCTTCGCGCGCTCAAATGATCGCGCGCTCAGGGTCGCCGCTCCGCTTCAAGTCCCCCTCTGGGCAAAAAAAAGACGCGCGATGCGCGTCTTATTTGCCCAGAGGGGGACTTGAACCCCCACGGTTTCCCACTAGAACCTGAATCTAGCGTGTCTGCCAATTCCACCATCTGGGCGAGTCGAGGGATGCTACAACGGGAGGAGGCGCCGAGTCAATGCGGTGCCTTGGATGGAGGGGGCGCGGGGGGTGGAAGGGCGCGGGCAGGAGGGCCGGCGGCCGCGGACGGGACGGCGCGACCTTCTCCCCCCGCTCCTCCTTCTCGAGCGCGAAGGACTCCCTCAGCCGGAGACCGCCTTGGCGACCCGGACCAGGAGGTCGAGGATCGGGCCGAGCTCGGCGGGGTCGTCGGCCGCGCCTCGGCGCTCCCAGTGGACCCAGGACTCGGTCAGGCGGAAGTCATGCAATGCGGCGGCCTCGAGGAGGGCCGACCTCGCCTCGCCCTGGCCGAGGCGGAGGCGGGCCGCCATCGGGTCGCCCGACTTGACCTTGACGAGGGGGTCGAGCTCGGGATCGCCGAGCTCGATGTCCTGCAGGCCGAAGAGGGCCTTGCCGAGCTTGTAGGCCCCGCCCTCGCGCGTGACGGAGAGGCTGAAGGGCAGGGGCGAGGCCGGATAGGCCCGGGCGATGGTGTAGGTGCTGTTGTTCTTGCCCCGCGACTCGCGGTAGACGGCGACGCGGATCCCGCCCCTCTCGCCCTCGATCCTCCAGGGCGTCATGGCGATCGAAAGCCTGCGGATGAACTCGGGCATCTTCTCGAAGGCCGCGAGCTGGGACTCCTGACCCGAGTCGCGGTACATCCGCCGCAGGGCCTCCTCGCCCTGGACGAGCTCGAGGCCGAGGCCCGCGGCGAGGCTGTCGGCCTTCTCGCGGTCGCGGGCGAGGCCCTTCCGCAGGAACTTGAACGCGACGAAGCCGCCGACGATCCAGATGGCGATGAAGACGGTGACGATGGCGTACTCGATTCCTCCCATGGCGCCCTCCACGCATAGTATGGAGCGAAGGAGGGAGCGGAGCAAATCGAGTTTTCACTGTTTCAATTAGTGAAATAAGCGTTTCGATATTGCGAGTTTCCCTAAACGAGGCTACTATCGCCTATACTTTCACCTGAACCAGGCCCGATCAAAGGAGCGACCATGCGTCTCGAGAAATACTCCGGCGACCTCTCCACCATCGACTACCTGAGCCTCCTCGTCATCGACGTCGCGGGACAGATCCATTCCGTCTCCCTGCCCCGGAGCTACGTCTCCGAGAAGGTCCTGAAGAACGGCATAGGCTTCGACGCCTCGAACTTCGGTTTCGCGCAGGTCCACGCGAGCGACATGGTCGCGATCCCCGACATGGGGAGCGCCTTCGTCCAGGAGCGCGACGACTTCCGGATCCTCCACGCCTTCTGCGACGTCTGGACGACCTCCGGCGAGGCCTTCGACCAGTACCCCCGCGCCGTGGCCCGGGCCGCGGTGGAGCGCCTCCGGAAGTCGGGGGTCGGGGACGAGGCGAAGATGCTCGTGGAGCTCGAGTTCTACGTCTTCGACGAGGTGCGCTACTCGACCACGGTCGACCACTCCTACTACTTCGTCGAGAGCGCCGAGGGCATCGGCGACGAGGCGGGGGACGCGCCCCGCTTCGGCCTCTCGAAGGGCTACCACCGCCTCGCGCCGGAGGACAAGTACGGCCTTCTGCGCGACCGGGCGGTCCAGGCCATGGAGGCCGCGGGCATCCCCGTGAAGTACCACCACCACGAAGTCGGCGCGGCCCAGCTCGAGATCGAGCTCGACTTCATGTCCCTGGCCCGCGCCGCGGACGCCGTCGTCCTCGGCAAGTGGATCCTGAAGAGCTGCGCGGACGAGCTCGGCCTCTTCGTCACCTTCATGCCCAAGCCCATGTACAAGATCGCGGGCAACGGGATGCACGTCCACCAGTTCATCGAGAAGGGCGGAAAGTCGATCTTCCCCGGCGAGGGCCTCTACGGCCTCTCCGAGACGGGACTCGCCTACACCGCGGGCATCCTCGAGCACGCCCTCTCCGGCTCCCTCCTCGCCTGGTCCAACCCGAGCAC
>CAYNPQ010000013.1:37567-50046 GCA_964399065.1 uncultured Treponemataceae bacterium | reverse complement strand
ACAACCCGAAGACCAGCCCCATCGACCTCGACCGCGTGATCCAGCTCGACCCCGTGCTCATGGGCCGCGTCCTCAAGCTCATCAACTCGGCCTACTACGGCCTCGGCACCCAGGTCACGAGCCTCGTGCGCGCCATCATCATGCTCGGCGTGAACACCGTGAAGAACCTCGCGCTCTCGAGCGCGGTCCTCGGCGTCTCCGGCAAGGGCGAGTTCCGCGCGCTCAACATGGAGGGCTTCTGGCGGCACTCGCTCTGCGTCGGCGTCACCGCCAAGCTCCTCGCCAAGCGGCGCGGCGCCGATCCCAAGGTCCTCGAGGAGTACTTCGCCGCGGGCCTCCTCCACGACATCGGCAAGATCCCGCTGAACGACGCGCTGGCCGAGGACTACCTCCGCGCCATGGCCCTCGCCGACCGCGAGCGGCTCTCCCTCCGGACCGCCGAGGCCCGCGTCCTCGGCATCGACCACTGCCAGGCCGGGGACATCATCGCCAAGAGCTGGAAGCTCGGCGGCGCGATAGCCGACGCCATCGCCTGGCACCACGCCCCGGCCGAGTACCAGGGCCCGCACGGCGACATCCTCCTCACCGTGACGGTGGCCGACTACTACGCGAACCGCGAGGGCATCGGCTTCTCGGGCAATCTCTATCCCGACAAGGTTCCGCCCGAGGCCTACGAGGCCCTCGGCATCGACAAGTCGGCGCTCGAGGAGCTCGAGGCCCCCGTGAACGAGGCCATCGAGAAGGCGAAGGTCTTCCTCAAGATAGGAGGGCAGCAATAATGCTCAGCCTCAGGGTCTGGGGCGACCGCGGGTCCATGCCGACCCCCGGGCCCGACACCGTGCTCTTCGGCGGCAACACCTCCTGCCTCGAGATCCGCTGCGACGACCACCTCATCATCGTCGACGCCGGCTCGGGCATCCGCAAGCTCGGCGACAAGCTCATGCGCGAGGACCTGCCCAAGGGCCCGATCTCCGCCGACATACTCATCACCCACACGCACTGGGACCATGTCCTCGGCTTCCCGATGTTCACGCCGATCTTCGTGCCGGGCACGAGGCTGCGCATCCACGGCCCGATCAGCTACGAGGACGACAGCCTCGAGAAGGTTTTCGGCTCCCTCCTCTCCTACCGCTACTGGCCCGTGCGCCAGGAGGAGCTCGGGGCGAAGATCGAGTACCGGCAGATCAAGGAGACGACCTTCGAGCTCGGCGACGGCATCTTCGTCACCACCAAGTACCTGAACCACCCCATCCTCTGCCTCGGCTACCGCATCGAGTACAGGGGCAAGTCCATCGCCACCGTCTACGACAACGAGCCCTTCTCGAACCTCTTCCCGACGGACCCCGCCCACCCCGACTACGACGAGGAGGCGGCGCGCGAGGGCGAGGAGGCGGCGCGCGAGGAGAACGAGAAGCTCCTCCGCTTCATGCAGGGTGTCGACCTCCTGGTGCACGACACCCAGTACACCGCGAAGGAGTACAACGCGGGCAAGCGCGGCTGGGGCCACTCCTCGTACGAATACGCGATCAACGCCGCGCACAAGGCCCGCGTCAAGCGCCTCGTCCTCTTCCACCACGACCCCAACCGCTCCGACGCGGAGCTGCAGGAGCTCGAGCTCTTCTACCAGGGCAAGACCCGGGAACGCACCGGGCTCGAGATCGAGATGGCGAGGGAAGGCGCGCTGTACACGCTCTGACCCAAAGGGGGGAGCGCCGCCCCGGTCTCGACGCGATGGGAAAAAGGCCGGCGCCTACTTTTTCATCGACGCCGCAGGGTGGGTCCTGTCGCAAGAAAAAAGGGCGATCCGCTCGAGTACTCGCGGACCGTCCTTTTTTCTTGCGACGCCCACCGCCCTACGGATTCATGCGAATCGGTAGCCGGGTTCATCCCCGTCGCGCCGGCAGGCCGGTCTCCCCATTCGGATCGAAGCTATGCTTCTCACCACGCGGCTCCCCCTCGCTCCGCCCTCCTCGGCATCGCGGGGTTCCGCGCCGTGCCCTCGTCCCGCACGGTCGCGCGATGCCTCCGGTGGGCTCCGCTACCCCCACTCTCGCCGGGGCGCGTTTGGCCGCGGAGTCGCGCGGCGCGCGCATTCGCATAACGTCGTAGGGCAGAGCGCCCGCCGCGTTGCGGCGATTTACGGATCGACGTGCGGGGTTCATCGCCGGCGCGCCGGCATTAAGGGAAGCCTGTTCGGATCGGGGCTTCATTCCCTCGAATGCGGATATTGGCTACTCCGGTCCCCGGGAAAGCGGTATCTTTTCCTCATCGGGCCGTCGCCGGACCGGTGTCGCGGTTCCGCGCGAATTGCCCGGGAAGGGGTTCCCATGCCTGGTCCGGACATCGCCGCAGGCCGCCCCGCGGGGCGACCGATCCTGCCCGCGATCCTCTCCGCCGCCGGTTTCCTCGCGGTGGTCGCCGTCAACGCCCTCGCGAACGCGCTTCCCCTCAACGGCGTCGGAACGGGCGCGCTTTCCGACGAGCTGCCCAACCTCTTCGTGCCTTCGGGCCTGACCTTCGCGATCTGGGGGATTATCTACCTGCTGCTCGCCGGCTATGTGGCCGCGCTCCTCGCCGAGACTTTCGGCCGCAGGGCAGGGGCCGCTTGGCGGGCAGTTGACGGCATCCTGTTCATCCTCAACGCCGCGGCCAATGTCGGTTGGATCTTCGCCTGGCATTGGCGTCTCGTGCCGCTCTCCCTGGTCCTCATGCTCGCGATCCTCGCCAGTCTCGTCGCTCTGGAGGAGCGCATCGCGCGAAGGCTCGCCCCCGGCGGAAGCCTGGCCTCCGAGGCTGGCGGAGGGCGATCTCGGCGCTTTTTCCTCTCGGTGCCGATCCGGGTCTACCTCGGTTGGATCCTCGTCGCCACCATCGCGAACGCGACCGCCCTTCTCGTCAAGCTCCGCTGGGACGGCTTCGGCCTCGATCCGCGGCTCTGGACCGTCATCGTCATCTGCGCCGGTCTCGCCCTGGCCCTCGTCTACGCTCTTGGCCGGGGAGCGGTCGCGACGCCCCTCGTCGTCGTCTGGGCCTATGCGGGTATCGCCATCAAGAGGTTGTCCTTGGATCGGGATTCGACGAGGGCGGTCTGGATCGCGGCGATGGTCGCCGCCTTCCTCATCGTCGCGGCCATGGTCGGACAGGCCATCAAGCGCCGCGGGCGGGCCTGATTGTCAGCGTAACCCGAGGATATCGTCGATCGACAATCCCGATTGCCTGATGATGGCTCGCAAAGTCCCCGTGTCGAGCTCGCGATGATCAGGGACGACCAGCTGGGTGAAAGGATCGGATTTTTTCAGCCCGACATGACTCCCCTGCTGGCGGATGACGACGAATCCCGCCTTTTCAGGGCGGAGATGCACTCCCGGCCGGAGAGCCTCGGGAGATGGCTCATACGGCGACGAGTATCGAATCGAACTTCTCGACGGGGACCGGCAGGCCTTGGTCCTGGAGAGCGAGTATATAGGCTTGGATGGCCTCTTTGATGTTTGCGATGGCCTCTTCCTTGGTGAGTCCCTGGGAGATGCAACCGGGCAGGCTCGGACATTCGACGACGTAATAGCCGCCCTCGCCGGGATAGACGATCACTTGGCGCACGAGGCACTTCCTACCAGTCAATAATACTACGAAATCGCGGCGGGGAGGCGCGACCTTCTTCCCCCGCTCTTTCCCCTCCCTCCTTGACCGGCCGGCCGCGTCGGCCCGATACTTCCCGCGATGAAGAACGACACGACGCCTCAGAAGACCGGCAAGGCCGGCCGCCCCGGGGGGGGCGCAGCCTCGCAGGGGTCATTGTCCCTCGATTCGACCTGGGCCAAGCGGCTCTACATCCCCGGCCTCGCCTGGGTGGGCCTGTTGGTCCTCACCGCCCTCCTGAACGGCTGTCCGCGCTTCACGGCGTATTACGCGGCCTTCCTCGCGGTCTCGCTCGGCCTCGCCGCCGGCGAGCTCGCCTTCCTCG
This sequence comes from uncultured Treponemataceae bacterium, assembly GCA_964399065.1. Lineage (GTDB taxonomy): Bacteria > Spirochaetota > Spirochaetia > Treponematales > Rectinemataceae > JAKLFE01. The sequence continues at coordinate 46,085 of CAYNPQ010000013.1, read as the reverse complement.
ACGCGTTGCTCCGCAAGGGGCGGTCGAGCCTCCTGCCCGCGCTCAAGAAGTTCACGGGCTACGGCCTCGTGCTGCATTACGTGGCCTGCGCCCTGCCCCGGGTGGACTGGGCCGACGGGGGTCTCATCGGCCCCGGCCGCGTCGTCTTCCTGTACCTCCTCTGCCTCCTCGCCCTCGCCGCGGGGACGGCGCTCTTCGTCATGGCGGGGAGGCCCGAGCTCCACGCCCAGCTCGGCCTGATCAGCGCGGAGGAGCTCGCGGACCCGAAGCTCCGGCGCAAGCGCCGCAACGAGCGCAAGAAGGGCTTCGTCCGCAACGCCCTCGAGTGGGTCGACGCCCTGGCCTTCGCGGCCATCCTCGTCATCGTGATCGACTTCTTCGTGTTCCAGCTCTACGTGATCCCCTCCGAGTCGATGGTGCCGACCTTCCTCAACAAGGACCGGCCCTTCACCGCCAAGGCGATCGCGGGGCCGCGGATCCCCCTGACCGAGTGGCGGCTGCCCTTCGTCCGCCTGCCGCGGCGGGGCGACGTGGTGACGATCGCCAATCCGCGCTACCCGGAGAACGCCCGCGTCGGCCTGCGCAAGTACCTCTCGCAGTTCGTGTCCATGATCACCTTCACGGCGGTCAACATCGACAAGCTGCCCGACGGCAGCCCCAAGGCCGATCCCCTGGTGAAGCGCGTGGTCGGCATGCCCGGCGAGAAGCTCACGATGGTCGACGACGTGCTGTACGCGAAGCGCGCGGGCGCCTCCTGGGCCAAGGTCGAGGCCGACGCCGCCTGGTCGCGGACCGACCTGTGGAAGCTGGACGGAGAGCTCCGCGCGCGCATCGAGGAGATCCCCGTGGACGAGCGCGGCCGCGCCGTCCTCGAGTCCTGGGACCGGCGCAAGGCCGAGGCCGACCTCCCGGCCCTCTCCGCGGCCCTCGCCGCGAAGGGCGAGCGCCTGGCCGCGCGGGCCGCGGCCCTGTCGCCGAGGATCGCGGCCTTCGAGGAGCGGGAGCTCTCCCGCGCGGGCCGCGACCTCTCCGCGCGGCGCGACGCCCTGGCCGCGGCCGCCGCCGCCGGCGGGCAGAACGCGCTGTCCCGCGAGGGCGCGGGCGCCGACGACCTGGCCCTCCTCCTCGCCCTCGGGCGCTCCGGCCCGCTGCGCGAGGCCTTCCGCGCCTACTGCGGCGGGCCCGCGAAGGCGGCCCCCCTCGCGGCGGACGACGCCTACGGCCGCGGCTCGCGCGCCCTCGACCTCCTCGTCAAGTCCAACCTCGTCGACCGCGTCGAGCGCGACCTCGAGCTCCTCGAGTCGGCGGCCTCGCTCGCGGCCTTCGACGGCGACGCGCGCCGCAAGTCCCTGTCGGGGGAGGCGCGCGAGCTCTACGTCTACCTCTACGGCTTCTACGACGCGCGCAACTTCCCCGAGTTCCCCGCGGGCGCGGCCTTCCTCGGGCCGACCGAGTACTTCGCGATGGGCGACAACCGCTACAACTCCCTCGACTTCCGCTTCTTCGAGTCGCGGCCCTCGACCCGGGCCCTCGATCCGGGCGACCCGGCCTCGATCCTCTACCCCTCGATCCTCTCGCCCTTCGCCCTGGATCTTCGGTACATCGAGGGCTACGCCCTCTTCAGGGCCTGGCCGCCCTCGCGGGTCGGGAAGATCAGGTAGCGTCCCGGGCTTGAATGCGGGGCGGAACCGGCCGAACATGAATTCCATGGACAAAGACGACGCCGGCGCCGCCCTCCTCGACCTCTCCGACGCGGGGGAGCTCGCCCTCCTGGAGGCGGCCCTCGCCGCGACGGGGCTCCGCTCGGCGCGGGCGCCCGGCGACGGCTCGGGCGAGGCCCTCGACGAGGCGATCCGCGGCGGCGGCTTCGACGTCCTCGTCATCGACGAGTCCCGCTGGAAGCTCGTCGCCGACCTCCTCCCCCTCCCGCTCCGATCCTACGTCGCGGTCGTCCTCCTCGGGCCCGAGGGCGAGGAGAGGGCGCCCTCCATCCTCGCCGCCGGGGCCTTCGACTACCTCCTCTCCGGCGCCCCGGGCTGGGAGCAGCGGGCCGCGGGCTACCTGCGCGCCTTCCGCGCCTTCCGGAGCCGCTTCTCCGGCTCCTTCGGCCTCCTCGAGCGGCGCTACGAGGCCCTCGTCCACGCCCTGCCGGACATCGTGTACGAGCTCGACGCCGAGGGCCGCTTCAGCTTCATCAACAACTCGATCCGCCTCCTCGGCTACGACCCCGCCGACCTCGCGGGGAGGCACTTCTCCGTCCTCCTCCACGACGAGGACGCGAGGGCCGTCGACCGCGAGGCGGTCCTCGAGCTCTTCCGCGGCTCGCGCACGGGGCCGGGGCTCAGCCCGAAGCTCTTCAACGAGCGGAGGGGCATCGACCGCCGCACCGAGAACCTCGAGGTGCGGCTCCGGCGCAAGCCGGGCCCGCGGAGCGCCGAGGGCGACATGATCGCCTCGGTGATCTCCTACGGCGAGGTGACGGCCGCGGGCGAGTACGAGGGCGGCCGCGACGCGGGCTTCGTGGGCTCGGTCGGCGTGATACGCGACATCACCCTGAGGCGCAAGTCCGAGGAGATGCTCCGCGAGCTCTACCAGGCCGTCGACCAGCTCTCCGCGGGCGTGCTCGTGGCCGACCGCTCCTTCAGGGTCCAGTACGTCAACCCGGCCTTCTTCCGCATATCGCGCCGCGCGCCCCAGGACGTGGTCGGCTCCGAGCTCTTCTCCTTCTTCGACATCCCCCCTCGCCGGGCCGAGGAGCTCCGCTCCCTCGTGAGGGAGGGCTTCGACGCGAGGGAGGAGGCGCGCATCGCGCCCGCGCGCGGCGACCAGGCCCCGCCCGGGGAGGCGGAGGAGCGCGAGAGCGCCTGGGCCGAGCTGCACGCCTCGCCCGTCCGCTCGCCCGACGGCTCGGTGACGCACTCCATACTCATCTGCGAGGACGTGAGCCGCCGCAAGGCCATGGAGGGGCTCCTCCAGCTCGCCAAGGAGGAGGCCGAGCGCGCGAACCGCGCCAAGAGCGACTTCCTCGCCTCCATGAGCCACGAGCTCAAGAGCCCCGTGGCCTCGGTCCTCGCGGCCGCCCGCCTCATCGAGATGGGCGGGCCCGAGCCCGAGCGCCGCGCCGCGTCGATCATCTCGAGCGCCCAGGGCCTCCTCGACATGCTCGGCGACATCCTCGACTTCGTGCGCTTCGAGACGGGCTCCGGCACGGTGCGGCAGTACGCCTTCCCCTTGGCCGGCTTCCTCGAGCGGGCCTGCGACCCCTACCGCAAGGCCGCGGCGGCGAAGGGCGTGGGCTTCGAGCTCGGCCCCGCGCCCGGGGAGACGGTCCGCTCGGACCCGGACCGCCTCGGCAGGGCCCTCGCCGCGATCCTCGACAACGCGGTGTCCTTCACCGAGCGCGGCACGATCCGCGTCGCGGCCTCCCTCGAGCGGAGGTCGGGCAACGTGCCCTACCTGACCCTCTCGGTCTCCGACACGGGCGCGGGCATCGCGCCCGAGGACCAGGGGCGCATCTTCGCGCCCTTCGTCCAGCTCGACTCCCCCTACTCGAAGCGCGGAGGCGCGGGGATCGGCCTCTCCCTCGCGCGGAACATCGTGCGCGCCCTCGGCGGCGAGGTCAGGCTCCAGAGCGAGCTCGGCCGCGGCTCCTCCTTCTCGATCCTCGTGCCGGCCGGCGAGCTCGACTCCGGCGCGGCGGGCGCCCCGCGCGCCGCCCGGGCCTACCGTCTCCTCGTGGTGGACGACAACGAGGTCAACCTCGAGTACATGGCTACCCTGCTCTCCAACGCCGGCCATCGCGCCGACACGGCGACGAGCGGCGCCGAGGCGCTCCGCGTCCTCGAGGACCGGCCGCCCGACGCGGCCCTCCTCGACATCCAGATGCCCGGCATGAGCGGGATCGAGCTCGGCCGGAAGATCCGCTCCTACGGGGGCGGGCGCTTCGACCCCGGCCTTCCGCTCGTGGCCCTGACCGCCTTCGACCCCGACGAGGTGGGCCGCTCGGGCGTCGACTTCGACGCCGTCTTCACGAAGCCGGCCGACATGCCCAAGCTCCTCGAGGCCGTCGACGCCGCCGTGGACGCGCGCGAGGCGGTCCTCGCCGCGGAGCCGGATCCCGGCCTGCCCGCGGCGGTCCTCTCCCGCGCGCGCTCCGAGGCGCCGGTTCACCTCGCCTCGCTCCGCGCCGCGCTCTCCGCGGGCGACGCCGACGCCTTCCGCGCGGCCGCGCGCTCGCTGGCCTCGGTCCTCGGCCGCGTCGGCGCGGAGGGGACCGAGGCGGCGCTCCACCGCCTCGCCCTCGCCTTCCCCGACGAGGACCGCTCCGTCGCCGCCTCGCGCCTCGACCGGATCGAGGCGGCCTCCGCGCGCGCGCTGGGGGCCGGGGAGGGCGGCGCCTAGATGCGGATACTCCTCGCCGAGGACGACCCGACGAACCGCGAGGTGCTGTCGCGGCTCCTCGCGCGGCTCGGGGCCGCGGTCGAGGCGGCCGCCGACGGGGCCGCGGCCCTCGAGGCCTACCGGCGCTCGGGGCCCTTCGACCTCGCCCTCGTGGACATCGGCATGCCGGTCCTGGACGGCCTCGCGACGGCGCGCGCGTTGCGCGACATCGAGTCGGCGGAAGGGCGACCCAGGATGCCGCTCCTGGCGCTCACCGGCGCCGACCCGGGGCCGGAGGCGGCCCGGGCCGGCTTCGACGGGACGGTGCAGAAGCCCGTCGGCCTCGCGGAGCTGCGCGGGGCCATCGAACGGTATTCCCTGAAGAGTTAGGCGGCTTCGTTGGCCGCGTCATGCGGCGTCGCTCGGCGCGGGCGCTTCGGGCGGTCCGTCGGGCAGGGAGATCGTGACCGCGGCGCCGGCGCCCGGCTCGCCCGAGGCCGCGATGCGGCCCCCGTGCAGCTCGACGATCTCGCGGCAGAGCACGAGGCCGAGTCCGGAGCCCCGCTCGTTCGCCGTGCCGGAGCGGCTCCGCGTGGACTCGAGGTCGAACAGGCCTTCGAGCTCCTCCTTCGACATGCCGATCCCGTCGTCGCGCACCTCGATCCGCGTCTCCCCGTCGGCGCGCGAGGCCGAGATCGCGACCGAGCCGCCCTTCCGCGTGAACTTGACCGCGTTGGACAGGAGGTTGCGCAGGACGACCTTGAGGAGCTCGGGGTCGGCGCGCAGCTCGAGGGAGGGGTCGACCTCGATCCGCACCGAGATGCCCTTGGACGCGATGGAGAGGGCGTAGAGCTCGACGCACTCCTCGACCGCCGGCCTGAGCCCCTCGATACGGGGCTCGAAGCGCAGCTCGCCCCGCTCGCTCCTCGACCAGGCGAGGAGGTTGTCGAGGAGCTGGTAGGTGTTCCAGGAGGCGAGCCTCAGGGCGTCGAGGCACTCGTCGAGAGTCTCCCCGCTCATCGCCGCCCGGTCCTCCGCGAGGGTGTCGAGGAGGTTGCGCATGCCGCCCACGGGCCCGCGGAGGTCGTGGGCTATCACGGAAAAGAGCTTGTCCTTCGTGGCGTCGCTCCGGCGGAGGCGCTCGAGGTTCTCGCCGAGCTCGGCCCGCGCCGCGTCGAGCCGCCGCATGGTCGAGGCGAGGCGGGCCGTGAGCAGGGCCATGGCGGCGAGCATGGCGAGGGCGAGGAGGATCCGCCAGAGGAGGCTCGCCCGCCAGGCCGCGAGGAAGTCGCGGTAGGGGCTCCCGACCGTGGCCACGAGGCCGAAGGGCTCGACCGCGGCGTAGGCGATCAGTCGCTCGCCCGGGGCGCCGAACGGGTCGTTGACGCTCCACGTGCCCTTGCCCGAGACCTCGATGCCCTTCCACCATGCCTCGGGATCTGAGGCGACGAGGGGCTTCCCCGCGTACTCCTCTATGAAGGGCGTGCGGGCGAGGAGGACGCCGTCCTTCCGCGCGAGGGCGATGGAGCCGCCCGGCTTGGGCCGGATCGGCTCGTAGGCCTTGTCGAGGGTCGGCAGCTCGATCGCCGCGAAGATGACCGCCATGCCCGCGCGGTTCGGCGTCAGCGGATAGGAGATCGGTATGCCCCAGAGCCCCGTCACGCGGCTCTTGACCGGGTTCGCGATATAGAAGCCCCGCGTGGCGGGCTCGAGCTGGGCTTGATAGTAGTCCCGGTCCCTGACGTCGGCGAGGGGTGTGCCCGGCTTGGAGGGGATGTAGAAGAGCCCGCCCTCCCCGGAAACGAGCCGGATGTCGATGAGCCCGTCGACCGATGAACGGAATATCGCGACGAGCCTCTGGAAGGCCGCGTCGGTCCGGGGATCGACGCCGGGGTTCTCGGCGAGCCAGAGGTCGGCGGTCTCGCAGAAGTGGCGGATGCGCGCGAACATGTTCTTCGTCTCCACGGAGACGAGCTGGGCCATGCGGAGCAGGGATTCCCGTTCCCGCTCGATGAGGGCCTCGCGCTCGCGCGCCGCCTGCCAGGCCAGGAGCCCCGCGATGAGCGCGCCCGAGAGGAGGCCGAGCCCCCAGACGCCCCAATTGAGCCGACGCGCGAGCCCGGCCCCGGGCGGGGCGGTCCCGACTCTTGCATGCCGCACGGGCTAAGTATAGATCGGGTCGATCGACCTCGCCAACCTTCGGTCAGCGCATCGCGCGGAGCGAGTTCGCGGTGGCGACGAGGGCGACGCCGACGTCGGCGATCACGGCCTCCCACATCACCGCGACGCCGGCGGCGCCGAGGGCGAGGAAGGCGACCTTGACCCCGATCGCGAAGACGATGTTCTGGGCGACGATGCGCCGGGTGCGCCTCGCCCTCGCCACGGCCTCGGCCACGCGGCCGGGCTCGCCGGTCATGAGGACGACGTCCGCGCTCTCGACCGCGGCGTCGGCGCCCGCGCCCATGGCCACGCCCACGTCGGCCAGGGCCAGGGCGGGCGCGTCGTTGATGCCGTCGCCGACGAAGATCGTCGCGCCGCCGCCGGAGCGAGTCTCCGCGATGACGCGGCCGAGGCGCTCGAGCTTGTCCTCGGGGAGGAGGTCGGCGTGGACCTCGGCGATGCCGAGGGCGGCGGCGACCGGCGCGGCCGCGGCGGCCCGGTCCCCGGTCAGCATGACCGAGCGCCGGACGCCGAGCGCGGCCAGGGCGGCGACCGCGCGGGCCGCGTCGGCCTTGGGCGCGTCGCCGACGGAGATGCGGCCCGCGTAGCGGCCGTCGACCGCCACGTCCACCGTCGTGCCGGCCGCGTCGCAGGAAGGGTGGGGTACCTTCTCGAGGTGGAGGAGGCGGTCGTTGCCCGCGATGACGCGGCGCCCGCCGATCGTGGCGGCGACGCCCGCGCCCGCGATCTCGCGGATGTCGGAGGCCTCGTCCTCGGTGCCGACCGAGAGGCCCCGGGCCTCGGCCTCCGCCCGCACGGAGGCGGCCACGGGGTGGCGCGAGCGGGACTCGGCCGCGGCCGCGAGGGAGAGGAGCTCCTCGCCGCTGAAGCCCTCGGCAGGCTCGAGGCCGGTCACGCGGAAGCGGCCCTCGGTGAGGGTCCCGGTCTTGTCGAAGACCGCGGTGCCCGTCTTGGCCAGGGCGTCGAGGACCGTCGAGCCCTTGACGAGGATGCCCCGCCGCGCCGCCCCGCCGAGGCCGCCGAAGTAGCCCAAGGGGACGCTCACCACGAGGGCGCAGGGGCAGGAGATGACGAGCATCACGAGGGCGCGGTAGGCCCAGTCGCGGAGGGACTGGCCGGGGATGAGGAGGGGAGGGAGGAAGGCGACCGCGGCCGCGAGGGCGACGACGATCGGCGTGTAGACCTTGGCGAAGCGCGTCACGAAGCGCTCGGAGCGGGCCTTCGCGTGCGAAGCGTTCTCGACGAGGTCGGCGATGCGCGCCGCCGAGGACTCGCCCGCCGGCCTCGTCGCCTCGATGACCAGTGAACCGTCGGTAGCCACCGAGCCGGCGAGGACCTCGGCCCCGGGGAAGGCGCGCCGCGGCAGGGACTCGCCGGTCAGGGCCGACGTGTCGACGAAGGCCTCGCCCTCGAGCACGAGGCCGTCGAGGGGGAGGCGCTCGCCGGGCATGACCATGAAGCGGTCGCCGACGGCGGCCTCCTCGGGCGGGAGGAGGACCCACTCGCCGTCGCGGCGGAGCCGTGCGAGGTCGGGCCGCAGGGAGAGGAGGGCGCGCACCGAGGCGCGGCTGCGCTCGGCCGCGGACTCCTGGAGCATCTCGCCGATCTTGTAGAAGACCATGACGCCGAGGGCCTCCTCATACTGGCCTATGGCGAAGGCGCCGAGGGTGGCCACCGACATGAGGAAGAGCTCGTCGAAGACGCGGCCGCGGACTATGTTGCGCGCGGCCCCCGCGAGGACGTTCCAGCCTGCGACGAGGTAGGCCGCGAGCATGAGGCCGGGGAGGAGGTACCCGCCGGCCGCCCGGCCGAGGCCGAGGGCGGGAAGGCCGAGGAGGGCGAAGGCGCCGATGGCCACCGAGGAGCCGAGGATCCAGAGCTCGCGGCGGAGCGAGAAGCCGCCGTGGTCGTGGCCGCAGCCGCAGGCCGCCCCCTCCTCGTGCCCGTGGCCGCAGGC
>CAYNPQ010000013.1:21784-37467 GCA_964399065.1 uncultured Treponemataceae bacterium | reverse complement strand
CTCTCGCTCACGTGGTCGAGTCCCACCGCCAGGATGGCGCCGACGTGGAGGTCGTCGAGGGAGTAGTAGACCGTCTTCCCCTCGCGCCGGTACCGGACGAGACGGGCTCCGCGGAGCAGGGCGAGCTGGTGGCTCACCGCGGACTGGCTCATGCCGAGGGTCTCGACGAGGTCGCAGACGCAGAGCTCGCCGGCGCCGAGGGCCGAGAGGATCCGGAGCCGGCTCGGGTCGGCGAAGACCTTGAAGAGCTCGCCGAGTTCGGCGAGCCGGGCGGGGTCGGGCGCGGCCGCCTTGGCCGCCTCGACCCGGTCCTCGTGGACCTGGGCGCAAGCGCAGGCAGGGGACTCCGGCTTGACGTTTGCGCGTTCTAGGCGTGTAGTATCGACAACGCTGTCGCTCATAGATACTCCCGTGAAAACATGAACATATGAACAAGTAAACATATATAATTTATCAGCATACTCGTCAAGGCCTTTATGGCGACGTCGTCGTGGACGCCATCCCCTTCGAAGGCTGAGGGGACAGAGGTCCCTACCGCGCGGGACGGGGCTCGGCTATCATCGTCCCATGACCACGAAGATCGAGGGACTGTCCCTCTCCGAGCTCGAGGTCCTCGCCCGCGTCCGCTTCGCGGTGACGGCGGGCCTCGTCGCCCTCGCCGGCGGCTCCGATCCCGGCTTGGCCGCCAAGGCAGCCAAGAGTCCCTTCATCCTCCGGCTCTCGGCTCCGGGCATCCCTCCCGCCTTTGTCGTCTCCGAGGGAGGACGGCTCCTCTCCTACTCGGGCGGCGCGCGCCCCCCGCGCGGGGCCTCCTCCCTCGTCCTCCGCTTCGCGAGCCCTCGGCAGGCCTCGGTCGTGCTCGCGGGCGGACCGGGGACGCCCCTGCCCCTCTTCCTCGGCCGCGGCGCCCTCGCCGCCCTCGGCTTCTTCCGCGCGGCCTCCTCGCGCGCCCCCGCCCTCCTCGCGGACAAGGCGACGGCCCCGGCGCTCCGCGCGAGGCTCCTCGCGGAGGCGGCCCTCCGCGGCCTCGTCGAGGTGGGCAACGCCGACTCCGCCCTGACGGAGCGCCTCGCCCACGTCCCCGAGGGGACGGTCACCTTCGAGGTCGGCTTGCGCGACCCGGGCGGCGCCTTCTCCCTCGGACTGGCCAAGCGCGGCGGGCATCTCGCCTTCCTCCCCGAGGCGCCGGCTTCGCCCAACGCGCGGCTCTCCTTCCGCGACCCGGAATCGGCCTGCGCCGTGCTCGGCGGCTCGCGGCAGGCCGCCGTGGCCCTCGGCGCCGGGGAGGTCTCGCTCCGCGGCCTCCTCCCCCTCGCGCAGGGCCTCTTCGCCGTCCTCGACCGGCTCGGGGACTATCTCGCGGTCAAGGTCAAGGAGGCGGCGCTATGAGCGGATTCGCCGAGTCGCTGCGACTCTTCGAGCGCGCCGCCCGCGTGATCCCCGGCGGCGTCTATGGCTCCAAGGCGCCCGGCTTCCTCGTGCCCGGCGCCTACCCCGTCTACATCGAGCGCGCGAAGGGCTGCCGGATGTGGGACGCGGACGGCAACGAGTACATCGACTACCTCTGCGGCTACGGCTCGCAGATCGTCGGCTACGCGAACGAGGCCGTGGACGAGGCGGCCTGCTCGCGCATCCGCTCGGGCGACCTCCTTGACCAGCCCGCGCCGATCATGGTGGAACTGGCGGAGAAGCTCGTCGAACGGATCGAGGGCGCGGGATGGGCCGTCTTCGTCAAGAACGGCAGCGACGCGACGACCCTCGCCCTCTCCCTCGCCCGCGTGAGGACGGGCAAGGCCCTCGCCCTCGTCGCCGACGGAGCCTACCACGGCGCGGCCAATTGGTGCGGCGCCAACCCCTTCCCCGAGCTGGCCTTCGAGCGCGAGCGGGTGCGGAGCTTCCCCTACGGCGACCTCGAGGCCCTCGAGCGCCTCTTCCGCGAGAACCGCGGCCGCATCGCCTGCCTCTTCCTCACGCCCTACCACCACCCGACCTACAAGCCCCAGGTCCTGCCGCCCGCGGGCTGGCACGAGGCGGCGCGGCGCCTCTGCGACGCGGAGGGCGCCCTCCTCGTCATGGACGACATCAGGGCCAATTTCCGCCTCCACGCGCGCGGCTCCCACATCCGCTTCGGCGCGAAGCCCGACCTCTGGTGCATGGGCAAGGCCCTCGCGAACGGCCAGCCCATCAGCCTCCTCATGGGGAGCCCCGAGCTCATGAAGGCGGCCTCCTCCTTCTTCATCACGGGCACGTACTGGATGTCGGCGGCGCCCATGGCCGCCTCCCTGGCCTGCCTCGCGGAGATGGACAGGTTAGGCGGAATAGAAAGGCTCGAGAAGCTGGGCGGGGCGCTCCGCTCGGGGCTCGAGGCGGCGGGCCGCGAGTTCGGCTACGGCGCCCGCGTGTCGGGGCCGCCCGCCATACCCTTCCTCACCTTCGACGAGGACCCGGACCTCTACCTGAACCAGCGCTTCGGCGCGGCCATGGCGCGGCGCGGCGTCTTCCTCCACCCGCACCACAACTGGTTCATCTCGCTCGCCCACCGGGACGAGGACATCGCGGCGACGGTCTCCCGCGCGCGCGAGGCCTTCGCCGCGATGCGCGACGGAAAGGAGTGACGGTACCATGGTCATCACGAAAGTCGAGTCCTTCCCGGTGAACCTCCGCATGAAGGAGCCCTTCGTCATCGCCAACGTGGTCATGACCGACATGCTCTTCGTGCTGGTGAGGATCGAGACGGACGAGGGCATCGTCGGCCACGGCGAGGCCATCCCGGCCTGGGAGGTCACGGGCGAGACCCGCGAGAGCGTCATGGCCTGCGTGCGGCTCTTCACGGACGCCGGCCTCCTCGAGTACTCCCTCCTCGGCAAGGAGATCGGCTCGCTCGAGGCGGTGCGCGCCATCATGGACGTCCTCGAGCCGGTCGGCGACCTCCGCCTCGTCCACGGCAACCCCTCCGCGATCGCCGCCATCGAGCAGGCCATGCTCGACGCCTGCGCGAAGCGGGCGGGGAAGCCCCTCTACGAGCTCTTCGGGGCGACGAACCGCCCCGTCGAGTACACCTGGATCCTCGGCATCCACGACGTGGCCGAGACGAGGCGGCGCGTGGAGGAGGGGATCGAGCGGGGCTATCGCGTGATCCGCCTCAAGGTCGGCCGGCCCGGGACGGGCGGTCTGCCGGGATGGCGCCGCGACATCGAGTCCGTGATCGGTGCGCGGAAACTCATCGAGGAGAGCCGCCGCGAGGTCCTCCTCGTGGCCGACGCGAACCAGGGCTTCCGGACCGCGGAGAACGCGATCGAATTCTGCCGCGCCGTGGACGGCAAGCTCGACTGGCTCGAGTCGCCGACGGTCGCCTCGGACCTCCGCGCCTTCGCGCGGATCAAGGCGGCGACCTCGGTGCCCCTCATGGCCGACGAGGCCGTGCACGGCTGCGAGTCCGCCGAGCTCCTCCTCGACCTCGGCGGCGTCGACTACATCAACATCAAGCTCATGAAGACGGGCGGCCTCATCAGGGCCCTCGACCTCTACGACCTCGCCGAGCGGCACGGCGTCCGCTGCCAGATCGGCTCCATGATCGAGTCGACCTACGGCATCGCGATGGGGCTGGTGGCGGCCCTGGCCCGGCCCGGGGTCGTCAGCACCGACCTCATCGCCTACGACCTCATCGAGGGCAACTACGCCAGGGGGGTGGAGGAGCGCGGCGGCCGCATCCGCTTGAGCGACCGCCCGGGCTGCGGGGCCTGGTTCGACGAGGCCGCCGTCCTCCGCCCCTAGCCGAGCGCCCGGAGGAGCTGGGCGAGCCCGATGCCGAGGTAGTTGCCGAGGGCGTAGCCCATGATGCCCGCGGTGATGCCGGGCACGAGGAGGCGCTTGTTGCCGATCGCGACGCAGGCGAGGCCGACGAAGGGCGGCGAGTTGATGGTCGCGGTGGACACGACGAGGAAGGTGTCGACGTCGACCTTGGCCAGGGCGCAGAGCAGGGCGTGGAGGGCGAAGCTCCCGAAGAGGACGACGGCGACGTAGGCGAAGTACTGGGGCGCCGCGCCGATGAGCCTCGATATGTCGCCCATCGCGCCGACCGCGAGGCAGAACACGTAGAGGATGTACTCGCCCGCCTGGAAGGTTCCCCTGACCGCGCGGAGCCGGGGCGAGAGGGAGGCCGCGAGCGCGAGCGAGGTGATGCCGAGGATGGCGACCATGGTCTGCCAGTCGGCGGGCACGAGGAGGGAGAGGCCGAGGCCGACCGCCACGACGGCGAGGTCCATGCCGAGGGCCGCCGCCAAGGGGCCCCTCGACCCTTTGCGGAACAGGGACGAGAAGGGGATCTCCTCCGACTCGGCCTGGGGCGCGAGGGGGACGCCCTCCGGGGCGTCCTCCGCGCCCACCGGCGCGCGCGCCTTGAAGGCGGGCATGAAGAGGGAGAAGAAGCGCTTGGCGACGGTCAGCACGAAGAGGAAATAGGCCGCCGAGAGGATCATGTCGGAGGTGTGGACCGCGAGGTAGGCGTTCATGTCGGTGCCGAGGGCGGTCTTGATCGCGGCCATGTTCGGGGTGCCGCCCGTGTAGACGCCGACGAGGAGGCCCGCGATGTTCCAGGAGTCGGGCATCGCGCCCTTGAAGAAGGCGTGGGCGAGGGCCGACACGGCCAGCACGGCGACCACCGCGAGGACGAAGGCGCGCAGGGTCGTGCCCGCGAGCGAGCGCCACGCGCGGATGTCCACGGTGAAGAGGAGGAGGGGGATCGAGAGGGCGACCGCGCCGGTCGAGATGCCGTCGAGCACGACGGGCGCGTTGGCCGGCAGTATGCCGAGGTTGCCGACGATCAGGCCGGCCGCGTAGCAGGCGACGAGGGGGCTCCACTTCGCGAAGAACTCCACCCTTTCCTTGAGGATCAGGGCGAAGGCCGGGAAGGACAGGCAGAAGGCGGCGATCGCGAGCTCGGCCATTACGGGATCCTCCCTTCGCGGCCGTTCCCCGCCGCGTCGTCGGAAATGCGCCGGCCACGGTCGCCGAGGCCGGCGCGGCGGGCCGAGACGCCCGCCCAGGTCGAGGGCAGGCGCCGCGCGAGGAAGAGCCCGATGCGGCCCTTCGCGCCGAAGCCGACCTTGATCTCGACCCTCCCGCGGAGCGCCGCGTCGAGGATGCGCCGGGCGACCCTTGCGGGATCCGCCCCCGCGTCGATGTCGGGATCCTCCCCTCCCGAGGGCAGGCCCCCGGGGCCGAGGGAGGAGCGGGCTATGGGCGTGCGGACGAATCCGGGGTAGACCGTGACGATCCTGAGCCCCGAGCCCGCGAGCTCGGCGCGGAGGCACTGGAAGAGGCCGGCGAGCGCGTGCTTCGCCGCCGAGTAGGCGGGGCGGAGGGGGGCGCCCGCGAGGCCGGCGAGGCTCGACAGGGCGACGAGCGAACCCGAGCCGCGGCGGAGCATCGTCGGGAGGAGGAGGCGCGCGAGCTCGGCGGGCGCCTCGAAGTCAATCGCCATGATCGCGTCGAAGGCCTCGGGCGAGGTCTCGAGGAAGGTCGAGCGCTGGGAGACGCCGGCGTTGAGGACGGCGACGTCGGGCTCGGCGAGGGCGAGGAGCGCCTCGCAGGCGGCGACGCGCGCGGCCCGCTCCGAGAGGTCGGCCTCGAGGACGGTCGCCGGCGGCGCGCCCGAGCCCGCGCGGCCGGCCTCGAAGGAGCAGGACTCGGCCACGCGCTCGAGGAGAGCGCGCCTGCGCGCGGTCAGGACGAGGCGCGCTCCCCGCCGCGCGGCCTCCAGGGCCAGGGCCTCGCCGATGCCCGAGGAGGCCCCGGTGATCCAGACGGTCTTGCCCGCGTAATCGAAGGCCATGGCACTAGGATAGGGTCAGCGTCGCCTTCGCGCAACGCCCGCCGCGGGGCCGCGGGGGCGGCCCGGTGGCACGAGGCAGCGCGGGCCCGTTCCGACGAGGTCGCCGCGGCCCGCCAGCTCGAGGGCCTCCCGGACGAGCTCGCCGTTCGCGGGCTTGCTGAACTGGAGGAGGGCCCGCTGCATGGCCCGCTCCCTCTCGCCCCGCGCGACGTGGACCGCCTCGCCCGTCAGCGGGTCGAGGCCCGTCCAGTACATGGCGGTCGCGAGGGTGCCGGGCGTCGGGTAGAAGTCCTGGACCTGGTCGGGGACGAAGCCCGAGTCCCTGAGGTGCTCGGCGAGCTCGATCGCCTCCGCGAGCCCGGCCCCGGGGTGGGCGGAGATGAAGTAGGGGACGAGGTATTGCCGGAGGCCGAGCTCGCGGTTCAATTCCGCATAACGCTTCGTGAAGGCCTCGTAGGCCCGGCGCGGCGGCTTGCCCATGAGGGCGAGGACCTTCTCCGAGACGTGCTCGGGCGCGACCTTCAGCTGGCCGGAGACGTGGCGCGACACGAGCTCGCGGAGGAAGGACTCGTCGCGGTCGAGCATGAGGTAGTCGAAGCGGATGCCCGAGCGGACGAAGACCTTCTTGACGCCGGGCAGGGCCTCGAGCTCGCGCAGGAGGGCGAGGTAGTCGCGGTGGTCGACCTCGAGGTTGGGGCAGGGCTCCGGGGCGAGGCAGCGGCGGTCGGGGCAGGCGCCCGAGCGCGCGGACTTGCGGCAGGGCGGGGCGCGGAAATTCGCGGTGGGGCCGCCCACGTCGTGGATATAGCCCTTGAAGCGGGGCGAGGCGACGAGGAGCCGGGCCTCCCGGAGGATCGAGGCGCGGCTCCTCGCGGCGACGACACGGCCCTGGTGCATCGCGATCGCGCAGAAGGAGCAAGTCCCGAAGCAGCCCCGGCTCGAGGCCAGGGAGAACTCGACCTCGGCGAAGGCGGGCACCCCTCCCGCCGCGTCGTACATGGGGTGCCAGGCCCGCTCGTAGGGCAGCTCGTGGAGCCGGTCGAGCTCCGCCCCGTCGAGGAGGGGAGCGGGCGGCTCCTGCACGACCCACCTGCCCTCGCAGCCCTCGAGGAGGGTCTTGCCGGAGCGGGCCTCCGCGTTGCGGTGCTGCTCCCGCGCCGAGGCGGCGTAGGCGGCCTTGGAGGCGGGGTCGGCGCCCGCGACGGCCTCGTAGGGCGGCAGCTCGACATACGAGCCCGCGGGAAGCTCCGGACGCGAAGACGAGCGCCAGGCCGTGCCCCTGATGCCGCGCAACGCGTCGGCGCCGCCGCCCGCGGCGAGCCGGGCCGCGATCTCCTCGACCTGGGCCTCGGCCATGCCGTAGACGAGGAGGTCGGCCTTCGAGTCGAGGAGGATCGAGCGGCGGACCTTGTCCGACCAGTAGTCGTAGTGCGAGAGGCGGCGGAGCGAGGCCTCGAGGCCGCCGACGATCACGGGCACGCCCTTGCAGGCCTCGCGGCACTTCGATGCGTAGGCGATGACCGCGCGGTCCGGCCTCGCGTTCGGGCGCCCGGCGAGTCCGGGCCCGAGGCTCCCGTCCGCGCGGAGGCAGGCGCGCGGGTCGCCGCCCGGCGCGTAGTCGTCCTCGGAGCGCGGCTTGCGGTTGGCGGTGTAGGAGGAGACCATCGAGTCGAGGGCCCCGGCGGCGACCATGAAGGCCAGCCGCGGCCGGCCGAGGAGGCGGAAGGCCGCGGCGTCGTCGGGGTCGGGCCGCGCGAGGACGCCGACCGAGTGGCCTGCCGCCTCGAGGACGCGCCCGATCAGGGCGAGGCCGAAGGAGGGGTGGTCGACGTAGGCGTCGCCGGAGACGAGGACGAAATCGAGGTCGCCGGGCTCGAGGCCGCGGGCGGCGAGGTCGGAGGGGAGGGCGGGCAGGAAGGGCATCGACCCGAGTATACCCCGGCGGCCCGTCCCGCTACACTGGGTCCATGCCGACGCAGACCCTCAGCCAGGCCCAGTCGCTCTATGTCGTCGTCCTCGCCGCGATCGCCCTCGCCCTCCTCTTTGCCCTGGGCCTCCGGCTCGGCCTCAGGCTCGGCAAGCGCTCGGGCAGGCTCGAGGCCGAGGCCGGCCTCCCCGCCCGCATCGAGGCCGAGCGCGAGGACGCGGTCAGGCGCTCGCGGGCCGTGCTCGGCGGGCTCCTCGCCGAGCAGGTGGCGCCCTACTTACCGGACTTCCCCTTCGATCCCGCGGACCTGCGCTTCATCGGCAAGCCCGTGGACTTCGTGGCCTTCGTCGGCGCCTCCTCCGGCAAGGTCGAGGAGGTCGCCTTCGTCGAGGTCAAGTCCGGCTCGGCCTCGCTGAGCGCGGTCGAGCGCTCCTTCCGCGACGCGGTGAGGTCGGGCAGGGTGCGCTGGGTCGAGTACCGGGCCCCCTGAGCCCGGCGGCGTCCCGGCCGCTTGCCGGCGAGGAGGGCGGCGGGCCCGAAGGCCGGCGACTCCGTGGCGTCGGCGAGCCATTCCCGGAACTGCGGGAGGGTGTCGGAGACGAGGCTTGCGAGGTCGACCGCCACCTCTCCCGAGTGCCGCGAGACGATGTAGTCCACGAGCCGGCGGTCGAGGCCCTCGTCGGAGAGGGCCTCGAGGATGGCGGGGGCCGAGGCGCGGAGCGAGTTGCGCGACCTCGGCTCCTCGCGGAAGAGGTAGAGGAGGTCGAGGGCGGCGATGCTGCGCTCCTCCTTCTTGCCCTCGGCCAGGCGGGGCGCTATCTCCTCGACGTCGCGCCTGCGCAGCCGCACGACCTTGGCGTACTTGCTCCCGCCCTCGATGAAGCCCGCGACGACGTCGGACCAGATCTTGGTCTGCACGATGCTCGGGATGCCGAGGAGGTTGCCGACGGGGGCGAAGGCCGCGGCGAAGGGCCAGGCGATCACGCTCCGGAAGAAGTTCGCGCGGATGACCTTGCGGTCGAAGCCGCGGAGCTTGTTGTGCGAGGCCAGGTAGAGGCCGTTCGTGAACGAGATGAAGAAGAACTTGACCACGTTGAAGAGGACGCCCTCGGCCTCGAGCGGCCAGTAGAGGTCGAAGCGCGCCTTGACGAAGCCGAGGATCGGGACGGAGAAGCCGGTCCAGAAGAGGGACTGCGCGACGTTGTTGAAGTTGACCGAGCCGACGTTCCACTGCTTCAGCCTGGCGCCGCGATGGGCGACGAGGTCGGCTATCGTGTTGCGGAAGCCGGTGATGCCGAGCCAGAGGGCGGCGTAGCCGGGGCCGATGAAGCTGTTCGCGACGAGGAAGCCGATGGCTGCGTAGACGAGGTTCGCGAGGCCGGGGTTGATGTAGCGGAGGGCCCGCGAGAGGGGGATCGAGGCCGGCTCGGGGTCCTCGCCGTCGCCGAGGCGGTTGGAGAAGCCCTCGGTGACCTTGCCCATGCAGAGGATCCGCGGCGCCGGCCGGTCCGAGGCCAGGTCGACGGGCTCGCCGCCGCCCGCGACGAGCCGCGCCGCCGCGTCCGGCAGGGCGATGTGGCGCTTGAGGTAGCGCTTGCGGTAGCGGCCGGAGATCCGGTCCTCGTAGATGAAGCCCATGCCGGGTATGTCGGGGCTCCGCCCCGTCGCGTCGCTGCCGCAGGCGGGGACGAAGGGCCGCGTGCCGTCCGCCGCGCTGCGCTCGTTGAGCGAATTCACGAGCTCGCAGAGCCGGATCCCGTCGGCGGGGTCGTGCTTCACGGACTCCTGGACGTTGTAGACCTCGACGTAGTCGATGAGGCCCCGCGAGGACTCGAGGAGGCGGGCCGCCGAGTCGTAGCCCCGCTCGAGGGGCGAGACCAGCTTCAGCCCGCAGCCCGCGCGGCCGAGGAGGGCGCGCAGCCCGGCGAGGTCGTCGAGGGCCGAGACGTAGTCGCCGGCGCCGGGCGCGTCGAACCAGCGCCTCCGGAGGAGCTCGGGGCTCATCTGCCGGTACTCCTCGCGCGCGCGGCGGTACCGGGCGTCCACGATCCCGCGGTCCCACTCGGTGATGCGCCCGCGCTTGTGGTCGGAGCGGGCCCTGCCGCGGAGGGCCTTGAGGTAGAGGACGCGGTTGAACATGGCGGGGCGGTAGTAGGACCAGAGGAACTCGCCGAGGTGGTAGCGGCTCGCGCTCTGGAGGGGCACGAAGGCCGCGAGGTCGCGGATCTTGAGCTTCGGGATGCGGTAGGGCTCCTCGTCGGGAAAGCCCTCGTTGAGCCGCGGCAGGATGTCGCGGTTGAACTCGGCGAGGATCCCGCGGATCGCCTCGACCCTGCTCTCCTGGTTCTCCTCGAGGGCGGCGAAGAGGGGCTTCAGGGGCTTGCGGTTCTCCTTGAGGAAGGCGCGCAGCTCCTCGCCGCGGCGGAAGGGGGGCAGGACCGCGTGGAAGTGGAAGCGCTCGCCGCGGAAGTTGAGGGAGAACTCGATCGCGATGTCGACGCGGATCCCGAGGATGCGGCCGGCCTCGATCGCCTCCTCCATCATCTCCGTCGAGGCGCCGGAGTAGGCGATGGCGATCCGCGAGAGGCCCTTGATGAAGGCGTCCACGAGGAGCTGGGTCGGGTTCTTGCGGCCCGACGAGGCCGTGTCGTGGACGTGGAGGTCCCAGCCCGCGTCGAGGTCGCGGAGCCTCGCCCCGCGCTCGGGCAGCTCCACCACGTTGAGCCGCTCGGCGAGGCGGCGGATGACCTGGGCCTGGCCGTAGGACGAGGAGGAGAAGTCGGCGAGGAGCTCGAGCTGGCGCCTGCGGTCGTCGCGGTGCTTCACGGCCTCCTTCATCAGGGCCATCTGCACCCTCGCGGTGTTGAGGGGCATGTCGAGGGTCTTGGCGTGGAAGGAGGCGTCGACCATGACCTTGAGGGCCCGGAGCCGCTCCTTGGAGTGCCGCGAGTCGAGGTCGCGGACGACCATGAGGTAGGCCTCGGCGATCGAGATGCGGCGCTTCTTGAACCAGCGGGTCACGCCGATGGGACGGGCCCTCGGCGCCGCCTGGCCGGACTCGGGCTGGTCGATCTTCGAGTTGAGCTCGCGGCGCAGCTTGTAGAGCTCGCCCGAGAAGCTGAGGGCGTTGACCGCCTTGTCGTAGAGCCCCGCCGGGCCTCGTCGTTCCATGCCGACCCTCCTAGACTTCGATGTCGGCCAGCCGCCGCGCCGCGTAGCGCGGGAAGAGCAGCATGAGGAGGGCGGCGAGGAGGCCGAAGCCGCCCGCGAAGAGGGCGACGAAGCCCGCGCGCCCGAGGTCGAGGAAGGTCGAGGCGTAGCCGAGGCCCGCGATGAGCCCCATCGCCCCGAGGATCGCGACGACGGAGTTGATGTTCTGCTTGAGCGCGGCCGTCGGGTTGTCCCAGGAGAGCCGCGGGTTCGCGGTGTCGAGCCAGAGCCCGGCCGCGTCGGCGAAGGCCGAGAAGGCGAGGGCGACCAGGAAGGCGCCCGCGGCCTCGCCCGCGCCCAGGCCCAGGGCGAGGATCCCCGCCGCGGCCGCCACCGCCGCCCCGACGACGGAGAAGGCGAGGGCGTGGAGGAGCTTGGCCGCCATGTAGGGGCCGTAGCCGACCGGCAGGGCCTTGAGGTAGGGAAGGGCCTTGGCGTCCCGCGACAGAGCCGTGCAGGCGACGCTCGTGGAGGAGCCGAGGAAGGCCCCGAAGGCCGCGACCGCGAGCATGGGGAGGGGGCCGTCACGGAGGCCGTCGAGCGAGGCGAAGAGCGCGTCCAGCTGCTCGCGTTGCGCGACGTACATGACCGCGACGATGACCGGCATGAGGAGAACGATGAGGGGGCCGTTGACGAACCACATCGGCTCGCGGTTCATGACGCGCCACTCGCGGAGGAAGAGGGCGGTGGTCGGGCGGCGGCGCCTGAGCGCGCGCGCGATGAAGCCCCCCGCCTCCACGCGGCGGAGGCGGCGCTCCTCGAAGCCGAGGAGGCTCGCGGCGTAGGCCGGCCCGAGGAGGAGGGCGACGCCCGCCGCGGCGCCGAGCCCGAGGGCCAGGGAGGCCAGGGAGTACAGGAGGCGGGCCGCTCCCGGGGACGACATGGCGAGCCAGGCGAGGCGCGAGGGCGGGTAGGCCGAGCCGACGCGCGCGACCAGGGTATCCGGCCCGGCCATGTTGGCCGCTATCCAGGCGTGGTCGGCGAGGTTGGCCGAGGCGCGCTGGATGTAGACGTTGAAGGCCAGGGCGAGGGCGACGCCGACGAGGCCGCCCGCGACCATCATCGCGTTCTTGTTCCGCAGGGGCCTGAAGGCGGCCATGAGGGGCACGAGGACGAGATAGGCGGCCGCGAGGGGCACCAGGGGCGCGGCGAGGGCCGCGGCGAGGGCCGCGAGGTAGAAGCCGATCGGCGGGCGCTCCATCCAGCCGTAGATGCCCGCCGCTATCCCCATGAGGAGGAAGGCCAGCGCCGACTCGGAGAGGTAGACCATGGCCATCTTCGCGCCGAGGAGGTGCCGGGGCTTGACCGGCAAAGCCAGGAGGGCCGTCTCGGCCTGGGACATGTGGTAGGTCGAGAGGGCGGTCATGAAGCCGAGCGTGAAGACGATGAGCGAGGCCGTCGTCGCGGTGTTGAGGAGGAGGAGGCCCTGCAGGCCGGCGGGCTTCAGCGCCTCGTACATGGCGAGGTCCATGGCGAAGAAGAGGACCGCGAGGTCGGCCGCGACGAGGAGGACGAGGGCCGCGATGCCGATCGCCTTGAGCGCGCCCTTGAGCCCGCGCTCCCGCTTGCGCGACGAGAGTCCGTAGACCGACCGGATGTAGAAGAGGACGAGGCTCGGGAAGGGCGCGGTCATCGGCGCCTCCAGGGGAGGCGGAGACCGGGCGAGGCCGGGGGCGCGGGCTCCGTCTCGCCCGCGCTCCCGTCGTCGACCAGGGCGAGGAAGAGGCTCTCGAGCGACTGCCCCTCGCCGTCGCCGCCGGCTCTGAGGGCGCGGAGCTCCTCGAGACTGCCGGCGAAGACGATCCGGCCCTTGTTGATCACGGCGAGCCGGTCGCAAAGATGCTCGGCGACCTCCATGACATGGGTCGAGAAGAGGACGCAGCCGCCGGTCGCGGCCCGCCCGCGCATGAGTTCCTTGAGGTCGAAGGCAGCCTGGGGGTCGAGGCCGACCATCGGCTCGTCGAGGATCCAGTTGCGAGGCTCGTGGACCAGGCTGGCCGTGACGCAGAGCTTCTGCTTCATGCCCCGGGAGAAGCTCCCGATCGGCGAGGCGAGGGCGTCGGCGATGCCGAAGCGCCCCGCTATCGCCGCGACCCGCGCGCGCCGCTCGCCTTCCGGAACGCCGTATATGTCCGCCACGAAGTTGAGGTACTCGTGGGCCTTGAGCTTGTTGAAGAGCTCGGGATTGTCGCCGACGTAGCCGAAGCGGGCCTTGGCCTCGAGGGGCCGGGCGGCCATGTCGACGCCGTCGACTTTCACCGTCCCCGCGTCGGGCCTGAGCACGCCCGTGAGCATCTTGAGGGTCGTGGTCTTCCCCGCGCCGTTAGGGCCGAGGAAGCCGAAGATCTCGCCGTCCCTCACCTCGAGGGAGAGTCCGTCGACCGCCTTGGTCCCGCTCCGCGCGTAGGTCTTGGAGAGGCTCTCGAGCTGTATCATGCCGCGTTCCTCCGCGCGGGAAGTATACCGAAACGGGGAAGGGGACCGAAGCCCCCCGGGGGCGGGCCCCGGCCGGGCTCAGTTCTCCAGGATGGTGATCTCCACGCGGCGGTTCCGCGCGCGGCCGGCCTCGGTCGCGTTGTCCGCGACCGGGCGGCCGTCCCCGTAGCCGACGGCCCTGATCCGGTCCGGCGTCCGCGCCCCGAGGCCGATGAGCCGCTCCGCCACCGCCCGGGCGCGGTCCTCGGAGAGCTGCCTGCGCCCGCCGGCGAAGCCCGCCGCGGCCGCGTGGCCCGCGACGAGGATGTCCCGCTCCGGAAAGCGCTTCAGGATCTCCGCGATGCGCGCGATCTTGTCGAGCTCGGAGGGCCGCAGGACCGCCGAGTCCGCCTCGAACTGGAGGTTCTCGAGGGCGATCGTGACGCCTTCCTCCGACTCGGCCACGCGGACGTCGGGCAGGCCGCCGACGGCCTTCTCGACCTCGTCCTTGATCGAGGCCTTGTCCATCGTCTCGGCCTCGAGCATGTCGGCCTTGGCCGTGCCGCGATATTCGATCGAGCTGCCGTCCGACCAGTCGAAGACGAAGTCGAAGCGCTCCTCGTAGGCGACCGGCTGGCCGAGGGCGGGATCCCACCAGATCCTCTGCTCCGAGAAGCCCGCGACCTGCACGGGGTAGGCCCGGCCCCAGGAGCGGGGAGGGGCGGGCCGGCGGAAGATCTCGTAGGAGGCCGTCACGAGCCGGGCCTCCTTCCCCCCGCGGGTCGCCGAGCCCTCGTAGCGGTAGCGGGCCTCGAAGGGGATCACGTAGGGATCGGGTATTCCGAAGACGCGGCGGAAGTCGTGCCGCTCCTCTCCGGGGGCCGTCCAGGTGTCGCCCGGCGCGAGCTCACGGTCGGGGAAGGACGGCACGTCGCGAACCACCGGCATGTAGTACCTGTCCTCGATCGTATAACGTCCCAGGCGGTCGCGCCGGTAGGCCGAGTCGTAGCTTTCCGAGACGAGGTAGGCCGAGGCGCCCTTCGGCCGCTCGGAGGTCTCGAAGCTCCCCTGGACGAGGCCCCAGGAGCCGTCGGGCGCGGCGTCCGCGATCTCGAAGGCGATGCGGTTCAGGATCTCGGCCGAGTGCGAGAGGCGGCGGTCGACGTAGACGTCCTCGCTCACCTCGGAGAGGACGCGGAAGCGCTCGCCCTTGACGTGGCGGAAGGCGAAGCGCTCGGCGGCTGCGGGCAGCCCCAGCGCGAGGCCGAGGGCCAGGCAGGCCGCGAGGCGGCGGGCGGTTCGGGGCGGGCGGGGGAGCGGCGTGTCCATGGGGCCTCCGCTACAAGTATCGGCGGGGCGCGGGCGGTCTTCGAGGATGAGCCCGCCCGCGCACAGACTTAGAATCGCCGGACAGCCCGGACCGAGAACGAGGTGGTTTTCGACCAGGGCGTGCTGGTGTCGCCCATGTTGAATCCGACGGCGCGCGCATAGGTGGGGTTTGACTCGGTCGATGCCCAGTACTGGCCCGTGCCGAATCCGCCCACTGAAGGAACCGAAGCCTTCAGGTTGTTGTACGCTTCCACGAGTTCCGATAGGGAGGGCAGGAACCAATCCGAGCGGGAGCCGGAGACCAACGCGTCGCAGAGCTGCGCCGCCTTGTCCGTCTCGCTGGCGGCGTTGGCCGCGGCCACGATGAGGGCAGTGTTCGACGGGCCCGATCCGATGGTCGCGGCCGCGCCGGTCGTGGTGCCGCTGGTGCCCCATTGCTTCGAGCTCCATTCGGTCGAGGACGGTGCGCATTCGAGGTATTTCCACCCGTCAGTATCCGCGTTGGCGTTGATGTAGAAGATCAGGCCGCCGGCCGGACCGGTGTCACGAAGGCTGTAAGTCGCCCAGGTCCATTTCGCGTAGAGTGTGACGTTGCCGGCACCCATGGTGTAGCTCGCTTGGTCGGCATAGGCGACCGAACCGCCCGCCGTCGTGGCCCAGCCCGCGAAGACCCGATCCTGCATGGCGTAGGCGTTGGCCGTGAGGTTGGCGGATGAGCCGCAGGCGATCGTCTGCGTACCCATGCTCCCGCTCGTGGCGCCGTTGCCGTTGAAGGTGACGGTGTAGTTGCTGGCCGTCCATTTCGCGTAGAGCGTGACGTTGCCTGCGCCCATGGTGTAGCTCGCCTGATTCGCGTAGGCGACCGAGCCGCCGGAGGTCGTGGCCCATCCCGCGAAGGTCCAGCCGGCCTTGGCGAAGGCGTTGGCGGTCAGGTTCGCGCTCGAACCGCAGGCTATGGTCTGGGCGGAC
>CAYNPQ010000013.1:16469-21684 GCA_964399065.1 uncultured Treponemataceae bacterium | reverse complement strand
GAAGGCGTTGGCGGTCAGGTTCGCGCTCGAACCGCAGGCTATGGTCTGGGCGGACATGGTGCCGGTGGCCCCGGCGTCGTTCTTGTCGAAGGTGATGGAGTAGTTGTTGGCGGTCCATTTCGCGTAGAGCGTGGCGTTGCCGGGGCCCATGGTGTAGCTGCCCTGGTCGGCGTAGGCGACCGAACCGCCGGAGATCGTGGCCCATCCCGCGAAGGTCCATCCGGTTTTCGCGAAGGCGTTGGTCGCCAGGTTCGCGCTCGAGCCGCAGGCAATAGTCTGGCTCGACATCGAGCCGGTGGCGCTTGCATCGTTCTTGTCGAAGGTTATGGAGTAGTTGTTGGCGGTCCACTTCGCGTACAAGGTCGCATTGGCCGATCCCATGACATAGGGAGCGCCGTCGGCGTAGACCACCGAGCCTCCGGGCGTCGTAGCCCAGCCGGCGAAGCTCCACCCGCTCTTCGTGAATGCATTGGCGTCCAGGCCGGCGCTCGCGCCCGAGGCGATGGCCTGGGTCCCCATCGTCCCCTCCGCCCCCGCGTCGTTCTTGTCGAAGGTCACCACATAGCTGTTCGCCGCCCATTTGGCGTAGAGGTTGACGTTGCCGGGGCCCATGGTGTAGCTCGCCCGGTCGGCGTAGGCGATGGGACCGCCGTCGACCGTCGCCCAGCCGGCGAAGGCCCAGCCCGGCTTGCTGAACGAGTTCGCGTCCAGGTTCGCGGTCGAGCCGCAGGCGATCGTCTGGGCCGGCATCGAGCCGCTCGCTCCGGCATCGCCCTTGTTGAAGGTGACGAGGTAGTCGTTGGCGTCCCACCGCGCGTAGAGCGTGACGTTGCCGGCGCCCATGGTGTAGCTCGCCTGGTTCGCGTAGGCGACCGAGCCGCCGGAAGTCGTCGCCCAGCCGATGAAGGTCCAGCCGCTCTTGGAGAAGAGGTTCGCGGCCAGGCTCGCGCTCGTCCCGAAGGTGATGCTCTGGGTATCCATGGAACCGGTCGCCCCGGCGTCGTTTTTATTGAACGAAACCGCATAGCCGTTAGGCGTCCATTTCGCGTAGAGAGTGACATTCCCGGCGCCCATGGTGTAGCTCGTCCTGTCGCCGTGGAGCACCGCGCCGCCGGGCGACGCGGCCCAGCCGGCGAAGGAGTGCCCCGTCTTCGCGTATCCGCAGGCCGCGAGCTCGGCCGCGGAGCCGCAGGCGACGATCTGGGCGGCCATCGTGCCGGTCGCTCCCGCGTCGTTCTTGTCGAAAGTTATCGAGTACGGGTTGCCTGTCCATTTCGCGTAGAGGACGGCGTCCGCGGTTCCCATGGTATAGGTCGTCTTGTCGGCGTAAACGGCGTTCCCGCCCGCGATGGTCGCCCAGCCGGCGAATGAATAGCCCGCCTTCACGTATGCGCAGGCGGGGAGGCTCGTCGTCGAGAAGCTGTCGACCGCCGCGGCCTCCATGGAGCCCGTCGCCGCGCCGTCGTTCTTGTCGAAGGAGATGCGGTAGCTGTTGTTGGCGAAATTGGCGTAGATCGACGCGTTGCCCTCAGAAAGCGAGACGCGGACGGGATTCGAGGAGGCGGAGTAGCCGGACGCGAAGGAGAGCGTTCCCGGTCCGTCCGAAGTCCAGTTGGAGAAGTGATATCCGGCGTCGGCGGTCGCGGAGATCTGGACCGCGACGCCCTCGGTCATCTGCGTCGGGGCGGAAGGTGATGTCGAGCCGTGGTCGTTGGACAGGATCGACAGCCAGAAATTGTTCGCGGACCATTTCGCGTACAGCGTCACGTCCGCGGAGCCCATCGCGTAAGGCGCCCCGTCGGCGTACGCCACCGAGCCCGCGGCGGTCGTGGACCATCCCGCGAAGCCGTATCCCGGCTTCGCAAATCCGCAAGTCGCCAGGTTCGCGGTCGCCCCCGTCGCGATGATCTGCGTCGACATGGAGCCCGTCGCGCCGACGTCGTTCTTGTCGAAGGATACCGCGTTCGGCCTTCCCGAGAAGCTCGCCAGGATCGCGGCGTTGCCGCTGGATACCGTCGCCGTGGTCGCGGCGGCGCCCGGATCCCCGAAGGAGACGGTGCCGTTCGTGGCGATCCATCCGGCGAACAGGTATCCCGCCGCCGGCGTCGCGGAGATCGCGAAGGGTACGCCCTGGTTCACGGTCTGGGTGCCAGCGGGGGTCGCGGTGCCCTTGCCGTCGGTCTGGATGGTCAACTTGTACGTGACGACGCTGGCCATCGGGTCCTCGCATGAGACGAGCGCCGCGAGGACGGCGAGGGCCATCGCGCCAGAAGTCAGGATGCCGCGCATTCGATCAGAGAACCGGGCTCGGCTCATGATGTCTCCTTGCAGTCCGACTGCCGCCGCGAGCGGGATCGCGTCATTCCATCCATGCGGCCCGCGCCGCTAGATCATTGCTCCCCGCCCGGCCCTGGACATCGCCGGTCGGCGACACGAGGTACGAGTACTTCGACGCGAGCTCGGGGCTCTCGGCGGCAAGCTTGGAGTGATACTCCCTAGCTCCCGCCAGGTCCTCCATCTCGTATTTCGCCTTGGCGATGCTCAAGAGCACGACCGGGTTCTTCTGGTTCTGCCGGTACGCGCGCTCGAACAAGGAGAGCGCCTTGGCCCATTGGGACTTTAGGTAGTAGATGTTCCCGAGGTTGATGAGCGCCGGCGCGTATTCCTTGTCGGCCGCGGCCCTCGAGAATTCCGCGGCGGCCTCGTCGTACATCCCGTACCGGGCGTAGAGGAGGCCGAGTCTGTTGATGAGCTTGGGATCGTTCTGGCCGGCCGCGATCTCCTCCCTCAGCCTCGAGGCGCGCGGCCCCACCTCGCGTTCGACGAAACGGGCCAAGGCCTTGGAATACTGCTCCGCGACCCTCTCGATCCTCGGCATGTCGACGGACTGCTCCCCGGACATGATGCCCGTCGGCTTGTACAGGGCCCAGGCGGCGTGGAGCGGGTACAGGGCGGCCGTCGATTGGGCGCCGGCCTCCCTCCATTCCTTCGCGCCGGCCTGCCAGGCCTTCAGGAACCCGTCCTTGATCATCGTGATCTCAAGGGGGATCCAGGACTGCCCCTCGAGGAAGATCAGGTCGTCCGGCGACGAGAAGGCGGCCCGCGCCTCGGCGGGCGGGGCGTCCGCGGAGAAGGCCATGAAGATGTGCCCCGGCACCGTGATGAAGGCCGTCTCGATCCCCACGGCCTCGAGCATCGCGCAGACCAGGATGGAGAGGTCGTCGCAGTCGCCGGCCTTGTAGCTCAGCGTCTGGCTCGGGAACTGGAGGAAGTCGATTACGGCCTTGCTCGTCGAGTACTGCTCGTAGGGCGAGGAAGGGTCCTTCACGTAGTTTACGCCATACAGCGCGAGGCTCTCGAAGAGCCCCATCGCGATCCGGAAGTTCTGGTTGACGTCCCCGCCACCCGCATCCCTGACGACCGAGGCCACCCCTTTCGCGTACTTGAGCACGGCGGGGTCCTTGGGGGTCACGAAGGCCGCGGCCCTGCGGTCGTCGTCCCAGCTCATGGCGTTCCTGTTCTGGATCTCGACGCTCCAGGAGATCGAGCGGGTCCTCTTCTCGTCCTTGAGCAGGTACTCCGCGGAGATGTCGGCCATCGTCTTGGTTCCCTCGGTGATGTCGAGGATCCTGTCCGTGAAGAGCGCGAAGAGGGGGACGACGATTTCCTCGCCCGACCTCATTTCCCTGATCGTCGCGCCCGACTTGGGGCCATCCATGTACTGCCGGGCGAAGAAGCTGATCTTGACGTCCCGGATCGTGCCCTTTTCCGCGTTCTTGATCCGCACTTCCCCGATCGGGTTCTCGTCGTAGTAGCTCTTGAAGACAGGGAACACGGGGAAGAACCTGATGTCCCGCATGTCGAGCTTCGCGTCGGAGCCCCTCCCGACCGCGAAGCGGGCGCCGAGCCGTATCGCCAGGGCATGGTACTGCGGCCCCTTGTACAGGAGGCTCCAGTAATCGTCGTAGGACGCGTCGAGGCACAACCCGAAGCCCTTCACGAATTGATACGACAGGCCCGCGTCGACGCCGAAGTAGGGTCCGTTCCCTGTGCGCCCGGTATTCGAGATAAGGGACCAGCCCGCCTTGCCCGCGAGCTCGAGCGTCAGGTCGGGGATCGGCTCGAACTGCAGGCCTGCGCGCGGCGCGAAGGCGAGCAGCGTGAAGAGGGAGTCGGAGTTGGTGACGTCCTTGTTCGCCGGCGCGAAGACGCAGGAGAGCGAGCCGCCCCCGAAGAGGATCGGGGCGGCCGGGAAGGCGTAGTCGCCCGAGACGACGGCGCCGCCCCCCATCCGGTGATACGATCCCGAGACCCCGCTGATCGTGACGGGGAAGGGAATGTCGCCTCCCGGCGCGATCGAAAGGAAGAGGATGCCGGGCTCGAGGGCGGAGCCCCCCAGGGCAGGGGCGATCGCGAGGACGACGGAAAGCAGGACGCGAAGGGTCGTGCGAACGGTTCGTCCCGGTTGCGGATGCTCCATGTGTTATCCTTTCTTCTTCGCCAGCATTAAGAGTACCTCGCGTCCCGGGGATTTCAAGCGCGTCCAGCGGATTTGGCGGACGTCCCGACGCTCCCGCGGATCCGAGCTTGCCCGCGGCCCTGGGCGATGGTAGGATTCATGACAATTATATCCCTCGCCCGAGGTGACCATGGATACCCGCCGCGAATCCGTCCTGCTCGCCCTTGTCCTCGTCCCCGTCCTCGCCCTGGGCCTCGCCGCCTGTCCCGGCGCCCAGTCGCCGGAGCCCTCGGGCTCGAGCCAGGTGACGGACTCCTTCTTCTGGGGCCACTGGGTCAGGATGGACCAGGAGGAGCGCTGGTACGTCGCCGACTCCAAGGTGAGCCAGGGCGAGACGGCCATGCCGGTGGAATCGGCGACCTCGGCGCGCGTCGTGGCCGGGGCCTACACCCTCGAGCGGCAGAGCGACAATGTCCTCATGGTCAACGGCGGCGCCTTCTTCCTGTACCGCAGCCGGGGCGCGAGGGGAGTCATCAAGGGCTCGGTCACGGGAGGCGTGGCGGGCGCCCGCGGCCTGGGGCCGGGGGTCGCGAGCGTCTCCCTGTTGCTGCGCAATGTCGGGAACGCCCTCAACGAGAAGAAGGTCGCCGTCGGAGCCGACGGCAATTTCTCGATCGACTCGATCGTGCCGACGGACGAGTACCGGATCAGCACCCTGGTCACCAAGGGCGACGGCTCGCAGGCCGAGGGCCCCTC
>CAYNPQ010000013.1:0-16369 GCA_964399065.1 uncultured Treponemataceae bacterium | reverse complement strand
CAACGTCTGGAACGACCAGGTCTCCATCCGGTTCTACAAGCGGGAGATGACCTTCAACTTCGCGAGTCTCGGCAACTCCGTGTACGGGGTCGTGATGACCCCCGAGAAGGAGGGGCACTGGTTCGCGACCACGGCCGCCGGGGGGAACCTCTACGCCGCCACCATCCAGCTCCCCTGGAGGGAGCGGGGCTACGTCGTGGCCCTCTCGAGGGCGACGGTCGCCACCGAGTGCCAGTACTCGATCGGCATCGACGCGGCCGCCGCCGACACGGCGCGGATGCAGGCCTTGAAGAAGACCAGCGCCTTCGAGCCCAACGATGTCGAGACCGCGGCCGCGGGGGTCGCGATGGGCGACTCCATCGTCGCCTACCTCCACGACGAGGACATCGACTTCTACGCCGTGGGAGGCCGGGCTGCCTCGCCCCTCGCGAGCCCCGGCGCCGGCGCCTACGACAACGCGCAGACCGTGGCTCTGTCCTGCGCGACCGCCGGGGCGGCCATACGTTATACGCTGGACGGTAGCCTCCCCACCGAGGCGAGCGCGCTCTACGCGGCACCCGTCGCGATCGAAGCCCCGTCGACTCTCAAGGCGGTCGCCTTCGTCGCCGGGCTGGATCCCTCGAACGCGCTGGAGGCGGGATACTCCTTCAAGGCGGCGACCCCGCTGCTCGCCGCCTCCGGCCAGTCCTGGACCATGAGCTGCGCGACGGCGGGGGCCGAGATCCGCTACACGACGGACGGCGGCGACCCGACGGGCTCGAGCGCGCTGTACTCCGCGGCCTCGCCGGTCTCGGCCTCCGGCGTCGTCAAGGCGCGGGCCTACAAGTCCGGCTGGACGCCCTCGGACATCGCGGCCTCCTCCGGCGCGCCGGCCGCGAGCTTCACGACTGATCCCGCCTCCCCGACGGTCGGCCGGACGGTGTCCTTCGACGCGTCGGCGACCAGCGACGACGACACGGCGGCGGCCTCCATAGAGGTCCGCTGGGACTTCGACGGCGACGGTACCTTCGACACGTCCTGGTCCGCGACGAGGACGGCGACCCATGCCTACGCGGCCGAGGGGAGCTACGTCGTCCGCCTCGAGGCGAGGGACAAGAACGGCATCGTCGGCTCGACGACGAAGACCTTCGCGGTGGGCGCCGCGGCCGCCCTGCCGCGGGATTCGCTCGTCGCCGAATTCCTCCTCGACGGGAACGCCGCCGACGCGAGCGGCAAGGGCAACGACGGGACCGTCTACGGCGCCGCCGCCGCGACGGACCGCTTCGGCCGGAGCGGCAAGGCCATGAACTTCGACGGGACGGGTGATTATATCCAGCTCCCGCGGAACCTGGGCCTCCGCTTCCCCTGGTCCTTCTCGGGCTGGGTCAAGGCAAGCGACGTCTCCGCGGTCCGGAGCATCTACTGCAGCGACCGCCACAACTGGTACGGAGGCGACTACAACGGCTTCAACATAAGCCTCTGCAGCGACAACTACTACGCCATGATCGGCTGCGGCGTCCCGATGAACAACGGCTACTCGACGAGCGTCGCCCCCTCGAGGACCGCATTCGAGCACGTCGCGGTCGTCTTCAAGTCCATCACCGAGGTCGAGTACTACGTCAACGGGGTCAAGCGGGCCGTGACGACGAGCGGCGGTTACGACACGCCGCTCTTCCCGGGCTCGCCGGACCGGATCGGCCGTTCGTACGACGGCAACGGGCGGACCTACTTCAGCGGCGTCCTCGACGACATCCGCGTCTACGGCCGCGCCCTCTCCGCCGCCGAGGTCCAGGCCCTCTTCGGCGAGGGGGGCTGGACCGGCGCCGGGCAGTCGGGCGACTCGGGCGGGACTTCCCGCGCATGGAAGAAACACTTCTACCACATGGAGGAGCCCTACGGCGGCCTCGCCGGCTCAGCCTCCGCGAGGAGCTCCTTCACGAAGGCCTGGTCGACGGGCGCGCTGGGCGACTACTGGCCCTGCCTCCTGACCGGGGACGTGAATGGGGATTCGAAGCTCGAGGTGGTCGCGAGCCTCAACGGAACGGCGAGGATCTACTCCTCCGCCGGCTCGACGCTCGGCAGCTTCGCCCTGCCGAGCGCCTCGACCTCGATCGCCATGCTGGCCGACCTCGACGGCGACGGCAAGGACGAGCTCTTCTCGGGCGGCGGCGCCTCGAGCACGACGATCAGGGCCTACGGCGCCGACGGCACGCTCAAGAGGACCTTCCAAGGGCCCTCTCCGGGCGATTCCATCATCTGGCCGGCGGCCCTCGTCGACGGGAAGCTCTACGCGAAGGTCACGACGGGCTACTCGGGCCAGCCGCGGGGCCTCCTGCGATTCACGGCGGCCACCGGCGCGCAGGACTGGTTCTTCTCGATCGGCGGGGCCGCGGCCTACTTCGCCGCCGTGGCCGACGCCGACGGCGACGGCTCCGTCGAGATCGCCCTCGGCAACTCCACGGTCAACAACGGCGTCACCGGCAGCGGCTGGAACGGCAACGCGACGACGACCGACGACGGCAGCACCTGGGTCGTCGTCGTGAACCAGGACGGGACGCCCCGGCTCGTCCAGCGCCCGGGCGGGCTGTCGATCAGCGGCGTCATCCGGAACCTATTCTACGACTACGGCGGCGACGGCTCGAAGGAAGTCCTCGCCTGCAGTATGCACATCGCCAGCTCGTACACCGGAACCGACCAGATCAGGGCCCTGAGCCTCTCCACGGGGGCGGTCCTGAAGACGGTCGACGTCGGCACGAACCAGTGGTACTGGACGCCCCTCTTCGACTCGAACCGCGTCTACGCGGTCCTTCCCGTCTCCTCGACGATCAAGACCTACGACGCCTCCCTGAACCTCCTCGGCACGACGAGCTCGGTGTCGTTCAACAACGTCTGCTTCATCAACGACGTGGACGGGGACGGGGCGAAGGAGATCTGCGTCGCCGACGCTTCTTCCGTCAAGGTCCTGAACTGCTCGACCTGGGCGACCGAGCATTCGATCCCCTTCTCAGGGAACTTCCAGCAGTGCATCGTCAGCGACCTCGACGGGGACGGGAAGAACGAGATCATCGTCTACGACGGCTCCCTCGCGGTGTACGGGGGATGAGGGCGCGGCCGCCCCGAGGCTCATCTCTCCGGCGGCCGCCACTCCCTCAATGCGAGCACTCGTGCCCCTCGCCGTGGGCCGCGCAGCCCATGCCCGAGTCGGCGAGCCTGCCCTCGGCGAAGGCCTGGGCCGCCGCCTTGGCCTCGCCGGAGGCGCCGCGCAGCACGGCGATGCCGTGGGAGCCGAGGACGCGCACCGCGCCTTCGCCCATGTTGCCGGCGACGAGGTGGGTGACTCCCGCGCGGGCGAGCTCCGCCGCCACGCCCGACTTGCAGCCGCAACCCTCGGGCGAGGGGATGGTCGGCTCGGCGACGAGGCTCTTCCCCTCGACCCGGAACACGAGGAATTCCTTGCAGTGGCCGAAGTGCTCGTCCACGAGGCCGTCCCTGGACGGTACCGCTATCTTCATGCTTCGTTCTCCTTCCGTTTCGACGGCTATCTCGCCGCCTTCGAGGCGGAGCGCCTTCCCGTTCAGGACGGCGTCCGCGACCTTGCGGCGGGCCGCTTCGACGATGCGGCCGAAGGTCTGGCGGGACACGCCCATGGACCTCGCAGCCGCCTCCTGGTAGAGCCCCTCGAGATCGGCGAGGCGGAGGGCTTCGGCCTCGTCGAGACCGAGGCGGATCTCCTCGAGCTCGCGCGCCGGAATTCCCGCGGGCTTCATGACCCTCGGCGGGATCGGCGCCTCGAGCCTGCGCTCGTTGATCGGGCGGGACACGGGCTTACTTCCCGCAGGACTCGCAGCAGGGGCTCGTCCCGCACTCGCAGCCGCCCGCGCCTTCCACGCAAGCCTCGACCGCTCCGGGCGCGGCAGGCGTCCGGGCGCGGGTCTCGACCGCCTCCGCGACGAGATCGGCGTCCTTGCGCGCCGCCTCCGGCAGCTCGGACCAGCGGATGGAGCGCGCCTGGGCTATCTCCTTCCGCCAGGGCAGGCTCGCGATGAGGGGCAGGCCCAGGCGGCTCGCGCTGTCCCGGCCGCCGTCGTCGAAGAGGGAGATGACCTCGCCGCAGTTCGGGCAGACGAGGCTCCTCATGTTCTCGACGATTCCGAGGACCGGGGCATCCAGCATCGCCGCCATCTTGATCGACTTCTTGACGATCATCGAGACGTAGTCCTGGGGGGTGGCCACGACGACCACGCCCGAGAAGGGGATGGTCTGGAAGGCGGTGAGGGCCACGTCGGAAGTCCCGGGCGGGAAGTCCACGACGAGGTAGTCGAGCTCGCCCCAGGCGGTGTCGCCCCAGAACTGCTCGATGGCCTTGCCGAGCAGGGGCCCGCGCCAGATCACGGGATCGTCCTCGGATTCGTGGAAGAGGTTGATGGAGAGCACCGCGATGCCCTCCTCGTTGGTCACGGGGACGAGGCGGCGGCCGTCGGACTCGGCGCGGAAGGAATCCACGCCGAGGAGGCGCGGCAGGCTCGGCCCGGTGAGGTCCGCGTCGAGGACGCCGACCTTGCGCCCGCGGGCCGCGAGGGACTGGGCCAGGAGGACGGCCACGGTCGACTTGCCGACCCCGCCCTTGCCGCTCGCGACGCCGATGACCCGCTTGATGCCGGGGTTGGGCCGCTTTTCGGGAAGCTGGTTCATATCGATGCTCCTTGATCAGAGGTGAATGCGCGATCCGCAGTGAAGCCAGGCGGCCCGGTCGCCGAACCGGGCGGCGAGGGCGGCGTAGCCCCGGGGGCCGGTGCAGTGGCCGCAGTGGATGAAGCTGGGCGCGAGGGCGGCCAGGTCCTCGGCGATGCGGGCAAGCTCGGCTTGGGGCCGGTCGGCCAGGTGGAAACCCCCGACGAGGGCCCTGAGCGGACGCCCGGGAAAGGCCGCCAGCGCCTCCCTGGCGATGTTGCCGATGCCGCGGTGCGCGCAGCCCGCGATGACGCTTATGCCTTCCTCCTCGACGACGACGAGGGAGAGCTCGTCGTCGAATGCGTCGACGGTCTCCAGGTCCCCGACGACCCGCCGGAAGCGGGTCGAGGGTTCGGATCCGTCGAGCGCCTCGGCCTTCGGCAGGATGAACAGTCCGCCGCCGAGCGCCTCGAGCGCGTCCACCTGGAGTGGCGGGAAGGCCGTCGGCGGAAGGAAGGGAAGCGCGAGACCGATGTCCACGACACGCTCTTCCGACCTCGAGAGTCTCCGATCCGTGTGCCCGGGGCCGGCATACAGCGGCGGCGCCTCGCCGGCGAGTTCTTCGAACAACGCGGCGAGGCCGCCGCCGTGATCGTAGTGGCCATGGCTCAGCACGACCGCGTCCAGACCGCGGAGGTCCATTTCGAGGGCCCGCGCGTTCCTGATGAGCAGGTCGTCCTGGCCGGCATCCAGCAGGACTGTTCGTCCCCCCGCCTCGACGAGGAGGGACAGACCGTGCTCCCCACCGAGACCGCGTCGTGGACAATAATCGTCCACGAGGGAGGTAATAATCATAAGCCCATAATGCCAAAATCCGTCCCCACTGTCAACGACAGGCCCCGGCGACTCGGGCCCACGGCGCGCCGATGCCCCGTGACATCGCATGTGCGGCGCATTGACAGGACTACAATGTGAAATTAGTCTGGACTAACAAATCATGGAACATAATCTGGTCTTGGCCTTCCTCGCAACCACCTTCGCCGGCCTGGCGACGGGCGTCGGCAGCATCATCGCCCTGGTCTCCCGGCGCGCGACGCCGAGGTTCCTCTCGGTCTCCCTGGGCTTCTCGGCCGGAGTCATGATCTTCGTCTCCCTCGGCGAACTCTTCGGCGAGTCCGTCGAGCGATTGCGCGCGATCTGGGGCGGGCGGGGCGGCTACTGGGGCGCGCTCGCGGGCTTCTTCGCGGGCATGGCCCTCATCGCCTTCATCGACAAGCTCGTGCCGCCCGCCGTGAACCCGCACGAGGCCCGGGCGAAGGAGGCGGCCGAGCACGAGGCCGCGGATTCGCGGAGCTGCTCCGACGGGATCCGCGCGCGGCATGGGGCGAAGCTCCTCCGCATGGGCCTGTTGACGGCCTTCGTGATCACCTTGCACAATCTCCCCGAGGGCGTCGCGACCCTCTTCGCCTCCCTCGAGAACCCCCGCTTCGGTCTCGCCATCGCCTTCGCCATCGCCATCCACAACATCCCCGAGGGCATCTCCATCTCGGTCCCGGTCTACTACGCGACCGGCTCGAGGAAGCGGGCCTTCTGGTACTCCTTCGCCTCCGGCCTCTCCGAGCCCCTCGGCGCGATCATCGGGTACCTCCTCCTCCGCGGGCAGATCGGAGGGCCTCTTTTCGGACTCGTGCTGGCCGGCGTCGCGGGGATCATGATCTACATCTCCCTCGACGAGCTCCTCCCGAGCGCGAGGGAGTACGGGGAGCCGCACCTCGCGATGGCCGGGCTCTTCGGCGGCATGGCGGTGATGGGCCTCAGCCTCGCCCTGACCGCATGAGGAGGGGCTCGTGAGAAAGCGGGTCGTGGTGGTGGACGGGATGGGCGGCGGAGTCGGGGCCCAGCTCGTGGAGCGGATCCGCTCCGCGCTCAAGGACGAGGTCGAGATCCTCGCCCTCGGGACCAACTCGGGCGCCACGGAGCGGATGCTCCGGGCGGGGGCCGACCGAGGCGCTTCGGGCGAGAACGCCATCAGGATTTCGGCGGGATCGGGCCGCCTCATCGTCGGGCCGATCGGCATCGTCATCCCGAACGGCATGCTCGGTGAGGTCACGCCCGCCATGGCGGAAGCCCTGCTCGCGGCCCCCTGCGGGCGGGTGCTCGTCCCGGTGCAGCAGGAGCATTTCGCGATCGCGGGCCTCGAGCAAAAGCCCCTCGGCCGCCTCCTCGACGAGGCGATCGAGCTAGTCAAGGCCGCGCTCGCCGCGGTAGAGTAGGGTGGCGGCACGAAGCCGCCGTCGGCGGGCGCGAGACCCGCTTCCAGGTTCGCACAATGCATGGCGCTCGGTCCGGGGGACGTCGTCCCCCAGGCGGGCGCCGCGAGGGGACGCTCGGATCGTCCCGGGCACGGCACGAGGCCGTGCGCAGCTCCCTCCAGGATCGATTCCATGAAACGCATCCTCCCCCTCGCGGCCTGCCTCGCCGCCCTCTCGCTCCAAGCCCTGTGCGCGCAAGCCCCGGGCCGCGTCGTCGCCTCGACCTCCTGGGTCGCCGCCTTCGCCCGCGCCGCCGGCGCGACCGACATCGTCACGATCGCCCCGATGGAGCTACGGCACCCGCCCGAGTACGAGCTCAAGCCCTCGGACCTCAAGGCGGTCGCAGGGGCGCGCTTCCTTGCCTATTCGGGCTACGAGCGCTTCGCGGCCCGCCTCGCCGAGACGGCGGGCTCCGAAGGATTGGCGATCGCGAAGGTCTACACGGACAACATCCCCTCCACCTTCAAGGCCGAGGCGAGGAAGCTCGCGGTCCTCTTCGGCACCCTTCCCGCCTTCGAGGCCTGGGCGGCAGGCTTCGACGCCTCGACCGCCGCGATGCGCGAACGAGTCCTCACGGCCTTTCCCGAGCGGCGAGTCGTCGCCCACAAGTACCTCAAGACCTACGCCGAGTGGCTCGGCTTCGAGGTCGTCGGCACCTTCGGCCCCGGCGAGAGTTCGCCGGCCCTCCTCCTCGAGCTCGTGAAGGCCCGTCCCGTCCTCGTCATCGACAACTACCACAATCCTTCCGGCGCGGCGGTCGTCGAGGCCCTCAGGATCCCCCTCGTCACCTTGATCAACTTCCCCGGCAAGGACGGCAGCAAGACCATCGAGGACGTGTTCGCCCACAACGAGCGCGCCTTCCTCGCTGCGGCGAAGCCCTGAGCCTCCGATGACCGAGCCCCTCCTCGAGGCCCGGGACCTTGTCCTCGGCTACGGCGCCGCGCCTGTCCTCCGCGTCCCCCGGCTGAGCATCGCGGGCGGGCGGGGGACAGTCACGGGTCTGGCCGGGGTGAACGGGGCCGGCAAGTCGACCTTCCTCAAGGCCTGCCTCGGCCTCCTCGCGCCGATCGAGGGCAGCCTCCGACTCCTCGGGGAGCGGCCCGGAACCAGGGCCTTCCGCGGCGTCCTCGCGCGGGTCGGCTATGTTCCGCAGGCGCGCCCCGCGGGGACGGTCGCGCTGACGGTGAGGGAGCTCGTCGAATGCGGGCGCTATGGCCGCGTCGGCTTCCTCGGCCGCTGGCGCGCGGCGGACGGTCGCGCCGTCGAGACGGCGATGGAAGAGGCCGGCGTCGTCCGCCTCGCGGGGAAGGCCGTCCAGGAGCTCTCGGGCGGCCAATACCAGCGCGCCCAGATCGCCCGCGCCCTCGCCGCCGAGCCCGAGCTCCTCATCCTGGACGAGCCGGGCTCCCACCTCGACGCAGAGGGCCGCTCGGGCGTCGCCGCCCTCATCGGCCGCCTCGCGGGGGAGCGCCGGGCTTCCCTCCTCCTCGTCTCCCACGACGAGGAGCTCCTCGCGCTCGCCGACTCGCGGATCGAGTTCGCCGACGGCAGCCTTGAGTGTCCCTGCATGAGTACCTCACCCCCATGCTTGAGTACCTGACCCTCGCGCCCTTCCGCCGCGCCCTCGTCGCGCTGGCGGCGACGGGTCTCGCCTTCCCCGCCCTCGGGACCTACATCCTGGCCCTCGAGCTCGTCCCCGCCCGTTTCGCGGTGATGCACGCCTCCCTCCTCGGGGCAGCCCTCGGCCTCCTCCTCGGCCTCCCGCCCCTGGCGCCGGCCCTCGCGGGGGCGGTCGTCGCCGGTTTGGGCGTCGCCCGGCTTTCCGAGCGGAGCGCCGCCTCGGCCGGCGGCCCCTTGGGACTCGTGATGAGTCTCTCCCTCGGGCTGGCCTTCATCCTCTTCCACAAGGCCGACGTCAACTCGGTCGAGGCCTTCAACCTCTTCTGGGGCTCCGTCCTCGCCCTCTCTTCCCTCGACCTGCTCCTCACAGTCGGCGGAGCCGCCCTAGTCCTCGCTCTCGGCCTGGTCTTCCGCCGCGAGATCAGGGCCGTGCTCTACGACCGGGTCCTCGCCGCGGCCCAGGGCATCCCCGCGCGGGCCGTATACTATGCCCTCGTGACTCTCGTCTGCCTCGGCATCGGGCTGGCCATGAAGGTGACGGGCGCCCTCCTGGTCGACGCGGCGACCATCCTGCCCGCCCTCGCGGCCCGTTCGCTCAGGCGGGGGTACCGCGGGACCCTGGTCTGGGGCGCGATCTTCGGCCTCGCCATGAACTTCGGCGGCTTCGCCCTGGCCCTCCTCCTCGACCTGCCGACGAGCCCCGCGATCATCGTCGTCGGGGCCCTCATCGTGTGCGCCGCGAAGGCGCTCTCCTTTCGCGGCCGCTACAGGAGCCCCTCGGCGAGCTCCCCGTAGGTCGGGAGGCCCGAGAGCCGGGCCGCCTCGGCGGTCAGGGGGAGGATGTCCTCCCGGCCGACGAGGCCGACGGAGAATTTCCGGTTGAGGGCCATGAGCATGCGGAGGCCGGAGGTTAGGCGATTTAAGTACGAGAAGACGCCGATGGCGCCCGTGGGGATCTCCGCCGCCTCGGCGCCGTACTCGGCCTTGACAAGGCGGTAGTCGGCGAAGGCCTCCTCGACTCTGGTGCCGAAGCGCTCGAAGCCCCGCGGCGCCTCGCCCTTGGCCAGGGACTCGCCGAGGTGCCTGCCGACCATGGCCGCGGCCATGGCGGCGCGGCCGACGGCGACGAAGCCGATGCGCGGCGCGCCGAGGGCGAGGCCCTTGAAGACTTGGTCCTCGAGGGCGAAGCCGCCGGCTATCGCGACCTGGGGCAGGCGCATTCCCTTCGCGGCCATGGACTCGAGCATCCCGAGCGCGGCGCACTCGAGGACGACCGCCGGGACCCCCCACTCGTCCATCATCCTGACCGGGCTGTGGCCGGTGCCGCCGCCGGCGCCATCGAGGGTGACGAGGTCGACCCCAGCCTCGGAGGCGATTTCAAGGATCGCCGCGATATCGCGGGGGGCGAAGGGGCCGGTCTTGAAGCAGACCCGCTCGGCGCCGAGCTCCCGGAGGCGGGCCACGCGGGCGACGAGGCCCGCCTCGTCCCACATGGGCAGGCGGCCGATCTTCTCGAACTGCGGTCCCTCGCCGCGCCCGTGCGCCTCGGCCACGGCGGGGTCGTCCGGGTCGGGGAGGACCAGCCAGCCGAGGGCCTTGAAGCGCCTCGCGTCCTCAAGTTTCGCCACCCGGCCCATGCCCTGGATCCCCTTGGCGGCCTGGCCGAACTTGAGCTCGACCGATCTCACTCCGAGCTTGGCGATCGCGTATTCCAGCAGCCCGTGATGCTCGTCGTCGCAGTTGGCTTGGAGGACGACGTCGCCGCGCCCGCGTGCCCAGCGCCGGAAGGCCCCGACCATCTCGGCGATGAGGGGGGCCTCTACAACGCGCTGTCCCTCCATGACCAGTCCGGGGTCCTTGGCCAGGACGTCCTCGCCGATCACCACCGGAACGCCGGCCAGGGCGGCGCCGCCGAAGTATTCGCGCCAGGCCAGCTTGGCCATGGCGGGCAGGATAATGGGAGCCGAGCAGGGGACGGGGCGGCTGAGGCCGAAGGAGGCGCCGAGGTCGACGCGCGGGTAGGCCGCGACCATCGGGTCCGCAGCGAGGCCCTCCGCGCCAAAGCAGCGGCCGTTGACGGCGAAGTGCGAGAAGTCGAGCGGGTAGTCCTTCTCCGAGGCGAACTGGTTCAGGTCCGCGCCGAAGGGGAGGAGGGCCTCGGCGCCGCGGAGGGCCGAGAGGCCGATCTCGCAGGGGCCCGCCCCGCCCGAGGCGCAGTCCGCGGTGCAGGCCGCGCACATGCCGGATAGGGGCGAGACGTGGGCCGGGCTGCGGACGCGGGTGTTCGTGGTCGGATTTCCGATGGGCGCGTTGTACGACATGGCTTCCTCCTCGGGTCGGGGCGGCGGAGCCGCGGGCCGGACGGGTTAATTATGCGTAGGCTTTCCCGCGCCGTCTACGCTTCGCGCGCCGCCGCCGCTCGCCATCCCGAGGAGGAAGCGCTAGACTGGGGCAGGGAGGCCGATATGGCATACCGCATCCTGGTCTTCGGGGCCGGCGTGATCGGCTCCATCTACGCGCTACGGCTGGCGAAGGCCGGGCATGCGGTGACCGTCCTGGCGCGGGGCGACCGCCTCGAGTCGCTCCGGCGCTCGGGCCTGCGGATCAGGAACGTCTTCACCGGCGAGGCGGAGTCGGCCGCGGTGGAGATCCTCGAGGAGCTCGCGCCCGACGCCGCCTTCGACCTGGCCCTCGTGGCCCTTCGTTCCGGGCAGGTTCTCGGAGCGTTGAGCCGCCTCGGCGCCATGCCGGGCATCGCGGCGATCCTGGCGGTCGGCAACAACCTCGAGGAGCTCGGGGCGGAGGCCGAGGCCGCCGGCCGCGCTCGTCTGGTCCTGGGTTTCGGGGCCTTCGGCGGCTACCGCGAGGGCGACGCGATCGCCTACCTGGACGGCCGCACGAAGGAGAAGCCCGGGCCCGAGGCTATCGCGCCCACGACCGTCGGCCTGGTATCGGAGGAGGCCCAGCCCGCCCTGGAGTCGGCGAAGGCCATCCTGGCCAGCGCCGGGTTGCGCTGCCGCGAGAGTCCGGATATCGCCGCTTACTTCGCCTGCCACGCGGCCCTGGTCTTCCCCCTGGCCGGCGCGATGTACGCCGCCGGGGGCGACCAGGCCCGCTTCTGCCGCACCCGGGACGCGATCGTCCTGGGGATCCGGGCCTGCAAGGAGGCGATGCGCGCGTTGCGCGACACCGGATGCGCCCTCGAGCCCCGGAGCCTCGGAACGCTGCTCGCCATGCCCGAGTGGATCCTGGCGCCCCTCCTGGCCCGTCGCTTCGCGGGAGAGGGCGCCAGGGTGGCGATGTTCGGCCACGCGAACGCCCCTGGCGGCCGCTCCGAGATCGGCGGACAGGCCAGGCTCCTCGACGCGAGGCTCAATAAGAGCCGCCGGCCCTGCCCGAGCTGGGACCAGCTCCTGCCCTGGTTCGACGCGGCCCGGGCGCCCGCGCCCCTGCCGGAGGGGAGCAGGGAGCTCCGGCTCCGGGTCTGGTAATGCCGGCCCGGGGCCTCCGCGAGCCCCTGCGTCCGCGCCTGCTGCGAGACCGGGCTCGACGCCCTGCGCGAAAGCCTCGAGACGGGGGCCATCGGGCGTTCATTGACAAGCAGCGCGGCCTTCGGCGATACTGTGATCGTCCGCGTCGCGGATTTCTCGCCGCTTCAACGCGGCGACCCCCCACCACCGGAGAACGAAGATGAGGAAGACCGCATTTATCCTCGCCGCCCTGGCCCTGCTGCTGGCGGGTTGCGCCACCGCGCCCAAGCCCGCCGCCGTCCCCGCCCCGATCGCCTCGCCCGCCGCCAAGGATTCGCCGATCACCATGGCCAATCTCGACGCCTACCTCGGCCGCGCCGACGTCCAGGTCGTCGACATCCGGAACTTCGAGGAGTACTTCAACTCCGGTTACGTCCGCGGCGCCGAGCTGATCCCCTTCTTCCAGTACCTCGAGGGGCGGATGGCCACCCGCGGCACGGTGGACGGCAAGCCCAGCTGGGACGCCTCCCTCGCCACCGTCAACAACGCCTTTCCCTTGGCCAATTTCTTCGTGCCCGGCAAGACCATCGTGCTGTTCTGCGCCTCCGGCACCCGCGCGGCCTTCGTGAAGACCATCCTCGACAAGGCCGGCTACGCCGTCTTCAACGCCGGCGGATTCAAGGAGTACTCCGGCGCCCACAAGGTCCTCGGCGACGGCGTCTACAAGCTTCCCGCGTCGACCTTCTAGGCCGCCATGAAAAGCGCCATCATCGGGGCGGCGGCCCTGGTCGCCGCCCTGGCACTGGGCTCCTGCGCCGGCGCGCCCGCCGCCTCCCCCGCCCCTGCGAAGCCGGCCAACGCGCGCATCCTGCCCGTGGTCCACATCGACGGCTTCGGCACGCCGACCGACGAGCTGGCCTGGATCGCCTGGGAATTCGAGGCGCAGACCTTCGTCCGCTACCAGATCGTCTATATCTCCTGCACCTGCCGGCAGGAGTCCGTCAACAAGCAGTCGATGCTCTTCCTGGAGATCGCCAAGGGCAAGAGCGGCGGGCGGATCCATCGGGCCTTCTTCGATTTCTGGGGCGACAGCCCCGTCTTCCCCTCGGGCATCAAGCGCGCCGAGATCGAGGCAGGCTACCTGCCCCGCTTCGTGAACGCGACGCGGACCGACGTCCAGGCCATCGACACCATCTCCGGCGCCACGGTGACGACCGTCAACCTCAAACAGATCGCCGACGCGGTGCTCGCCTACCACGACGCCAAGTACAGGGCGGCTACGGAGGCCCCGATGTACGACGTGGACGCCGCGAGCGCGGCGACGGAGGGAAGCTGGGGCAAGGACGGGCATTAAGCCCGAGCGGGCCGGGAGCCCGAAGGACCATCGAAGCGGACGAGCGCCCCGCGGAACCCGCGGGGCGCTCCTTTAACCGAGGCCAATGAGGAGGCTCCCGCCCTACTCCCCGACCTGCGTGGTGAGGAAAACCTGCATGCCCATCTGCTCGAGCTGGCTCTGGAGGCCCTCGATCCCGTCCATGTGCGCGTCCTCGTCGTTGAGTATGCCTTGGAGGAAGTCCCGCGTCGCCGCGTCCCTGACCTCGCCGGCGAGGGCGATGGCCTCGTTGTAGGCCTTGATGGCTCCCTCCTCGGCCTCGTGGTCGTAGGCGAGCTGCTTGTCGACGCTCGCGCCGATGTGGATCCGCTTGAGCTCGCTGACGATCGGCGACCCCTCGAGGAAGAGGATGCGCCCGATGAGCTTCTCGGCGTGCTTCATCTCGTCGATGGCGCGCTTCTCGAAGTGCTTGTGGAGCTTCTCGTAGCCCCAGTCATCGCACATCTCCGAGTGGACCATGTACTGGTTGATCGCGGTGAGCTCGTCCGCGAGGAGGGAGTTGAGCGCGGCGAGGATCTTGTCGTTTCCTTTCATCATTTGCCTCCATGGAACTTGATCGGTTTTGCCTCTGGTCCGAGGCCTTACCGTCCATTATAGCCCTTCCCTGGCGCGCGGTGTCGTCGGCGGATGACCCGGCCTCGACGGGCGTCGGCAGCGAACCCACCCAGAGGCT
This sequence comes from uncultured Treponemataceae bacterium, assembly GCA_964399065.1. Classification (GTDB taxonomy): domain Bacteria; phylum Spirochaetota; class Spirochaetia; order Treponematales; family Rectinemataceae; genus JAKLFE01. Next base: position 2,251 of record CAYNPQ010000013.1, on the reverse strand, counting down.
GCCCGCCGCGGCCGCGCCGAGGATGATGAGCCGCACGCGGGGCCGAAACGCCGATGGGACACGACGCGCCGATACATGCGCTCGTTGACCCGCATGAAGGCCAAGGCGGCCACGATCCAGAAGATCGTGGTCGGCAGGCCGGGGAGAAAGACGCCGAGCCAGCCGAGCCCGAAGGCCAGCCAGCCCAGAGCGGCGAGAACCGCCCGTCCCGCGCCTCTCATGTAGCATCCTTGAACGTCCGGTGCCGGGCTTCCGAAGACGGCTCGCCCGGAGCGGCCCCATCCCGGCCTCCCGGGCCGGGATGGAACCATGCCGCCTAACGCGGCAACTCGGAGAGCGGCAGGCCGAGCGCCTTCGCGACGCCCTCGCCGTAGGCTTTGTCGGCCTTCAGGCAGTTTCCGACGTGCCGCAGCTTCACCTCCCTGGGCGCGTCGCCCAGGGCGCGCGCGGTGTTCCCGAAGAGAGTCTCGCGCTGCGCCGCGCTCATGAGGCGGAACAGCATGCCCGGCTGGCTGTAGTAATCGTCGTCGTCCGAGCGGAAGTCGTAGCGGGTGGCGACGCCTTCCAGCGCGAGCGGCGGCTCCACCGCCTCCGGCTGTTCTTTCCACTCGCCGTAGGAATTGGGCTCGTAGCCGAGCGTGGAGCCGTAGTTGCCGTCCACGCGCATCGCTCCGTCGCGGTGGTAGGCGTGGTAGGGGCAGCGGGGCGCGTTCACCGGGATCTGGTGGTGGTTGACGCCGAGGCGGTAGCGCTGCGCGTCGCCGTAGGAGAAGAGCCGCCCCTGGAGCATGCGGTCGGGCGAGAAACCGAGACCCGGCACGATGTTGGCGGGGTTGAAGGCAGCCTGCTCCACGTCGGCGAAGTAGTTCTCCGGGTTGCGGTTGAGCTCGAGCATGCCGACCTCGATAAGGGGATAGTTCCTGTGGAACCACACCTTCGTGAGGTCGAAGGGGTTGTAGGGCATCTTGGCCGCGTCGGCCTCCGGCATGACCTGCACGCACATCTTCCAGCGCGGATACTCCTTGCGCTCGATCGCCTCGTAGAGGTCACGCTGGTGGCTTTCGCGGTCCTTGGCGATGATCGCCTCGGCCTCGGCGTCCGAGAGGTTCTTGATCCCCTGCTGGCAGACGAGGTGGTACTTGACCCAGAAACGCTCGCCCTTCGCGTTGACCATGCTGAAGGTGTGCGAGCCGAAGCCGTGCATGTGGCGGTAGGAGGCCGGGATGCCGCGCTCGCTCATGGTGATGGTGATCTGGTGGAGGGCCTCGGGCAGGCTCGTCCAGAAGTCCCAGTTGTTCTTCGCGCTCCGCAGGTTCGTGCGGGGATCGCGCTTCACGGCGTGGTTCAGGTCGGGGAACTTGAGCGGATCCCTGAGGAAGAAGACCGGGGTGTTGTTGCCGACGAGATCCCAGTTGCCTTCCTCTGTGTAGAATTTGACCGCGAAGCCGCGGATGTCGCGCTCGGCGTCCGCCGCGCCCCGCTCCCCGGCGACCGTGGAGAAGCGGATGAACAGCTCCGTCTTCTTGCCGACCTCCGAAAAGAGCTTCGCCTTGGTGAAGCGTGTGATGTCCTTCGTCACCGTGAAGGTTCCGAAGGCGCCCGAGCCCTTGGCGTGCATGCGCCGCTCGGGGATCACCTCCCGGTCGAAGTGGGCGAGCTTCTCCAGGAACCAGACGTCCTGGAGGAGCATCGGCCCGCGCTTGCCCGCGGTGAGCGAGTCTTGGTTGTCGGGCACCGGGGCTCCGGCCCGCGTGGTCAGCTTGCGTTTCTCGTCCATCCAAAACCTCCTTGTCCGGGCCCGTGCGACCTACTTCTTTTGGATCGCGGAAAGGACTTTCTCCTTGTCGATCCTCTTCGTGCAGAAGAACCAGTCCTTGCAGGTGACGCCCTCCTCCTTCCCGTCCATGCGGCTCTTGGCGACGCCGCAGGAGCCCGCGGTCGGGACGATGACATCGTCGCCGGGGCGCCAGTCCGCCGGAGTGGCGATGGAGAAGGCGTCCGCGGTCTTGAGGGCCTGGACGACGCGGAGGAGCTCGTCGAAGTTGCGGCCCATTGAGAGGGGATAGTAGATGATCGCCCGGATCATCCCCTTGGGGTCGATGACGAAGACGGCGCGCACGGCCTTGGTCGCGGCCTCTCCCGGCTGGATCATCCCGTAGGCCTTGGCGACCTCCATGGTGATGTCCTCGATGAGGGGGAACTTCACCTCGACGTCCTTCATGCCCTTGTACTCGATCTTCTCCTTGATCGT
>CAYNPQ010000012.1:46331-51185 GCA_964399065.1 uncultured Treponemataceae bacterium | reverse complement strand
CGCTCAGCGCCTCAGGAAGGCGGCGAGGAGGGCGAGGCTGTTGGCCATCGCGGCCGTATGAGTCCGCTCATAGCCGTGGCTCGCGTAGACGCCGGGCCCGACGATGGCGTGCCGTATGTCGTGGCCCGAGCGCAGGGCGACGTCGGCGTCCGCGCTGTACTCGGGGTAGACGTCGACGGCGTAGTCGCAGCCGGCGGCCTTGGCCGCGTCGATGAGGGCGTTGGTGAGGTCCCAGTCGCAGGGGCCGGCCGAGTCCTTGGCGCAGATCGAGACCTTGTACTCGTCGCAGCCGAGGTCCTCGCCCACCGCGCCCATGTCGACGCTGACGATGTCCTCGACCCCGGGCGGGAGGACCGCGCCGCCGTGGCCGACCTCCTCGTAGGTGGTGAAGAGGAGCCAGGTCTCGCGGGCGGGCTCGATCGCGCCCGAGGCGATACCCTCGGCGAGGGCGAGCAGGATGCCGGCCGATGCCTTGTCGTCGAGGTGGCGGCTCTTGAGGAAGCCGCTCGGGGTGAGGACGGGCCGCGCGTCGATGGAGACGATGTCGCCCGGCGCGACGCCGAGGGCGAGGACCTCGTCCCGCTTGCGGACGACCTCGTCGAGGAGGATCTCGACGTTCTCGTCGGTCATCTTGCCCTCGCCGAGCTTCTTGTTCACGTGCGATGAGGCCTCGACCGGCTGGAAGGTGCCGGTGAAGCTCCTGCCCGAGCGCGAGTGCAGGACGCAGGTCTCGGTCACGAGGTTGAGGTCGGGATAGCCGCCGATGCGGGAGTAGCGGAGCCTCCCGTTCTCCTTGACGGCGCGGACGACGGCGCCCAACGTGTCTATATGGGCGGCGAGGACGAGGGGCCTGCCCGAGCCGGCGAGGCGGCAGAGCACCGAGCCCTTGGCGGTCTTGCTCGGCGCGAATCCCGCCTTCGCGAGGGCGGCCTCGACGTAGGCCTCGGCCTCCTTCGTGTAGCCGGTCGGGCTCGGCACGCGGCAGAGGGCGAGGGCGTGCTCGACCGCGCGGTCGACGAGCTTCTGGTCGATGTCCATCCGTGGTTCTCCTTACTTCGAGAGCTTCGACGCGAGGTCGACGAGTTCGAGGAATTCGGCCCGGCGGCCCGAGGAGTCGCCGGCGGCCGCGGGGCGGGCGAGCTCCGACACCATGCGCCAGTCGGCGCTCCCCTTGTGCGGCGACTGCCTGAGGAGCATGCCGTAGGCGGCGACGGCCGCCGCGAAGCGCAGGTCCGCGGAGGCCGCCGCGTAGCCGGCGCCCCCGTCCGCGAGGGGCTGCTCGATGAGGGAGCTCTGGTCCTCGGCCGGCTTCTTGTAGCGGACGCGCACCTGGCCGAGCTCCCGGGCCCCGGCGACGGGCTCTATTTCGTACAACGCGGTGACGCGGTGCCCCGCGCCCATCTCGCCGGCGTCCTTGGTGTCGTCGGCGAAGTCCCGGGCGGCGAGGAGGCGGTTCTCGTAGCCTATCAGGCGCCAGGAGGCCACGGCCGCCTTGTCGAACTCGACCTGGACCTTGACGTCCTTGGCCACGGCGAGGAGGGTCGCGCCCATCTGCTCGACGAGGAGCTTGCGGGCCTCGCCGATCGAGTCGATGTAGCCGAAGTTGCCGTTGCCCTTGTCGGCGAGGGCCTCCATCTTGGCGTCCTTGAAGTTGCCCGTGCCGAAGCCGAGGACGGAGAGGAACACGCCCTTGTTCCGGTACGAGGTTATCAAGTCGACGAGGGCCTCGTCGCTCGAGGCGCCGACGTTGAAGTCGCCGTCGGTGGCGAGGATGACGCGGTTGTTCCCGCCCTTCCGGAAATTCTTCAGCGCCGTCTCGTAGGCGAGGACGATGCCGGCGCCCCCGGCCGTGCTGCCGCCCGCCGAGAGCTCCTCGAGGGCCGCGAGGATGCTCGCCTTGTCGCTTCCCGGGGTGGGCGGGAGGACGAGGCCGGCCGAGCCCGCGTAGGCGACGATGGAGACGCGGTCCTGGGAGCGGAGGGTCTCGGCGAGGAGGCCGAAGGCCCGCTTCACGAGGGGGAGCTTGTCGGGACTCGACATCGAGCCGGAGCTGTCGACGAGGAAGACGAGGTTGGCCGGCGGCAGGTTGTCCGCCGAGACGCTCTTCGTGCGGAGGCCGATCGCGACCAGGCGGTGCGAGGGGGCCCAGGGGCAGGAGGCGGCCTCGGTCGTGATCGCGACGGGCGCGCCGCCCGAGGGCTCCTTCCAGCCGTAGTCGAAGTAGTTCACGAGCTCCTCGATGCGCACCGCGTCGCGCTCGGGCAGGCGCCCCTCCCTGAGGAAGCGCCTGACGTTCGCGTACGCGGCGGTGTCGACGTCGACGGCGAAGGTCGAGACCGCGTCGTCCGCGGCCTTCTTGAAGGGGTTCTCCTCGACGCGCTTGTACTCCTCGGAGGAGACTCCGGCCGGGGGCTCCACCTCGGCGGCGGGAGGCGCCGACAGGGCGGCGATCCCGGGAGGCGGCGCGGCGGGGGCGGCCATGGCCATGGCCGGCGAGGGCGGCGCGAGCTTCATGTCCTTGGCCGGGGACTGTTCCTGGGGCGCGCCGGCGATCGAGGGCCTGCCGGGCGCGGCGGCGCAGGTAGCGAGGGCGGCGAAGGCGGCGAGACAGAGGACGAGGGAGAGGGCGACGACGGCGACGAGCGCCAAGGCCTTCCTGGATTTATTCATGGCTCCTCCTTGCGCACAGGTCCAGTCTGGAGCATCGCGGCCGGAGGCGCAATATGGGGGCGGCCGTGGCAGGCGAAGACGACATCCTTCGGGAGCTCGTAGTTTTTATACACTGTATCTCTTTTTGCTTCCACTTGTCCTACAAGTCATGCTATACCCGTCCCGCATCCTCGTTGAGTGTTGCGCATCGCAGGATCGGAGGTACAACATGCGGAAAACAGCCATCGCGCTCATCGTCGCCCTCGCCATGACGACGGCGGCGGCCGCGCAGAACGCGGTCATCGACGCCAAGGGCTCCTTGGGGCTCCAGTTCGATCTGGACGGATTCTACGTCGACGGCGTGGTCGTCGACTTCCCCGGCAGGTCCGCGGGAGCCGCGATCGGCGGCAAGTACTATATCGCCGACGGCCTCGGACTCGGGATCGGACTCTACCTCGGCGGTTCCTCGGACTCCGTGAAGGGATACTCGGTCTTCCGCTTCGCCCTGCGGCCGGAGTTGTCCTATACTCTCTTCAAGAGCGGTCCGGTCGCCTTCTACACGGGCGGTTACCTCGGCTTGGGGATCAGGAAGACGAGCTTCGATTCCGGCTCCTCGCTCAACGAGGATTGCTTTTCCGCCGGCGCAAGGCTTGGAGCCGAATACGCCCTCCTGCCCAAACTGTCCTTGGCCGCGGAGTACGCCTTCGGCGTCTCGGCCGACGACGACTATGTCGATTGGGGAGGCGGGGTGACGCGCTTCTACCTGACCTTCTACCGCTGATCGGATTCACGGAACCGCTGGCGGCCGTCCCTCGCGGACGGCCGTCGTCATTTCCGGGATTCGGGGGCCGTCTCGTCCTCGAGGCGGGCGAGGTTGGCCAGGGCCTCCTCCCGGGAGGAGCCGCACATCCCCGGCTCGGCCTTGAGCGAGGCGCAGACCGCGGGCGCCCGGGCAGGCCGTAGATCCTGCAGAGTCCGGCCTCGTCCAGATGGACGCAGGGGACCCCCGCGGGCTTTCCCTCGGGCATGCCGGGGATCGGTGAAGATATCGAGGGGGCGATGCAGCAGGCGGCGCATCCGGGGCGGCAACGATAGTCGTCCACCCCCCGACTATAGCAGGACGGGGGCGGGCGGGCTATCGTTCGCCCCGCGCCGGGGCCGGACGAGGGCGAAGGGATGCCGGCAGAGGGACTTGAACCCTCAAGCCATCGCTGGCAGCAGATTTTGAGTCTGCCGTGTATGCCATTTCACCATGCCGGCCGGACTCGACGTTTCTACTACGCGCGCCCTCCCTCGTCAAGGCGGCGGCGCTTGCGGCGCCTCTCCGCCGGACGGTACAGTGGAGGGAGGAGGAACGAGATGAGCGACATCCTCGCGTGGGGCCTCGACGTGGTGCGCCTTTTCCAGCGCGCCGCGAGCCCGGGCCTCACCGCCGCCATGAAGGCGGTCACCTTCCTCGGCACGGAGTACTTCTATCTCGCCGCCCTTCCCCTGCTCTATTGGTGCGTCGACAAGCGGCGGGCGACGAGGCTCGGCCTCGTGTTCCTCGCCTCGAGCTTCTGCAATTCCTGGCTCAAGGTCGTCTTCGCCCAGCCGCGGCCCTTCCAGCTCGACCCGACCCTGGGCCTCGCGAGCGAGACGAGCTACGGACTGCCCTCGGGCCACGCCCAGGGCTCCGCGACCTTCTGGGGCCTGGCCGCGCGCTTCTTCAAGAAGCCCTGGGGCCTCGTCCTCGCCCTCGCCCTTCCCCTCGTCGTGGGCCTCTCGCGGGTCTACCTCGGCGTGCACTTCCCGACCGACCTCTTCCTCGGCTGGGCCCTCGGCGCGCTCTTCGTCGGCGCCGATCTCCTTTTGGGCGAGAGGGCCGAGGCGACGATCTCGAAGCTCAGGCCCACGCTGAAGATCGCCCTCGCGGCGGCGGCGGCCCTCGCGATGAACGCGCTCTACGCGGGCGACACCTCCCTCGCCGGCGTCTTCCTCGGCTTCGCCGCGGGCCTGGCCTACGCGCCGAAGGCCGCGCCCTTCTCGGCCGGCGGCCCCTGGGCGAAGCGGCTCCTCCGCTTCGCCTTCGGACTCGCGACCGTGGCCATCGTGTACTTCGGCCCCAAGCTCTTCCTCGGGAGCCTCGGCTCCGACCGCCTGGTGCGCTTCATCCGCTACGCGGCCGTCGGCGCCTGGTGCTCCATCGGCGCCCCCTGGCTCTTC